>JAOZVI010000102.1 GCA_029938265.1 Flavobacteriaceae bacterium | reverse complement strand
AATGTTTACATCGGGTATAACCGAATCACAAATTATAGGATTTGTTGGTTTGAGTAGGTTAATGGTTACTTTTATGCAAATCAGTATGGCAATTTTGCCAATTTATGTACTTATTTCAACGGTTCGTTCAGTGGTAGGAGATAGAGAAAATAGTGTGATGGAGTATATACTTTCATTGCCCATTTCTTTTAGTAGTTATTTTTGGGGGAAACTTATAGGTCGCTTTTTAATTATTTACACACCTGTTTTTATTGCTTTGCTCGGTGCTGTTTTATGGGCTCTAATTACCAATATTGATGTGCCGTGGGACTTATTTTTCTTGTATAGCGTTTTGCTAGCATCCTTAGTGTTTTTCTTTTTAGGCTTGAGTATGTATATCTCTGCCAGAGCTTCATCACAGGATATTGCAGTTAGTACCGCATTTATTATCTGGTTATTTCTGGTTGCATTTATTGATCTGATTTTAATAGGAATTATGTTGAGAATGCGTGGTAATCCTGATTTGATAATAGGTTTAGGTATGTTAAATCCGTTACAGGTATTTCGAACAGGAAGTTTGATTCTTTTTGATCCGCAACTTACAGTAATGGGAACAGCATCTTACTATGTTTTAGATACTGTAAACCGAGGTGTTTTTATTGCATTTTCAATATTATATCCTATCTTGTTAGGCTTTCTGTTTGCCTTTTTAGGGAATAGATATTTTAATAGAAATGATGTTGTATAGTTGGTAATGAGATTTTACTATTGCGTATTGATATATAAATTTAGAGTATGAAAAGCATCTTACAAATTGCAATAATTATAATTATCTTAAATTTTTTATTTTCGTGTTCTTTTCGAAGCGCATCAGGAACAAGTCAGCTATTTCCTAATAAACCAGATACAACAGACTTACCTGAGCTGGCAGTATTTTTAGAACCAGATCAGTTGCATGCAATAATTGATAAAAAAACCTTTCTCTCTAATGGAAAAGAGAGATATAAAGGTATAATTGCAATTCCTCAAGATGGTGATGATTTTAGAAGAGATTCATTAGATGAAGTTTATTGGCCTAAAGTGAGTGTAATTGAAGGAGATTTTAGAGGGGCATCGATACGTTCCGGTCGTTGTATGGATGGGGATTATCGCAAATCAGATTTTAGAGTAGCTGATGTTAGATGGACGATTTTTGATGGTTCAATTATGGATAGTATTAATTTTCAACAAAGCAGATTGTTTCATGTAAAGGTTAACCATGTGCCGCTTTCAAATTCAAATTTTAGAGGTGCCAACATGTTTGGAATGGAAGGTCATTTTACTACGATGCGTAATTGTGATTTTTCAGGAGCATTGATGAAAGATTCAGAATTTTTAGAAAGTGATTTAACAGGTTCTGTTGGGATAAAAGCAAAATTATTTAGGGCGGTACTTATAAAATCTAAATTAGATAGTTGTGATTTTTCATATGCTGATTTTACAGGTGCCGGTTTGGAAGAATCATCATTTGTTAATTCTAGATTATGGTATGCCAATTTTCAAGGAGGACATTTACAAGGTACTGATCTTAGAGGAGCTGATCTAAAAGGATGTAATTTTTTTGGAACAGAGTTTGAAAGCACAAATTTTAAAGGAGCTATAAATATACCAAAAGAAATTGAGGAGTTTATTGATGAAAACGGATTGGCAACAGGCGTATGGCAAGATACAAAGTAGTTGACAATCAGTAGATTGCATGTTGCAAGCTTTAAAATTAAAGAATAATAAATTAAGAAGAAAACTAAAATAATCACAACAATGCGATTAACTATTTTTTATAAGATCTTTATTTTAGTTGCCGCTTTTTGGTTGTTTATTTTTGCTTCTAAACCAAATAATGAAATACAGCAAATTGAATATAATACCTATATTTTAGATACTGCACAAAGCAAGATACATTGGAATTGTGCTCATTTTGGCCTTATGAAATTTAAAAAAGGCATAATAATTTTAGATAAGGACGAGAATCCAATAAAAGCAAATTTTACTATAGATATGATGAGTATTATCAATACAGATATTGATAATAAATTACTGCAAGGCACACTTCAAAATGTATTAAAATCTATTGAGATTTTTAACACCAAAGAATACCCTGAATCGCATTTTGAATCGCACAGTTTTGTTAAAATCAGTGATAATAATTACAAAATAATGGGAGATTTTATAATCTTTGATACTGGTATTTGCTATGATTTTGAAGGTACAATTGAAGTGAAAAATGATAGTCTCTATTTTAATACAAAAACCATTATCATAGATCGTACGGATTGGGGGATTTTTTATGGATCGGCTAAGAATCCATGGCCCAAAGAAGAGGAGGAAGGATTTGTAGTAACAGATACCATATTTTTAGATGCCCACATACGAGCATATAAAAAGAAAGAGTAAATCTGTAATTTTATAGTTTTTACATTTTAACTAAAACTAGCAGAGAACTTTTCAAAAGAGGTTTTTTGCAAAGGTTTTTTAATAAAAAAATTGCTACATTAGCACATCAATCTTAAAAACAATAATTATGTTCAAAAAATTATCATTATTTGCTATTGCCTTTATGCTAATATCCTTTACTTCAGGAGATTTAGAAATTGGTGGAATTACAATGCCAGATACAATAAAGGCAGGAGACAACGATTTAGTATTAAACGGAGCAGGAATAAGAACTAAATATTTTCTTAAACTATATGTTGGAGGTCTGTATCTACAAGATAAAACCACAGATGCAGCCAAAGTTTTATCAGAAGATAAACCAATGGCTATTCGTTTACACATAATTTCATCAATGATTACCAGTCAAAAAATGGAAGATTCTACAAGAGAAGGATTTAAAAAATCTCTTGGAAATGAATTGAGCTCATTTAGTACTGAAATTGAGGCATTTATTGGTGTTTTTAAAGAAGAAATAAAAGATGGTGATATATTTGATATGATCTATATTCCCGGAACTGGAGTAAAAATTTATAAAAATGATAAATTTTCTAAAACTATAGAAGGATTACCGTTTAAAAATGGTTTGTTTGGAATTTGGATTGGTAAAAAACCAGCTCAGGATAGCTTAAAAGAAGGTATGTTAGGGTTATAATTTTTTAGTAATATCTCATCTAACAAAAAAGGTTATGTTTTAGAGAAAAGTATAATCTGCTGTTTTAAGTTAGTTTTAAAATATTTTTGGTCAGAAGGAAGAAGTTCGAAGTGCAAAGTAAAATTTTTTCAGCTTCGGTCTTCCGACCAAAACTATCAGCAATATGCAATCCTTAATGGTTTTTAAGGACATTCGTTATAACCAACTGTTTTTGCAGTCAATAACGCCTATTTTATACCAAACATTTTATTAAAAAAAGACTGTTTTTTTTCTTTGGTCATTTTTTTGATTTCCTCTTCAGGATGATTGCCAAAACCCAGATCTTCTAATTTTTCACAGTTTTTTACAATGATATCTTCTACCATATCATCATAATTGGTATTTCTCTCTTCGAAATAATTATTTAAAAATTTTTCGGCAGCATCCATTCCGGCAACATCTTCAATTGCGCATAAAGCTTTGTATAATGGTATAACAGCTTGTTTAACTTTATCATGAACAGGTCGTCTGTAAGCAGTATAGTTAATTATATTTCTATCAGCATCTACACGAGTTACAAAATCGGTTACAACCCAATAATATTTTCCATCTTTAGCTAAATTTTTTACAACAGCCATTACATTTTCCTTATCCATAATATGTTTCCACACTATTTTAAACATAATTTTTGGCATATCGGGATGACGAATAACATTATGTGATGAGCCCATTAATTCATCTTCGCTATAACCTGAAATTTGAGAAAAGATTTCATTAACTTCTGTAATGTAGCCTTTAGGATCGGTAACACTAATTAAAACCTGATCATCTGGTATGATAATTTCTTCATTTATTGGAGTTGGACGATCGTTTTTAGTTAACCTTATGTTTTGGGGATTTTCCATTTTTGTAAGTTTAATAATACATTCAAAGTTACGTATAATTGTGGAAATATAAAATAGTACCCCTGCTAAGAATCGAACTTAGATCTAAAGTTTAGGAAACTTTTATTCTATCCGTTGAACTACAGGGGCAATATGATGTGCAAATGTAAATAATTTTAGGTATTGAATATTTTTTTATTAAAATTAATTTCAGTTGTGTAGCTTTGCAGAAATTCACTTTCTAAATGAATATAAAAGCAACTTATAAAAAATTCACGTTACAATTCAAATTGCCTGCAGGAACCTCGAGAGGTGTTTTAAAAATTAAAGAAACTTTCTTTTTAAAATTGGTTGATGAAAATAGATTTGGTATTGGTGAATGTGCTCTTTTTAAAGGTTTGAGTATAGATGACAAACTAAGTTACGAAGATAAACTACAATGGCTTTGTGATCATATTCACTTAGATAAAGAATTCTTACTAGATGAGTTAGTTGAATATCCTTCAATACAATTTGGTTTAGAACAAGCATTATTATCATTGCAAAGTAAAGATGATTTTGATTTATTTCCTTCGGAATTTACGCAAGGAAATGATATTATTTCAATTAATGGTTTGATCTGGATGGGGGATAAGGTATTTATGCAGAAACAAATTCGGGAAAAATTAAACTCTGGATTTTCAGTAATAAAATTAAAAATTGGTGCTATTGATTTTAAAACAGAATTGGGTTTATTAAAGAATATTCGCAAAGAATTTTCACCAGATGATATTGAAATCAGAGTAGATGCAAACGGTGCGTTTCATCCTGATCAGGCTTTGGAAAAATTAAAATGGTTATCAGATTTTTATTTGCATTCAATTGAACAACCTATCAAACAAGGCCAATGGGATGAAATGGCAGAATTATGTAAAAATTCACCATTACCTATTGCTCTAGATGAAGATTTGATAGGTATTTTTAAAAAAGAAGAAAAAATAAGAATGATTCAAATTATAAAACCACAATATATCATTCTAAAACCGAGTTTGATTGGAGGCTTTCGAGGAAGTAAAGAATGGATAAATCTAGCTGGAGAAAATGGAGTAGGGTGGTGGATAACTTCAGCTTTAGAAAGTAATATCGGGCTAAATGCAATAGCGCAATTCACTTATACATTGCAAAATAAAATGCCACAAGGTTTGGGTACTGGTAGCTTATTCAATAATAATATTGCTTCACCTTTGATTGTTGAAAACGGAGCTTTGCTTTATAAAGAAAATTTAAAAGATCATTATTGGGATCTATCAATGATTGATTCAATTTTTTGATTAGATGAATTTAGAATTTTGAAGTGCATTGTTTTAACTATTTTTGAAATCATTAAAAAGCAAATTATGAATTTTATACAACAAGCATACAAAGGTAAAAATGACTGGTGGAGGTACTTATTGTCCTTTTTTTTAATGATATTTGGATGGCAATTTATTGGTTCAATTCCTATTACAGCTGCGGCTTTCATTGCTGCAGGTGGTGATATGGGTAGAATGTTGGAATCTTCTAAAGACATGTTTATGTCGCTAGGAATCAATTCTAATTTGTTTTTATTTTTGATGATACTTTCCTTTATTTTTGGTTTAGTAGCTCTTTTTCTTGGCGTAAAATATATTCATCTTCGAAAAATTAAAACACTTATAACTTCTAGAAATAATGTGGATTGGAATAGGATTGTTTATGCTTTTGGTTTGTGGTTTTCAATATCTGTTATTTTACTTTCCTTAAGTTTTATAATATCTCCTGAAGATTTTGTATGGAATTTTAAACCTGTACCATTTTTTATTTTGGTTATAATTTCCTTTTTATTTTTACCTTTCCAAACTTCATTTGAAGAATTACTTTTTAGAGGTTATTTTATGCAAGGTTTAGGTATTTTATTTAAGAATGCGGCTGTTCCTTTGGTGGTTACTTCTGTTGCTTTTGGTTTGTTACACGGATTTAATCCAGAAGTGGCAAAATTGGGCAAATTAATATTGGTTTATTATATAGGAACAGGATTTATTTTTGGTATTACAACCTTAATGGATGATGGTACAGAACTTTCTTTAGGAATGCATGCAGCCAATAATGTTGTTGCGGCTGTACTTGTCACTTCAGATTGGATGGTTTTTCAAACTGATGCCTTATGGGTCGATATTTCTGAGCCCTCTGTAAATACAGAGGCTTTTGTTCCTGTTTTTATTATTTATCCGATTATTCTATTCATTTTTTCAAAAAAATATGGTTGGAAAAATTGGAAAGAAAAACTTTTATCAAATATTGAAGAACCTAAAATTGATCTATATTAACAGTTGATTTTGATCTTAAGAAATCTTTAAATCTGGGTAATTTTCGAATAATTTTAACTAAAATATAAATTGTCTTAAAAATTTTGTTAACTTTTTTTTAATCAAATCATCAAATATAAAAATGATGAAATGATGATTAAAGAAGACTTTTTACATTATTTATGGAATTATAAATTATTTGATCATAAGAATTTAAAAACTACACAAGATGAACAAATTACAGTAATAAATACAGGTATATCAAACAAGAATTCAGGTCCGGATTTTTTTAATGCTAAACTTATTATCAGTAAACAGACATGGGCAGGAAATGTTGAATTACACGTTAAATCTTCTGATTGGTATTTACATCATCACGAAAAAGATACAAATTATGACAATGTAATTTTGCACGTAGTTTGGCTACATGATGTTGAAATTTATAGAAATAATAACACTGTTATACCTACCTTGGAATTACAAAAATTCACTTATCAAAACTATCTTATTAATTATCATAAATTATTTTCAAAAAAATTAAAATTTATTAATTGTGAAAATGATATTTCAGGTATTGATGATTTTATTTTAGATAATTGGATAGAGAAACTTTACATTGAAAAATTAATTTTAAAATCAGAATTTATTTTAGGGCTACTAGAGCAAACCAATAATGATTGGGAATCAGTTTTATTTAAACTATTGGCAAAGAATTTTGGCTTAAAAGTTAATGGAGAAGCATTTTTAAATCTGGCAAATTCATTTGATTTTTCTGTACTTAGAAAGGAACAGCATAAATTACAGAATATTGAAGCATTATTATTTGGCCAGGCCGGATTCTTATCGGAAAATCATCATAATTCTTATTTTCAAAAGCTAATGAATGAATATCAATTTTTATCATTAAAATATCAATTGGAACCAATATTTAAAGGCCAGTTTAAATTTTTTAGATTGCGACCAAATAATTTTCCAACCATTAGGATCGCTCAATTGGCAAATTTGTACTTTTTTCATAAAAACTTATTTTCAAAAATTTTATATATTGAAAATATACATGATTTTTACACTTTTTTTATTATAGGAACTTCAGTATTCTGGGAAACACACTATAACTTTAATTCAAGCGCTAAAAGATCAAAAAAAATGTTAACCAAATCTTTTATTGACCTGATATTGATCAATACGATCTTGCCTTTATTATTTGTGTATTATAAACAAATTGGAAAGTTAGATGAAGAAAGAATGTTTAAACTGATTAAGCAAATTAAACCGGAAAAAAATAGTATTATTAATGTGTACAAGCGTTTAAATATTAAAATGAAAAACGCTTTCGACACTCAAGCTTTGATACATCTTAAAAACGAGTATTGTGATAAAAATCGTTGTTTACAATGTGCTATTGGTAATACACTATTAGGCTTGCAAAAGAAGGAATTAGAACTATGAATTTATATTTTTAAATTACTAATAACCAATTCTTTATAATCAAAAATACTTTGTTTAACAATTTGTTTTGCAATTTCTGCATTTTGAAATTCTTTCACTTTTACTTGTTTGTTTTCTAATTTTTTATAATCTTCAAAAAAGCTCCTGAGTTCGTTGATAAAATGCATTGGTAATTCAGAAATATCATTAAAATGATTTACACTCATATCATTTTCTGCAACAGCTATAATCTTATCATCGTGCTCACCACCGTCTAACATCCTCATAGCACCAATTACTTTAGCAGAAACTATACACATTGGTACGATGGTAATTTGAGATAAAACCAAAATATCTAATGGATCTTTGTCGTCACAATAGGTTTTAGGGATAAATCCATAATTGGCAGGATAATACATGGATGTATATAGAACACGATCTAATTTTAATAATCCACTTTCTTTATCCAATTCATATTTTGCTCTGGTACCTCTTGGAATTTCAATGATACCATTTATAATATCAGGAGAATTTTCTCCAATATTAACAGTATGCCAGGGGTTGCTTGATTTTATTTCCATAATAGATTGTTAATTTGATTTGGCGAAGTTAAAAAAAATATACTTTATAAATATTTTTATTTAATATTTATTGATTTATAAATGAGTTCATTGTGAATTGGCTTT
>JAOZVI010000101.1 GCA_029938265.1 Flavobacteriaceae bacterium | reverse complement strand
AATAAAATGGTATGGCCAGCATATTGAGTGCCGACATGAACATGCCAATTAATAAATAATTTCCTTTACTTTTTTTACCTTCTCCTTTAAATTTCTTCCTTGCCTGAAAAAAGAAATATATTGACAAAACAAAGAGCACAATAACCCCTGCAATTGACAATTGTTTAATGGTTTCAGGATGTTTTGCAAAATAATTAGCAAAATATAAGGCTATAAACGACTGAGGTATAACAATTAATGCAGCACCTAATGAAAAAAGTAAACCCGATCTCTTATTGGTTTCAATTGTTGTTCTTACCGCTGTCATATTCAACATTCCGGGAGGTAATAATCCAACAAAAGCCATCATAAAACCAATAAGAAAATGTGTAAAGTATGTCAAGATTTAGTATATTTTTTATTGATGTACTCTAAGATCAATTGGCTAAGATCTTTTGAAATCTTAAATTTCATGATTAATATAAAATAAATAATACTGATGATAATTGATTTGATAATAATATTTAACAAAGGGTTACTCGTGAAGTTTATAAAATAAAAAATTAAATACAATCCAAAAATAATAATAATTACAGTAAATGTTTTACCTGTAAAAGGATGCATCTTTAATTTTATATTGACATAAATAATTTTTATCATTCCAAATACAAAAACAACAATTAAAGTAGCAATTGCTGCGCCGTCAATTCCCATCAATTCAATTAAATAACGATTCAATACAATTACGCTAAAAGCCATAGCAATTGAAAAATAAAAAAAGATTTTATAATACTTCGAATTGGTCAAGATAGCACCGTTTGTTCCAAGTGAAAGTTTTATCAATTCAGAAAAAGAAATGATCAAAACAACCAATATACCTACTGAATATTCGGGTTTATCAATTAATAAATAAAGATCCTTTACATTTAAATTGATGATCAAAAAAAGTAAACCACCAGCAATTAATAAATTAATTGAACTTTTTTTATATAAAACCTCTACTTCATTATAATTGGCATTATTCAACTCTTTTGCAGTAATTGGATTGATAATTTGTTGCATTGCCCTGGAAGGTATCCCAATAACAGATGCAATATAAACGCCAACAGCATAATAAGCAACTTTAGCAATTTGTTCCATTTGAGGAATCATAAATTTATCGATCTCTAATAGAATACTACCAGCAGAACCTGCCAAGATTATATAAAAAGAGAAAGTTAAAATTTCTCGTATATTATCAGGGATTGAAAAAGATCTGATTTCAGGAAAATAAAGGCTCATTGCATAAAGTTTCATAATAACTGCCCTAATTAAATATACCAATGCGACTGCATAAATAAATTGTTCTTCACTTAACCATCCAAAATAAACGGCAAATAATAAAAAAGTAACACTAATTCTGGCAAATATTTCACGAATAAAGTTTCCAAAAACTGATTTCATCTGCACCCTACTCCATGCATAAAAAACCTCAAAATATCCCATGAAAATGGCAATAAAAAATATTAAATAGGTATATTTTTTAATAATTATATTTTCTTCTGACAATAAATTTGCAATATAATCATAGAAATATATTCCAATAAATGCCAATGGAATAATTATAAAAATTGGCAAGATCACCACAGTTAATAAAAAGTTATCCCGATCCTTTTTTTTAGTATAGGATGAAAAGAATTTAATAATGGTGTGCTGTATTCCAAAAACCAAAAGAGGCATTAAAATGTTAGCGGTTGATAACAAAAAAGTAATCAATCCGTAATAATCTTCTTGTAAAAAATGAGTGTATAAAAACAATACATTTATCCCACCAATAGTGAAACCTAAGAATAAAATAAAAGTGTTTTTATATGTTTGTTTTAAAACAATACCCATGATCACTTATTATTTTGCTGGATTAATTTTTTTGACAGATAATTAAAACGCATCAATAAAAGTATGGCTGAAGCAGTTAAACCTGCAAACAGACCAATCCAAATTCCCTGAGATCCAAAACCCAAAACCTTTCCTAAAACAAAACTAACAGGAAATCCTATGATCCAATAAGCTACAAAAGTTAAATATGTTGGAATCTTAACATCTTGTAAACCTCGTAAAGCTCCTAATACAACTACCTGAATACCATCAGATAATTGAAATAAACCTGCAATTAAAAGTAATGAAGCAGCAGTTGTAATTACAGCAGCATCATCAATATATAAGGTAGGAAGGAAGTTTTTAAATACAAAAAACAAAATTGCAAATATAAATTCAATCATAAATACTTGTAAAAAAATTGAAAAACTTATTCTTCTCAAATCTATATAATTTTGTAATCCTTTTTGATTCCCTACTCTAATTGTTGCTGCTACTCCAAGCCCAACTGCAATCATAAACGTCATAGAAGCCAGATTTAATGCAATTTGGTTTGATGCCTGATCAACTGTTCCTAATGAACCTGCCAACCAAATGGCTGCAGTAAAAATTCCAATTTCAAATAACATTTGCATTGCAGTAGGAAAACCTAAATTTATTATTTTAACAAATATTTTTTTATGAATTTCTTTTCTTTTTAATCTTATAAAATAGGGTTTGAATTTATCTTTTGATGTTAAAATAAAGATGATAAAAAACATCATAGCAAATCGTGAAAACAACGTACCTAAAGCTGCTCCTTTTATTTCTAAACGAGGAAAGATCCAAATACCGTAGATCAATAAAAAGTTTAAAACAACATTTACAAAGTTGGCAACTAATGTAGCCTGCATACCATATTTTGTTTGAGAAAGGCCATCTGTAAACTGTTTAAAAGCCTGAAAGATCATCAATGGAATCATTGAAAATGCAACAATATTTAGGTATGGTATTGCTAATTCAACAACCTCAGGTGGTTGTTTCATATATTGCAGTAAAGGCGTTGCTAATACCAACATTAAAAACATTACAATTCCTAAAATAATACTTAGCAATAAACTGTGTTGAAAATAATTTCTCCCTTTTTCAATATTATTCTCTCCATCAGCTTCTGCAATTAAAGGAGTTATTGCCAATGAAAAACCTATACCTAAAGCAAAGGCTACAAAAACAAAACTATTACCTAAAGATACGGCAGCCAAAGGTGCAGCACCCAATCTACCCACCATAATATTATCAGCAAATCCAACAAAAATATGACCCAAATGACCTATCATAATTGGATAAGCCAATCTTAAATTATACTTAAATTCTTTTGTGTATTGATTAAAATTCAAAATATCTTTACATAATATTAACAAATGGCTATATTTGCAATAGTTGATATCATCCTATATTAAATACTGCAACTAAAATCATAAATTTCAAAAATATGAAAACGCTCTCTTTAAAACTATTATTTTTAACATTGTTTATTTCCACCGGATATTTATTTGCTCAGGATGTTACGACCATTGAAGCTAAAAATAGTGACATAAGTGATAATCTTGATTTAGAAGCTGTTGCTTCAATTTTTGGTGAATCAAAAGATCTTGAAGATTTTGAAAAAAAACTAAACGATCCAAGTCTTCAAATCTCAAATCTTGACCTGAACAATGATGGAGAAGTTGATTACATCAGAGTGATGGAAACAGCTGAAGGAAATACACATACAATATCTTTACAATCTGTAATTGGTAAAGACCAATATCAAGAGGTAGCAACAATTGATGTTGTAAAAGACAAAAGCAATAACACTCAAGTACAAGTTGTTGGTAATGTTGATATGTACGGGCCTAATTACTGCATAACACCTCATTATCCTGTTGTTCCTGTATTTTTTACTTTCTTTTGGATGGCTACATACCGTCCGTGGTATTCACCTTGGCACTGGGGATACCATCCTCCGTATTTTCACCCATGGAGACCTTATCCTTATAACAGATATCACAGTAATGTAAATGTTCATATCAACGTAAATAATAGGTATTCACATAATAATATAAGAATTAATAACAATAATATTAACATTAATAATAGCAATAACTCCTATTTTAACAACCATCCAGATAAAACTTTTAACAAAAGAAATCCGGGAGTTACTAATAGATCTGAATTAAACAGTAATAGAAAAACAACTGCTAATAAAGCTGCAAAGGATAAAGGTATTAACAATAAATCTGATCTACAAAGAGCCGCTAAAGATAAAGGGTATAAATCTACCGGAAGACCAGTTACAAAACCTAATACCAGTCCAAGTACCAGACCCTCAACTAAACCGACAACAAAGCCAAGTACAAAACCGACAACTAAACCGAGTTCAAAACCAAGTACAAGACCAAGCACACAACCGTCTCATAAACAGCCAAGTTCAAGGCCTACTTCTAGACCGACTTCTAGACCTTCGCATACAAGGGCTGCAACACCCAGAAGTTCATATAGAAGACATTAACTTTATATATTCTTATGGAAATTGAAAATATTATTATAAAAACGTGGTTTAACTAATTTGTACCACTTTTTGTTGCTAGTCCACATCATCTCTAAAATTATTTAGGCTATAGTTTTAGCAATAATTTCATCGGCAATGGCCAAACAAGCAGTAGCAGCTGGTGAAGGTGCATTGACAACATGAATTGTACCTTCGTGGTTAATTATTTTAAAATCATCAACCATATTTCCAGAACTGTCAATTGCTTGTGCTCTTACGCCTGATCGACTAACTACAACATCATCTTGTGAAATACCAGGCATCATTTTAGCCAATTCATTTACAAATAATTTTTTTGAAAAAGCACGTTTATATTCTTCAATTCCCTTACGCCAAAATTTAAAAAATAACTTCCAGGTACCTTTAAATCCAAGTGCCTGTAAGGTATCTTTAAGATCAAAATCAGTTTTAGAATAACCTTCTCTTTTAAAAGTAAAAACAGCATTTGGCCCACACTCCACACCTCCTTTGATCATTCTTGTAAAATGTACTCCCAAAAAAGGAAATTTAGGATCTGGAACAGGATAAACCAAATTATTAATTTTATGTGCTGCTTTATCATTTAACTCAAAATAATCTCCTCTAAAACCAACAATTTGCATATCAAGTTCAATATTATCTATTTTTGCCATTCTATCAGATTGTAATCCAGAACAAAATATAACTTTTTTAGCTTGAAAATCTCCTTGCGAAGTATGTAATTTTTTATAATTGTTACTTGAGGTAATATCTCTTACTTCACATGAAGTAATCAATCTGCTTTTAGGATTAAAGGTTGAAATTAATTCTACAAACTTTTTTGACACATCTACATAGTCAATAATACCGGCTACAGGAACAAAAACAGCTTTAATCCCTTCAATAAAAGGTTCTTTTATTCTAATCTCTTCAGAATTTAAAAACCTGATTCCTTCAGTTTTATTTTGGATACCATTATCATAAATTGTATCTAAAACGGGTAGTTCATTTTTTTTTGTAGCTACAATAATTTTTCCACATACATCATGTTTTATATGGTGTTCTCTTGCAAAATTTACCAATTGTTTTCGTCCGTTATTACAATTTTTTGCTTTAAATGAACCTGGTTTATAATAGATTCCGGAATGAATAACTCCGGAATTTCTACCCGTTTGATGTAAGCCAATTTCAGGCTCTTTTTCTAAAACAGCAATCGTACTTTTTGGAAATTTAACTTGTAACTTATAGGCCGTAGCTAAACCTACAATTCCGGCTCCAACAACTATAAAATCAAAGGATTTGCTATTCATAATAAACTGAATTATGATTTGAAATGATTAAAAAATGATCAACTTTTAAAACTCGCTCTTTTAATAAAAAATAAAACAATAAAACTCGCAAAAAAGAATAATGACAACAATAATATTGACATTTTCATAGATTCTGTAATTGCAAGCACAAGTCCAAAAATAAAAGTACCCCAAACAATTGCCAATTTTTCCGTTACATCAAAAAAGCTAAAATATGTTGTTGTATCTTGAGTATCTTCAGGCAATAGTTTCGAGTAAGTTGAACGTGATAATGTTTGTATCGCTCCTAAAACCAATCCAATTAAACCACCTAATAAGTAAAATTTAAAAGTTACATCAGGATCGTCTTTATCTAACAAATAAGCACCATAACTTGCTATACCCCAAATTAATATCGTAATCTTTAAAGTTGTTATATTTCCAATCTTATTTGATAATTTTGCGAATAAATAAGCACCTACTATACCTACCAATTGTATTACAATAATCGTTATGATCAAATTACTGGTTGGGATTCCGATCTCAGTTTTTCCAAAAATAGTTGATAATAATATAATGGTTTGAACACCTACACTATATAAAAAAAATGATACTAAAAAATTAAATAATACAGGATGATCTTTCAATTCATTTAATACTTTTTTCAACTCTAAATAACCATTAAAAATATAATTCTTACCCGGCTTTTTGTTGTAAACATTTGATGGCAAATATTTAAAAGTATATTGTGCAAAACCAATCCACCAAATACCTACCGAAAGAAATGAAATTCGAGCTGGTAAAGTTTTATCAACAATGCCGTACCATTCTGGTTTTAAAACCATACTCAAATTGAATAGTAATAATAAAACCGACCCTATGTAACCATATATAAATCCTCTTGCACTAACTTCATCTTGTTGATCGTAATATGCAATTTCAGGTAAATAAGCATTATAAAAGACCAAACTACCCCAAAATCCAATACTTGCTAAAATTGAAAACAAAATACCTATCCATAATGTATCAATTCCTTTAAAAAAAAATAAAGACATCACAGAGAAAGAACCCAAATAACAAAAAAACTTCATATAACTTTTTTTGTTTCCTACATAATCAGCAATTCCGGAAAGTAAAGGAGAAATAATTGCAACTATCAAAAAAGAAAATGATAATGCATAGGTATATAAGGAAGTATTGTTAAATTGCATCCCAAGAAAGGTGACCAATCCGCTATCAGAATTAGTTACAGTTTCATAATATATTGGAAAAACAGCTGTACTTATCACTAATGAATAGACTGAATTTGCCCAATCATAAAAAGCCCAACTGTTAATTAATTTTTTATTACCTTTTTCAAGCATTTAAAAAAATATAGATTTGATGGAGCAATTTACTAATATTTTTTAGAAAGTATTTCTACTTTTTAACTATTTTTTAACATATTACAACAGTATAAATACTTTTTTTTAAAATCATGAAAAGTACAAAAAGACCAAAGATCTATAATAACTCATTTGAAATTCCAAAGTCCCTACTATACACGGGTAAAACATTACAATTTTTATCAAAAGATCTGACTGTAAGATTTCTGGCAAAAATATTTGAAACGCCACCTAAATTCAGAACGCCCCAGAGAGAAATAATGATGCAGGAAAGTTCAAAAAATGAACTCCACCATATTCCTTCTATCCAGAAAGATATCATGGTTTATACTTATGGATATTCTAAGAAAAAAGTTTTATTGCTACATGGATGGTCAGGCAGAGGTACTCAAATGCATCATATAGCTGATAAATTGTTAGAGAACAAAATGATGGTCATTGCTTTTGATGCACCGGCTCATGGCCTATCTTCAGGAAAATCAACAAATATGTTGGAATACCTAGAAACTATACAATTTATTGAAAAAAAATACGGACCATTTGATGCTGCAATAGGACATTCATGGGGAGGGATGACATTGTTAAATGCAGCTGCAAAAAACAGTGAATTTAAAAAAATTGCGATTATTGGTGCCGATGACAAGATTCCTGAGGTAATTAGATCATTTGTTAAAAAATTCAAATTAAATCCAGCTCTAACAAATAAAATTATTAAGTATTACAATAAAAAAATAAAATTTGACATCAATAATTTTTCATCGAGTGAAGCGGCTAAAAAAATTAAGATTCCAACTTTTATAATCCATGACTCTCAAGATAGATTTGTACCTGTAAGCAGTGCTTATAGAATTCGTCAAAACCTGCAAGATGGATTATTACTTGTTACAAGTGGTTTAGGTCATCATAAAATTTTTAAAGACCAAACTGTTATTCAAAAGATCATAGATTTTATACAGTAAAGAATGGAAAAACTAATTATTACAGCTTTTACCCTAATATTTTTTTACTTTAACGGAATTGCACAGGTTAAAACACAAACGAACATGAATAAAAAAGTAATCAAAACTGAAGAAGAATGGAAATCAATTCTAACTCCAAAACAATATAATATTTTACGTAAAAAAGGTACTGATATGCCTGGACATACAGGTTATACAGATACTTTTGATAAAGGAACCTATTTCTGTGCTGCTTGTAATGCTAAACTTTTTGAATCAAATACAAAATACGAATCACATTGTGGTTGGCCTAGTTTTGACGATGCTATAAAAGGTACTGTGATCCATCAAAAAGATCTAAGTCATGATATGATAAGAACTGAGATTATATGCTCTAGTTGTGGAGGACATTTGGGTCACATCTTTGATGATGGCCCTAAAGAAACTACAGGAAAACGATACTGTGTAAACAGCACTTCACTTATATTTAAAAAAGGTGA
>JAOZVI010000020.1 GCA_029938265.1 Flavobacteriaceae bacterium | reverse complement strand
GCTTACTAAAATAACCAAATTAATTGACGAAAAAAAAGCTGCATATTTTATTTTTGAATGGTTTATTCAATTTCTTATTCTCTTTTTCAAGTAGATCTGGAAATTATATATTAATTGCATCAATTGGATCCAGACTTTTATCATTCTTAGCTTCATGGATAGCTTTACAAATTATCCCAAATAAAAAATTGGGCGTTGTAATTTATGCTTTTCAATTTATTCTTTTTATTTCCCCAATTGCAAGTTTAGGGTTAAACCAAGGTTTAATTCGATATGGTGCGTTTTTAAAAACAATTGAAGAAAAAAATAAACTATTTTCTTTTGTTTTAAAAAAGGGATTACTAATAACTAGTATATTCTCATTATCAATTATTTTATTTTCATTTCTTGTCAATTTTGACACACCTGAAACTTCTTATTATTTAAGAATTTTATCTTTAGCATTCATTACACAATTTTTATTTGAAATTTTTCAAATTCAGTTAAGATTACAAAAAAATAATAAATTATTTGCCTTTACTGAATTTACTTATAACATTATACTGGTGACTTTAGTCTTTGTGCTAAGTCATTATTTAAAAGAATTAGGTTATGCCATTGCACTTATTTTAACCCCTCTATTATCATTTTTGTTTTTTATTAAAAATATAAGATTTAGTTGGAAACAAAATATACATTTTCCCTTTATTGACTTCTCCTTTTGGAGATATAGTTTTTTTGCAAGCATGTCAAATGTAACAACAATACTTCTGGTTTCTATTGATATCCTATTAATAGGTTATTTAATGTCATATATGGAAATGGTCACTGCTTTTAAATATGTAAGTATAGTGCCATATAGTATACTATTTTTATCCCAAGCATTTATGGCTACAGATTTTGTTTTATTTACTGAAAAAATTAGAGATAAAAAATTTATTTATAATTATATAAAAAATTATATGCTACTTTTCAGTATTATAAGTCTAGGTTTTTTAATAGTAATTCTTTTTTTCGGTAAGTTTATTCTTGCATTATTTGATCCTACATATACAGCTTATTATTCAACTTTAATCATATTAACAATTGGAATTACAGGAATTTTAATATTGAGAGGAATTTTTGGAAATTTATTATCATCTATTGGTAAATCTCATATTAGTTTTGTGATAATATTAATAGCAATAGTATTAAACATAATTTTTAATTACTATCTAATCCCCATTTATGGTATTTTTGGAGCAGCAATTACTTCTGCCTTTTTAATGTGGTTTACTGGAGTTTTTTGTATGATATTCTTTTTCTATTATTTTAATAAAATATCGAAAAGCTAATGAAAATATCTATTCTTACTTCAGCTCATAAACATGATGATGATAGACTATATCACCACTTTGCCAAAAGCTTGTCTAAAAAAGGACATTTAATAGATATCGTAAGTAATGATTGTGATTTAGATCTAAAAAATAAAATCTCTTTTTCAAGTTTTAATGGAATAAATTATACAAGAAAAGAAAAAATTAAAATTTTTATTAATAAATTATCTTCCTTTAACCCGGATTTAATAATTTGTCTTGAACCAATTACTGTAATAGCCTCTAAGAAATTCTCAAGAAATAAAAATATTAAGATCATTTATGATATAACCGAATGGTATCCATCAAAAAATCAAATTAAAAGTCACCGCTATGGTACAAAATTGTTTTATTCCTTCTTATATTTTGGCCTGTTTCTATATGCCTGTTATCAATCTAATGGATTCATTTTTGGAGAATATTACAAAAGCTTAATTCCAAAATTATTGTTTCCTAAAAAAGAAAATACGCAAATATCTTACTATCCAGACTTTGAGTATATCAAAAAAATGAAGCCTGACTTGCAAAAAAATGTTCTTAGACTTTGTTATTCCGGTAATTTGAATATTGAAAAAGGGATGATCAATTTTTTAAATGTATTGAAAGATTTAATTAACAATAATAGCAACCTTAAGATACATGTCAAACTAATTGGCGAATTCGATCCTGTTGATAAAAAAAAGTGTTTTGATTTAATAAATGAGCTTGAAGAGAAAATAAATTTCTCTTTTTATGATTTTCAAGAATTATCAAATTATATTTCTTTAATTAAGGATACAGACATTTTTCTTGATTTAAGAACTTTAGATTTTATAAATTCACATAGCCTGCCTATCAAATTATTTTACTATATGGGACTTCAAAGACCCGTGATCTACACTGACCTTAAGACTATTAGAAAAGAAATTGAAATTGACAGCTTTGGATATTTAGTCAATCCTGAGGATTCAAAAAAAATAGCAGAATTAATTACTAATTATCAAAACAACGAATCTCTTTACTATTCCCATTGTTCCAACGCAAAAGATTTATATGAACTAAAATATAATTGGAAAATACTAGAAGGAAATTTCATCAGGTTTATCGAAAGTTTTAGATCCAATAATGAATAACTTTACTACAATAATAATCTCCTTCTATACCAATAATATTCTTCCTTCTCCACCCCAAAACTTTTATAAAAATCAGCTACTCCTTTAATCATGGAACCTTCAAAATCCAAGGTATAATTTGTTTTTTGATACTCTTTTATCAATTCATTAATCATAAAAGTAGGAATATTTTCTTTTTTTGCCTGATCTGTAGTAACCGGAAGCAAGTAGGTAATTCTAAAATCATCTTTCAACCATAACAATCCGGCTATTAATTCTCCGTTTTTATATATGTTCCAAATATGCACTGAATGACGATTTTTATTCAAAATATTTTGAAGCTTCTCCAAAGAATCTTTATGTGTTTTATAATGTAGATCCTGATTAACATACAGATCTAAAAACTCTTTTTGTTTTCCTTTTTTATCTAAAAAATAATCGGTAAAGATATGTTTGGTAATTCTTTTTCTATTTTTATTATATCCTTTGTTAATTTCTTCAAAAGATACATTTAACTCCAGTAAAAAGTTTGTCCTCTTTGTAACATATTTACTTGAAAAAATATTTTTTGAATTAAAAAAATAATCAACCAGAACAAACTTTTTTGGAATCTTTGAAATAAAACTTAAAATCAGATTTTCATCAATATCTGATCTAGAAAAAACACCTAACTGCTGAACCCAAGATGGTAAATAAATATAATTTAAACCGTATTTTTTTCTTTTGGGTAATGGCATAACTGCAGTATAATCACCCAAAACCAATACATCCCAATCATCAGTTACTATGTCTAAATACCAACTGTGTGCATAAATTCTGGAATTTATTGAATTGTAGATGCAAGCATTGTACTTTTCAATATCTAATTTTGTTCTTGGAACATATTTTATGAACATCCCTGATTAGTGTTGACCGGTTTTTTTTATTTTTCTCACTGCTAAGAGAGTCTCAGAGTTTCCTAAGAATTATTAGTTTTATTCTGTCTCTTCATTTTCCTTTTTACTTTCCACCTTAAACTTTCCCTTCTCCATCTCACTTATCCTCTTAATCATTTCTTCAAATTTTTCACTCCACCCTTTCCATCTTCCATAACCACTAACAGATTCATTATGAAATACTGTAATAAAGGTTCCATTTACTTTTTTAACCTCATCAGCTAATTTGTAAATAACATCAAATGATCTTTTAGTAGATAAATTTAAATAATCTTTAAGAGTTCCGTCCATAACAGCAAAAGGCATAATTTTTAGAGGAGTTTGAATTTCAAAATCCAGATCATAAAAATAAAAAGGCGTACAGGTGCCTGCTCTAAATCCATAATGTTGTGCATAACCCATAGTATAATCCTCTTTAAATTCTAAATCAACTAAATATTGATAGGTTTCGGGTAATTCTATTCGTAAATAGTGCTGGCGGGTTTTAGTAACAGGGAAATTAACAATATCCTCCAATCTTTTTTTTTCTTTTTTCAATTTGAGCTCATTTTTCATCGTAAAATATGAAGGATGTAAACCCACTTTTGCATAATCAGCAATATCTTTAATCAATAATTTATATTCTCTATTATTAACTGAAACATTTTTATCATAAGTGGTATATTCACTTAACAAAAAGAAGAAGATCGTTTTAACTTTATATTTTTCTTTTAAACGAATTATTCTTTTATAAATATCAAAAGGATCTCTTTTAAAATTAAAAATCACTAAATATTTTTCAATTATATTTTGAATTTGAAAACGAAAAAGATCATTGATCGTTCCACCAATTAACCTGATTATTCCTTTGTATTTAAAATTGTAAGCAATATCAACATCAATAGTTGAAATAAATTTAAATTCCCTTTTTTCAAATTCACAATCCGGAAATTTTTCCAACAATATTTTTTTTAATTTATATGCCCATATATCAACTATGGGTTTATCTAAAAATTTATTTTGATATGCCAGACTTTCTACCGCAGGATACCTATCAAACTCATCTTTAACATGAGGTAAATATTCTTCATATCTACTCAACAAATAAAAACTCGCGGCAAAAAGATCAAAAGGTACAGGAGACTTTGAATTAACTTGAAAAAAACAGGGCACATCATCCCATAAAGTAATATGAAAATCGAGATAATCTATTCCCTGCTCAAATAATAGATCGGTACTTCTTACAAAAAGTTCGTTACCTAATGCTTGTTTTGTATAGGATAATTTCATGCCATCATGAGCAATGAATATCTCAATCTTTGTAGTAAAATCAACTTTTACACCTAAAATACGTGTAAAAATATGTTTACAAGTGTAGGTTAATCTCGGTGTGATCTTATGAGCATATACTAACAGCATTTCAATTAATTTTATCAAATCAAAAGTAAACTTTCTAATTGGTATTAAAAAACTTACATTAAATTTTCATCGGCAAAGCTTGTGAATTTCTTTTCGGTAATAATTAAATGGTCAAGCACTTTAATATCCAATATATCACCTGCCTTTTTTATTTTTTTTGTCAGATTAATATCTGATGTACTTGGTTTAACAGTTCCTGAAGGATGGTTGTGACAAAGAATTATTCCTGTAGCCGAAAGTTCCATCGCTTTTTTAAAAACTATTCTTGAATCTACTAATGTTCCTGTTAAACCTCCTTTACTCAAAATGGTTTTATGTAAAATTTTATTTGAATTATTTAAAAATATTATCCAAAACTCTTCGTGTTGCAAAGTACCTATTAACGGTTGCATTACTTCAAAAACATCATTACTACACGTAATTTTTGTTTTCTCAAGTGCTTCTTCCAAACGCCGGCGCAAACCCAATTCTAAAGCGGTAATAATTGTAACTGCTTTTGCTTCGCCAATACCTTTAAATTTTGTCAGATCATTAACCGTTAATCTTCCTAATTCATTTAAGTTATTATCTACTGAAGCTAAAATTCTTTTAGACAATGCAACAGCATTTTCATTCTTATTTCCTGATCCTATCAAAATAGCGATCAACTCAGCGTCAGATAAAACAAATTTTCCTTTGTTCAACAATTTTTCCCGAGGTCGGTCATCTTCATTCCAGTTTTTAATTGTCAAAGTTTTATGACTAAAATTCATTATTATTTTTCTTTAAAGATATAAAAGAAAAAGTAATACATTTGTATAGACCAAACTATTTCATAAAATTTAAATTATGAACATTATTATTGCCGGAGCCGGTGAAGTAGGATTTCATCTAGCAAAATTGCTTTCTTTTGAATCTCATAATATTACTTTAATAGATAAAGATAAAGATCGATTAATCTATGCCGATACAAGATTAGATATAAAAACATTACAAGATGATGCTACTTCAATTAAAGCATTAAAAGAAGTTAATATTGCACATACCGATCTATTTATTGCCGTTACTTCATCTGAAACAACCAATATCACACTTTGTGTTTTATCAAAACGATTGGGAGCCAAAAAAACTATCGCCAGAATAAGGAATAGTGAATTTACAAAAAATAAAGATGAAATAAATTTTAAAGAGTTGGGTATTGATGAGCTAATTTCAACAGAAGAATTAGCCACAAATGAGATTAAATTATTATTAGAAAAAGGAGCTTTTCACGATACACATGAATTTGAAAATGGTGCTTTAATTATGGTAGGCATAATTATGTCAAAATCAGCGCCAATTCTTGGTTTAACTGTTAAAAAAGCCGCTGCTACCTTTACAGATATCCATTTTATCCCGGTAGCCATTCAACACTATAAATCTCAACAAACAATAATTCCAAGAGGTAATACTGTTTTTGAAGCCAAAGATCAGGTTTATTTTATCACTACCCCTGAAGGTGTTGACGAAATTCAAAAACTTTCAGGAACTTCAAGTAAAGCCATTAAAAATGTAATGATTGCTGGTGGTAGTGAAATAGGAAAACGTACCGCTATTGAATTGTGCGATAAAAATTTAAATGTAAAACTTATCGAATATAATAAAGCTCGGGCAATTGAATTGGCAGAAAGATTACCCAATGCTTTGGTTATTTATGGTGACTGTAGGGATGTTGAACTTTTGGATAATGAAAATGTTGATGAGATGGATGCTTTCATTGCTGTTACTGGTCGTTCAGAAACTAATATCATGTCGTGTTTGGTAGCAAAATCAAAAGGTGTAAAACGCACCATTGCCTTAGTTCAAAATATTGATTATTTTAAACTCTCAAAAAGTATTGGTATAGATACTTTGATCAATAAAAAGCTATTGGCTGCCAATAGTATTTTTAGATACATTAGAAGAGGTGAAGTATTGGAAATGACAATCTTAAACAATGTAAATGCCGAAATTTTAGAATTTAAAACTCATGAAGATTCAAAAATTACCAAAAAGAAAATAGCTGACCTTAACTTTCCGAGAAATGCTATAATTGGCGGAGTTATTAGAGGTAAAGAAGGTCTCATCCCTCTAGGTGATTTTCAAATACAAAAAGATGATAAAGTTGTTGTTTGCTGTCTGCCAGATACAATTTCTAAAGTAGAAAAATTCTTTAATTAATTATTTAAAAACTAACTCTGTTTTTCTAAAAAATGAAAAAGATCAACTTCAAAATCGTTATACAAATGATGGGTTTCTTACTCATCTTTAACGGTGGGTTTATGCTTGTTTCTGCTATAGTAAGTTGGATTTATAACGATGGTGCTCTACAAGGTATATTATTTGCAGGATTTTTATCTATTATTGTTGGTGGTTTATTTCAATTTGCTACAAAAGGTTTTAAAAAACAGATCAAGAAGAGAGAGGGTTATTTGGTAGTAACACTTGGCTGGATAATCATGTCGATATCTGGTACTTTGCCCTATATTTTTACTGGTGCAATTCCTTCTTTTACAAATGCTTTTTTTGAAACAATGTCGGGATATACAACAACGGGTGCTTCCATTTTAAATAATATTGAAAGCATGCCAGCCAGTATTTTATTTTGGCGAAGTACTACGCATTGGATTGGTGGTATGGGTATTATAGTTTTAACTATTGCCATATTACCATTATTGGGAATTGGTGGAATGCAGTTGTTTGCCGCTGAAGCTCCCGGACCTTCGGCTGATAAATTACACCCTAGAATTACAGATACAGCTAAACGGTTATGGTTAATATATTTTACTTTAACACTTATTGAAGCGATACTTTTAAAATTTGCCGGTATGAGTTATTTTGATGCTTTAAACCATGCTATGAGTACTTTATCTACCGGTGGCTTTTCTACTAAAAATGCAAGTGTTGCTTATTGGAATAATCAACCCCTTATACAATATATCATCATACTTTTTATGTTTATTGCAGGAACAAATTTTGTATTGAGTTATTATGTTGCTAAGGGAAAATTTAAAAAACTTTTTCAAGACGATGAATTTAAATATTACTTTTTTGGCGTAATTGGGATAACCTTACTTACAACACTTATAGTATATTTTCATGCAGAAGTTTCTAATGAAGCGACAGATATCCAAAAAATTGCTCATCCCATGGTTTTGGGTAAATGGGAGAGTTCGTTTAGACATGCGTTATTTCAAGTTATTGCAGTAGTTACAACAACAGGTTTTGTTTCAGCAGATTTTACAATCTGGTCACCATTTTTAACTGTTGTTTTCCTTTTAATTATGTTTTCAGGTGCATCTGCAGGTTCAACCGCGGGTGGTGTTAAAATTGTAAGACAAATTATAATGATTAAAAATGGTTTTTTAGAATTTAAAAGAACATTACATCCCAATGCAATAATCCCGGTTAGATATAATGGAAAAGCTGTTGATAGAGGTATTGTTTTTAACATTATGGCTTTCTTTATCTTCTATTTAATGATCTTTGCCTTAGGAAGTTTGATTTTTAGTATTCTGGGATTAGATTTTCTCTCCTCACTAGGAGCTGCAGCATCATCATTAGGAAATGTAGGTCCTGCACTTGGCACTTTAAGTCCGGTTAATAATTATGACAGTTTACCCGATTTTGGTAAATGGTGGTCCGCTTTTTTAATGCTTTTGGGAAGATTAGAACTTTTTACGGTTCTGATAATTTTAACACCATATTTTTGGAAGAATAATTAAACTTTAAAAATTAGTTCCACTAAGTAAACTCATTTTACTTCACATCACAAAATCAAGGAAATTCTGTAACTTGCAGTCATAATTTTTTATTCCAAATAATGAAAAGAGTTAAACCATATATTCCAAAAACTAAAATACGTATAGTAACTGCCGCCTCACTTTTTGACGGACATGATGCATCAATCAATGTAATGCGCAGGATAATTCAATCAACAGGTGTAGAGGTTATTCATTTAGGTCATGACAGGAGTGTGGAAGAGATTGTAAATACAGCCATTCAAGAAGATGTTAATGCCATTGCACTGACTTCCTATCAGGGTGGACACAACGAATTTTTTAAATATATGTACGACCTTTTACAGGAAAAGGACGCATCACAGATCAAAATTTTTGGTGGCGGTGGTGGTGTAATTTTACCTGAAGAAATTAAAGATCTAATGAATTATGGGATTACCAGAATCTATTCTCCAGATGATGGCAGAGAAATGGGGTTACAAGGTATGATCAATGATATGGTTGAACTATGTGATAAAAGTCCATCCCTAGCCCTTCCCAAAGGAAAGGGAGTTATTGAAAAATTAAAACAAAAAGATATAAATACGATTGCTCGTTTAATAACGCTGGCTGAAAATAATCATGATGAATATAACAAGATTCTTAAAAGCCTTTCCCTCTTGGGGAAAACGGGAAAAGGAGCTTCCCCAGTCCTGGGAATAACAGGTACAGGTGGTGCCGGAAAATCTTCTTTGGTTGATGAGTTGGTACGTAGATATTTAGCCGATTTTAGTGAAAAAACCATAGCAATCGTATCGGTTGACCCTACCAAAAGAAAAACAGGAGGAGCCTTATTGGGAGATAGAATCAGGATGAATTCTATCAATAATAACAGAGTTTATATGCGTTCACTCGCTACGCGACAATCTAATTTGGCGTTGTCAAAACACGTAAGTGATGCTTTAAATATTTTAAAATATGCTCAATATGATCTGATTATTTTAGAAACTTCGGGTATCGGACAATCAGACACTGAAATTTTAGATTTCTCTGATGTCTCTCTTTATGTAATGACTCCTGAATACGGTGCTGCTACACAGCTCGAAAAGATAGATATGTTAGATTTTGCTGATATCATTGCACTGAACAAATTTGATAAAAGAGGAGCACTTGATGCTTTGCGTGATGTAAAAAAACAATACCAGCGAAATCATAATTTATGGGAAGAAAAAATTGATGACATGCCTGTTTTCGGAAGTATTGCCTCACAATTTAACGACCCGGGAACTAATAATTTATATCGGTTTATCATAAAAAAAATAAATGATAAAACAGGTGTTAACTTTACAAGCTCATTTGAAGTTTCTACTGCAATGAGTGAAAAGCAGTATATTATACCTCCAAACAGAACCCGTTATTTATCTGAAATTACCGAGAATAACCACACTTATAATCAATGGTCTAAAACTCAAAGTGAGATTGCTCAAAAGCTATACAGTATATTTAAAACTATCGAAACCATAACTGAAAAAGAAATAGATCTTTCAAAAAACGGAATAGATAATAAAATTATTGAAAATATAACTGATAAGAAAGATCTGATCGATCAACTTTTAGCCGAATTTGTAAAAGTTAAATTAGATCTGAATCCACATAACTGGGAGAACATTTTAAATTTTAAAAATAAACAACAACTTTACAAAAACAAAATATACAGTTTTAAAGTCCGCGATAAAGAAATTCATATTAAAACCCATACCCAATCTTTATCTCATCTTCAAATTCCTAAAATTGTTTTACCAAAATATCAAGCCTGGGGAGATCTTTTACAGTGGTCATTACAAGAAAATGTACCCGGAGAATTTCCTTTTACAGCAGGAATTTATCCTTTTAAAAGAACCGAGGAAGATCCTACAAGAATGTTTGCAGGCGAAGGTGGACCGGAACGAACCAACAGAAGATTTCATTATGTTAGTAAAGATTCAAAGGCTAAAAGACTTTCAACTGCTTTTGACAGTGTAACACTTTATGGCAACGATCCTGATCTGCGACCTGATATTTACGGGAAAATTGGTAATTCAGGCGTTTCAATTTGTTGCTTAGATGATGCCAAGAAATTATATTCAGGATTTGATCTTTCTAATCCATTAACATCTGTTTCAATGACCATCAATGGCCCTGCGCCGATGATGTTAGGGTTTTTCTTAAATACGGCCATTGATCAGGAATGTGAAAAATATATTGTAGAAAATCATTTAGAAGATGATATTACAAAAAAAATCGAAGTAATTTACAAAGAAAAAGATGTAAAACGCCCCAGTTATCAAGGTAATCTGCCTGAAGGAAATAATGGATTAGGATTAATGTTACTCGGTGTTACCGGTGATCAGGTTTTACCAATCGATATTTATAAAAAAATTAAAATTGAAACCCTAACGAAAGTACGAGGCACTATACAAGCAGATATTTTAAAAGAAGATCAAGCACAAAATACCTGTATCTTTTCTACAGAATTTGCCTTAAAATTAATGGGTGATGTTCAAGAATATTTTATAAATAATAACATTCGTAATTTTTATTCAGTATCCATTTCAGGGTATCATATAGCTGAAGCCGGTGCAAATCCAATTTCGCAATTGGCTTTTACTTTATCAAATGGCTTCACTTATGTAGAATATTATTTAAGCAGAGGTATGGACATTAATAAATTTGGTCCAAACCTATCCTTTTTCTTCTCCAACGGCATTGATCCTGAATATGCTGTAATTGGCAGAGTTGCACGTAAGATATGGGCTAAAGCTATGAAATTGAAATACGGTGCTAATGAACGATCACAAATGTTAAAATACCATATTCAAACATCCGGCAGAAGCCTTCATGCACAGGAAATTGATTTTAATGATATCAGAACAACCTTACAGGCACTTTATGCAATTTATGATAATTGTAACTCATTGCATACCAATGCTTATGATGAAGCTATCACCACACCGACAGAAGAATCAGTAAGAAGAGCAATGGCTATTCAATTGATTATCAATAAAGAACTTGGACTAGCTAAAAATGAAAATCCTTTACAAGGTTCATTTATCATTGAAGAATTAACTGATTTGGTTGAAGAAGCTGTTTACGCAGAATTTGATCGAATAACCGAAAGGGGTGGCGTTCTTGGAGCTATGGAAACCATGTACCAACGCTCAAAAATTCAGGAAGAGAGTTTGTATTACGAAGAATTGAAACATACCGGAAAATATAAAATCATTGGTGTTAATACTTTTTTAAGCAGCAAAGGATCTCCTACTATTTTACCACATGAAGTTATTAGAGCGACCGAAGAAGAGAAACAACATCAAATTGAAGTTGTTGAAAATTTAATCAAATTCAATAAAAAAGAAGTTGAGCATCAAATTGGTGTATTAAAACAAAAAGCAATTAATAACGAGAATATTTTTGAGCAATTAATTGAAGTTTCAAAAATTTGTACCATTGGGCAACTAACTTCTGCATTATTTGAAGTGGGCGGCCAGTACCGAAGAAATATGTAAGCAGAAACTTTCTTTGGTATTAAGCCAAAGCTTAGTTATCGCTTATCCCAATTTTAAATTGGGATCTCAGAGAACCACTTTTTGTTGCAAATCCATAATTTTGCTTCTGGTATTTTAGTATTATCTTTTAAGCCATATAAAATGGATGATTAGATTAAAATCGGTGACAATTTTGGTCAGGTTGAAGAAATTAGTATCTTTAATACAAAAATAATTACTCGTGATCATAATACGTTAATAGTACCCAATTCAATGGTAACTGAATCTATTATAACCAACTATTCATTAATTGGTACCAGGCGTGAAGTATTAATACCAATACCTTATAGTGAGCGTTTTCCCAGAGTTAAAAAACTTATTAATGAGGTATTATTTGAAATACCAGATGTGTTAGAAGACCCTAAATCAGTTATTGAAATTGACAATTATGATACGCACAGTGTTATGATTGCTGTATGACCTTATGCTCATCCAGATCATTATTGGAAAGTTGCTAGAGATACTAAAGCTGTTATAAAAAGAGTATTTCATGAAAATAATATCAAAATTGCCTATGTAGAAGGATTTGAAATGAGAGAAATTGACGAATAAAAAATAAATTTTAAAAAATACTATGAAAAAAATTACTCACGCTTTTATCCTTATCCTTACTTTAAGTGTTTTACTTTTTGGCTGTAGAAGAATCACTTTTGAGGAAGATCAAAAATTGTATGTAAAGAATCATTACAATAAAACTGAGGTTGATATTGAAATGAGAGATGGAATTAAACTCCATACAACCATTTATTCCCCAAAAAATAAAGGAAAATATTTTCCAATTTTATTAAAAAGAACTCCTTATAGTTGTCGCCCTTATGGAAAAGATAATTATCCCGAAAGAATCGGGCCAAACTCTAATATGATGAAAGAAAGTAATATTGTTGTTTACCAGGATGTTAGAGGGAGATGGATGAGCGAAGGTACTTATGATAATATGCGCCCATATATACCTAATAAAAAATCAAATAATGATATTGATGAAAGTTCAGATACTTATGACACTATTGATTGGCTAGTAAAGAATGTTGAAAATAACAATGGAAATGTTGGAATTTGGGGTATCTCTTACCCCGGATTTTATGCAACTTGCGCTACAATTGATGCACATCCTGCATTAAAAGCTGCTTCACCTCAAGCAAGTGTTGGCGATTTCTTTTTTGATGATTTTCATCATAATGGAGCTTTTTTATTAAGCTATTTTAGAACAATCCCTTTATTTGGTACTATAAAAAATACACCGTCAGATACTTCATGGTATAAATTACCCGATCTAAAAACCAAAGATCAATATCAATTTTTTCTTGATGCAGGTCCATTAAGTAATTTAAACAAATATTTCAAAAATCAATATCTTGACAATCCTTCAATTAATACTAATAAAAGAACTGATAATCTCTTTTGGGATGAATTAACCGAACATCCAAATTATGATGGCTTGTGGCAAAAAAAAGGTATCATCCAACATCTTAAAAAAATTAATTCTTCTGTTGCAACGATGATCGTTGGAGGTTGGTTTGATGCAGAAGATCTATACGGCCCACTGGAAACATACAAAACCATTGAAAAGTACAATCCTAAAAATTATAATACAATGGTATTTGGTCCATGGGATCATGGCGCCTGGGCAAGAAGTAAAGGAGAAAATTTTGTAGGTAATTATTATTTTGGAGATTCAATATCTGAATTTTTTCAAAAAGATATTGAAACCAGATTTTTTAATCACTTTTTAAAAGGAAAAGGTGATCATAATACGGGTTTACCAGAAGCTTACGTTTTTGATACCGGTAAAAAAGAATGGAAGTCTTTTAACAAATGGCCTCCTGAAAATATTGAGAAAAGAGTTGCTTATTTAACCGAAAATCAAAGATTAACTACAAAAAAAGTTAACACAAAAGCAATTAAATTTGTGAGTGATATCAAACGTCCTGTTCCTTATACAGAAGATATCAAAACTGTTTTTACACCTAGAAAATACATGACAGACGACCAACGTTTTGCTGCAAGAAGACCTGATGTTTTAATATTTGAAACATTAGTTTTAGAAAATGATTTTACACTTGCCGGAAACATCTTAGCAAAATTAGAGGTAGCAACAACAGGTACTGATGCAGATTGGATCGTGAAAATAATTGATGTACACCCATCCGATATAGAAGAACAAAAAAAAGGTATGCAAGATCATCTAAAATTGAGCAACTACCACTTAATGGTTCGCAGTGAAGTTATGCGAGGCCGATTTAGAAATAGTTTTTCTAATCCTGAACCTTTTGTAGCCAACAAACGCACAAAAGTTAATATCAAATTACAGGATGTTTTTCATACTTTTAAAAAAGGACACAAGTTACAAATACAGGTTCAAAGTACATGGTTTCCATTAATTGATCTAAATCCTCAGACTTTTGTGCCTAATATTTTTAAAGCCAAAGAAAAAGATTTTAAAACACAAACACATAGTGTTTTCACTTCTTCTTCTATTGAATTTTCTGTTTTAAAATAAAATATTTTGCAAAAAAAAATATTTTTAAAGGCTAACATGATTAGATATGGAGTTTTTTTAATTGCTCCAATCTTGTTTTTTTATATACTTTTTTTTACAAACCTTGATGAAAATAATCCGGCTGTAACTGCCACATTAGCCGTAGCTGTTTTAATGGCACTGTGGTGGGTGACTGAAATTGTGCCACTTGCCATTACTTCATTACTACCTGTAGTTCTATTCCCTGTTTTGGGAGTAATGAACGGTAAAGATGTTTCTTCAACCTATTTTAATCATGTAATTTTTTTATTCCTAGGTGGATTTTTAATCGCTTTGGCAATTCAAAAATGGGATTTACACAAACGTATTGCACTTAAAATATTATTGTTGGTTGGAACAAGTCCTGCTAAGATACTTCTGGGGTTTATGTTGGCAACAGCATTTTTATCAATGTGGATCTCAAATACTGCAACAACCATGTTGATGATCCCTATACTTATTTCGATAATATCACAACTTGAGGACATCAATTTAAAAAAAGATGTCAAACATTTTTCTATAGGATTACTCTTGTCTATTGCCTACAGTGCCTCAATTGGTGGAATTGCAACTTTAGTTGGTACACCTCCAAACTTATCATTTGCCCGAATTTTTAATATTTATTTTCCTAATGCACCTGAGATTTCGTTTGCAACCTGGTTTTTTTATGCTTTTCCTTTAGTAATTATAATGTTCATAATTGCGTGGTTTTATCTTTATTTAGTGTTTGTAAAAAGAGGTTCTAATTTTAAAAGCATTGATAAAACCAGTCTAAAACTTACCTACAAAAAATTAGGAAAATGGTCTTATGAAGAAAAGGTCATGATGGTGATTTTTGTTTTACTTGCTATGCTTTGGTTTTTTAGAGCTGATATAGTTATTGGGTCTTTTAAAATCTATGGTTGGCAAAATATATTTAAGAATCCTTCTTATTTTAATGATGGAACTGTTGCAATTGCAATTGCAATAATTTTATTTATCATTCCGTCAAAACAGCAAAAAGGAAAATTTTTAATGGATTGGAAAACTGCTGAAAGCATCCCATGGGAAATCATATTATTATTTGGTGGTGGTTTTGCATTAGCAACAGGTTTTAAAGATTCAGGTTTATCACAATGGTTTGGAGAACAAATGATATGGCTTTCTGATGTACATCCATTTTTTATTATTCTTACAATAGCTTTTGTAGTTACTTTTTTAACTGAGATCACATCAAATACAGCAACTGTAGAAACATTTTTACCTGTTTTGGCAGGGTTGGCCATGAGCATTGAAATAAATCCTTTATTATTTATGCTTCCGGCTACTATTGCCGGATCATTAGCTTTTATGTTACCTGTAGCAACACCACCAAATGCTATCATTTTTGGAACAAAACGTGTACCTATGATGGAAATGTCAAAAACCGGATTTTTTTTAAATATTGTAGGAATTGTTTTAGTAACAATTTCAACTTATTATTTAGGAACATATATTTTTGATATCCAATTAGATGTATTTCCTGATTGGGTAAAATAGAACTATAATTTCTATAATTATTTAATAGAATATTGACAAATTTGATAAATATTTAATCTATGTATGATGTTATAGGAAAGGCCTTATTAGACTATCAAAAAGGAAATTATTCAGAAGATATCATTACAATATCTTCTGTTGCCGGTATTGATCTAATGCGTTTACCTTACCTGTTTCGTCCCTACAATGAAATGCCAAAAATTGAACAAAAAGCATTAGATCTATGCAAAGGAAGAGTATTAGATGTTGGTTGTGGTTCTGGAAGTCACTCCCTATATCTTCAACAAAAAAATCTTAAAGTAAAAGCCATCGACATCTCTAAAGGAGCAATTGAAGTTTGTAAACTAAGAGGTGTGAAAAATGCAAAAGTTCAAAATATAAATCATCTTAAAGACGAAAAATATAACACTATTTTATTGTTAATGAACGGCATTGGAATTAGCGGAAAATTAAATAATCTTAACACCTTTTTAGATCAATTAAAATCATTATTATTAACTAACGGACAAATCTTATTAGACTCTTCAAATATTGTCTATATGTTTGAAGAAAATGAATATTACATTAATAAGAACCAAGATTATTTAGGAGAAGTATCTTATACCATGGAATATAAAGACAAATCCGGTAAACCTTTTGACTGGTTATTTATAGATTTTGAGACGCTACAAGATCACGCACTACAAAATGGTTTACAATGCGAATTAATAATGAAAGGCAAACACTATGATTATTTAGCAAAGTTATCAAAACTAAAAGTATGAATTTTGCGAATTAATCCGCCTTATTATAATTATATTTGTAAAAAGCATTACCATGAAAAAATTTATTCTTTTAATATTTGTATTGACTTTTTCGATAATTCAATCACAAAATAAAAATAATTCCTCTATAAAAGAAATTGTAAAATTTCAAAAAAAAATGAATGAGGAATTTAAAGATACTAATGAATCACCTTTAACGGAAGATGATCTAAAAACTTTTAAATCGCTTGATTTTTTTGAAATTGATACTGCTTTTAGGGTTGTTGCAAAATTAGATCTAATTAAAGATAGTAAGCCTTTTAAAATGCAAACTACAACCGATAGGCTTCCTGTTTACAAAATATTTGCCAAAGCCAGTTTTAAAATAAATGGACAACCATATGTCTTAAATATCTATCAAAATGAAAAATTAATTTTGACTACTGATTTTGAAAACTATTTATTTTTGCCCTTTACTGATCTAACCAATGGAAATGATACATATGGAGGCGGACGCTATATTGATCTGGAAATCCCGAAAGGAGATACAATGGTAATCGACTTTAACAAATCTTATAATCCATATTGTGCTTATAATGGTAAATACTCTTGCCCAATACCCCCTAAAGAAAATAATTTAGATCTCTCCATAAATGCAGGAGTAAAAAATTATATAAAAGGGCATTGATTTTTTTAAATTTTTAAGATCATTTATTTTTTATAGCTTTATATCTGATGATTTCTGCTTTTTCAACAGTAATTAATCCCCCTGATTTTGAATCTTCAAACATTTGTTCAACTACTTTTATAAAATCTCTAATTTTATTTTCAATATCAATTATTTCAACAACTAGGGGAAAATCCTGAGATATTGTAAATAATTTTGAAGAATTAATTTTTGAATTTGCTCCAAAACCCATTATTCCCTTAGTTACTGTAGCCCCGGCAAGACCATACCTTTTAGCCTCAAAAACAAGTGCTTCATAAAGTGGTATTTTACCAAATATATCAGATTCCCCAATAAAAATTCTCAATAGCTTTGCATTAGGATTATTTTCCATAATTAGAATATTTTAATAAGTGATAAACCCAAAAATACAGCTAATAATCCAAATAAAATACTCAAGCCTACATAACTTAATCCATAAAAATATTGTCCATCCTGCAACATAGCCATAGTTTCAAAAGAAAAAGCTGAAAAAGTTGTAAAACCACCACAAATGCCCGTCGCTAAAAATAATCTCCATTCCGGTGAAAGATTTGCCTTTTCACTCAACCCAAAAACTATTCCAATAATCAGACTACCTAAAATATTAACAGTTAATGTACCATATGGAAAAGTTGATAAAAATTTTGATTGCACAAAAATAGTTGTCAAATATCTAAGAATACCACCAATAAAACTACCAATTCCAATCAATATAATTATTCTCATTTATAAATTTTAAAATTTAATATCTTTAAAATCACGCCAATTCCATTTACCAATAATTGTACCTTTATTAAGAATTACAATTCCCGGATTTGCCCTGATAATTGTTTTTAAAGTAGTTTCATCACAAAAAAGTAAATCAAAATCTAAATTATATTTTTCTTTTATAATTAAAAAATCTTCTTCAGTTGATGCTGAAAATCCATAAACATGATAACCATTTTGCAAAGCTTTATCGCTTACTTTTTTTAATCTTTTTAAACCTTTTCTATTAATTTTATTTAAATTATACATCACAACCAACATCAGTTTTTCTTCTTGTAAAAGTTGTTCAGTAAGATCTTCTCCATTTCTTTCCATAGTAAAATCATGAATAGGAGGTTCATATCCTTCTACTATGGTTTTGGTCTCTCTATCAACATAAGTAGCTCCTTTAATATTCCAGGGTTTTTGTTTTGTAGTATATGTTTTATCAACACCATCAACATTATAGATCCAAATATCTTCGTAAACAGGCTGTATTGCATCTTTTGGCATCAGCATTCCTTCTGTAATATTATTCCCTACAGCATAAGGCCTAAAGTCAATTATTGGAAGATGACGCAATACATAAGAGGAAGTGAAAATAAAGATTAACAGTAAAGTAAAGGATGCTTTTTCAACAAAAGAAACATCAATTATTGGTTGAATATCATACAATCTAAATAATAGAAAAATAATCAAAACGATCAAAACAATATTTTTATAAAAAGTACCCCAGGAAGATATCTTTAAAGCATCTCCAAAGCAACCACAATCATTAACCTTGTCATAATACGCTGAATACCAGGTTAAATATAAAAACACTAAAATTAAAATAAATAAACTCCAAACTGTTATTTTAGGTTTTAAGCCAAGTAATAACAATACACCCAACATAATTTCAATTAAAATTAGAAGTATAGAAAAAGGTAAGGCATAAGGGATTAAAAATTCAAGATTCAAAACATCTGCAGCAAAATAATCTACAAATTTATATGCTGTACCTAAAGGATCTACAAGTTTAACAAATCCTGAGAAAATAAAAGTAACAGCAACTATAATCCTGATAATTTGAGTTAAGATATTCATAATTGATTGTTAGTCTTTTTCTTTATTAGAAACTTCACTCATCAAGATCAATGCAAAAATTGCATAATTTATCATGTCTTGATAATTTGCGTCAATACCTTCTGAAACCAACGTTTTACCCTTATTATCTTCAATTTGTTTCACTCGAAGTAATTTTTGGAGAATTAGATCAGTTAAAGAACTAACACGCATTTCACGCCATGCCTCACCGTAATCATGATTTTTATTTTCCATCAATTGCTTGGTGATCTTTAAATGCTTGTTATACAACTTGGCGGCCTCTTCTGAATTGAGATCGGGTTGTTCAGCAATTCCATTTTCTAATTGAATCAATGCCATAACTGAATAATTAATTATTCCTATGAACTCTGAACTTTCGTCTTCATCAATTTTTCTTATTTCATTTTCTTGTAATTGTCGAATACGCTGTGCTTTGATAAAAATCTGATCGGTTAATGATGGCAAACGCAATATCCGCCAGGCACTTCCGTAATCATTCATTTTATCAACAAAAAGGTTACGACATTTTTGCACAATTTCATCATACTGTTTTGAGGTCTTATTCATAAAAGTGGTTAAATTATTGAATTCAGTTAAAAATTTATAGTCGAAACGAATTTATAAAAAACTTACCAATTAATATCTTTGCTTTGTTTATTTTTACAAATATATTGATAAGTAACTAAACATTCTACTATGAATAGAATTGCCGTTTTTTGTGGCTCGAGTATTGGTTTTAATTCTGCATATGCAAAAGATGCAAAAGATTTAGGAAATTATTTTGCAAAAAACAATATTGGCTTGGTATATGGCGGTGGAAAAATTGGTATGATGGGTGTTATAGCAGATGCCATTTTAGACAATAATGGAGAAGTAATAGGTGTTATTCCTGATTTACTGCGTCATGAAGAAGTAGCTCATAAAACAATAACACAAATGATCATCACCAAAAAAATGTCGAAGAGAAAAGTTAAAATCAGTAAAATGGTTGATGGTTATATTGCACTCGCAGGTGGTTTTGGCACCTTAGATGAGATCTATGAAGCTTTAACTCTCGGGCAATTAGGTATTGAAAATAAACCTGTAGGCATGTTAAATACAAATGGATATTTTGATCACAGTTTAAAACAACTCGATGTAATGGTTAGAGAAGGTTTTTTAAAACAAAGCAATAGAGATATGCTTTTGGTTAGTGATTCTATACCTGAGTTAATAAACAAAATGAATAATTATAAAGCTCCAAAATTGAGTAAAGTTGTTAATACAGTTGCAAGTAAATAGATTTCAAAATGAAGACAATCAACTGTAAAGGAAATTTAATTGATCTCAATAAGCCAAAAGTGATGGGAATCTTAAATCTCACACCCGACTCTTTTTACGATGGCGGAAAATACAGCTCAGAAAGATTAATATTACTTCAAGTTGAAAAAATGATTGTTGAAGGTGCAACCTTTATTGATATTGGTGCTTATTCTTCTCGTCCCGGTGCTAAAGATCTAAGTGAAAATGAAGAATTAGAACGTATCACCCAAATTTTAGAACTTATTTTAAAGAATTTTCCTGATATTTTTATTTCAATAGATACTTTTAGAAGTCAAGTTGCAAAAACTTGTGTTGAAATTGGGGCTTGTATGATCAATGATATATCGGGAGGAAATTTAGATACAAACATGTTTGAAACCATTGCTAAATTACAAGTTCCATACGTATTAATGCATATGCCCGGTACACCCCAAACCATGCAAAAATTAACTGATCATGAAGATATTGTAAAAGATATTATTTATTATTTTTCAAAAAAAATCAATCAATTAAATATTTTGGGTGTAAACGATATCATATTAGATGTAGGTTTTGGATTTGGTAAAACACTTGATCAAAACTATGAACTATTACAAAAACTTAAATTATTTAAATCATTTGATCTTCCGTTATTAACGGGAATTTCAAGAAAATCTATGATCTATAAATTACTCAATATCACAGCAGATGAAGCTTTAAATGCAACGAGTGTTACTAATACTATTGCACTGTTAAATGGTAGTAATATTCTGAGAGTTCACGATGTTAAAGAAGCTGTTGAAACCATTAAAATTGTTTCTAAAACCTATGAAATATCTTAAGATCTTTATTCTATTAATTTTAGTTGCAAGTTGTAATAAAAAAGAAATTCAATTGCCCAAAATTGGTGTCGAAGGCTTAACTGACATTCAAAACAATTCAAGTATTTGGATGTTTTTTAATGTAAGAGAAAATGATACAATCGCTATTTTAAATAAAAATAATAAAATTGGCAATACTCATTTAATTTTTAATATTGACAAACGTTTACCGCTAAGAGAAATTATGCCAAAACTCCATGAGATTCAAGAAAAGTTAAAAGAAGATTCTCCTCATAAAACAGGAGATATGAAAAATTATTTTAGTTATGCGGATACACTTTCAAATACTTTTGCTCAACTTGATTTTACCAATACCAATTATATTTTTACCCAAGAAGCTTATAAAAATATTATTTCTGAAATTAATAAAGAAAAAAACACAGATCCAATATTGCTTCACTTTAGCAAGAGATCTACTAAAATCGATCATAAAAAAACCAAAGATTTCATTAAAGAACTCGAAACTACAATATCTATTGATTCACTAAGTAAGAGAACAATACTTTTAACATTTGATCAAAATCTTGCCTATAATAAATATTTAACGGTTAAAACCAAACTTTTTGCCGGAGGTTTTAATATTGAAAATTCTGAATTTATTTTTAGTGAAGAATAATTATTACATTTACAAAAACTAGACCAATTTGGATTCACTTGATTTCTTACATCCCGGTTTTTTAGATATTCTTGATATAGTTTTAGTAGCTGTATTACTTTTTTATATATATAAATTAATTAGAGGAACTGCCGCTTTCAATATTTTTTTAGGTATTGCCATCATCTATTTGATATGGAAACTTACACTGGCATTAAAAATGGAACTCTTAAGTGATATTTTAGGAAAATTCTTAGGTGGTGGATTTATAGCATTGATCATTGTTTTTCAACAAGAAATTAGAAAATTCTTATTAATGCTTGGTTCAACAAACTTTGCCAAAAAAGGGTTTTTAAAAAATTTAAGATTTTTTAAAAACGAATTGAGCACAACTTCAAATGATATTGAAGAAATTATATCTTTTTGTGATGAAATGTCTAAGATCAAAACAGGTGTATTGATTGTTTTAGGAAGGAATAACAGTTTAGAATTTGTTAAAATTACAGGTGATTCACAAAATATTGAAGTCAATAAATCAATTTTAAATAGTATTTTTTATAAAAACAGTCCTTTACACGACGGCGCTATTACCATTGAAGATAATCACATAACAGCTACACGAGTTATTTTACCCATCGATAATTCTTTAGAAATACCCTCACATTTTGGATTGCGCCATAGAGCGGCCTTAGGTATTTCTGTTAGATCAGACGCTCTAGCTTTAGTAGTTTCTGAGGAAACCGGTCAGATTTCATATGTAAACAATGGTGTTTTTGTTTTATTTGAAGACTCCGATGATCTGATTGAAATTATTAAAGAAGATCTGCGATTTTAACTCCCATTCTTCTTGAATAATATTGATTAGCCTGCTTTCTTTTGCAGAAATTGAATCGTATATAATCTACTGTAATAACCATTTTTTGATAATAATTGTTTGTGTGTGCCTTGCTCAACAATCTTACCATCATCCATCACAATAATTTTGTCAGCTTTTTTAACTGTTGCTAATCTGTGGGCAATAATAATAGATGTCTGATTTTTAGTTATTTTTTCAGTAGCATTCTGAATTAATATTTCAGAATAAGTATCAATCGAAGAAGTAGCTTCATCTAAAATTAATACACTTGGTTTACTCACTGAAGCTCTTAAAAATGCAATTAATTGTCTTTGTCCTACCGATAGCATTACCCCTCTTTCCTTCACATTATAATTGTAATTTTTGGGTAAAGACATTATAAAATCATGAATACCAATCTCTTTTGCAGCTTTTTTTACATCATTTAATGAAATTGCTGGATCTTTTAAAGTAATATTATTAAAGATCGTATCCGAAAATAAGAAAACATCCTGTAAAACAACAGCTATATGGTTCCTCAATTCATGTAAATTATAATCGGTAATCGGTATATCATCAATATTAATCTGTCCTATTTTAATATCGTAAAACCTATTTAATAAATTAATAATTGTTGATTTTCCAGCTCCGGTTGCTCCAACAATTGCAACAGTTTCTCCGGGTTTTACAATAAAAGAAATTCCTTTGATAACCTCTTCATCTTTTACATAGCTAAAATGAATATCGTCAAATTCAATTCTACCATTAAAAGTTCCTGAAATAACTTTCCCATTATCAACTTCCGTTTCATTAGTATCAATAATTTTAAAAACTCTATCGGCAGCTACCATACCCATTTGCAAAGTATTAAATTTATCGGCTATTTGCCTTAATGGTCTAAATAACATGTTGTTCATCATAATAAAACTGATGATTTCTCCGACTGTAACCGAACTACTTAATGCTGCTTGTAAACCTCCGTACCAAACAACCAAACCTATCGCAATAGAAGGTAAAATTTCAGCGACAGGAAAAAATATTGAATTATACCAAACCGTTTTTACCCAAGCATTCTTATGCTTTTCATTTATTCCTTTAAAATTTCCATACTCAATTTTTTCTCGAACAAATAACTGCACGATCTTCATACCTGTGATTCGCTCTTGAACAAAAGTATTTAAGTTGGAAACTTCTTTTCTTACTTCCTGAAATGCAGCTTTCATGGCTTTTTGAAAAATTTTTGTCGCATAGATCAAAAAGGGTAAAATTGCAAAAACAATTAAAGCCAAACGCCAATTGATCCAAAGCATTACACCAGAAATAACCAACATTTTAAGTATATCACTAATTATAATAAACAAACCCTGACCAAAAATACTTGCGATTGTTTCGATATCAGAAACTACCCTTGTTACCAATTTTCCAACAGCCTGAGTATTAAAATATTTCATTTTAAAATGTAACAAATGGTTGAATAACTTTATTCTGATATCCTTAATAATATTTTGCCCTAACCAATTAGCAAAATAAATAAACATCAATTGAAAAATTACTTCAACAATTAAAACGATTAACATCAAAATAATATAAATCAATAATTGTTGGGCATTTTTATTCGTTATATAATCATCAATTATTATTTGTAAAAGTATTGGTCTTATTGCAGCAAAAATAGCGAGAAGGATAACAGATATTATTGAAATTATAAATTGAAAATGATAATTCTTTACAAAAGATATCAATCTGCTAAATACTTGTATATCAAAAACTTTGCCTGATAATTTTTTTCCTTCTTTAGACATTGAACTCAATCATTTTTTAATATTAAAAGGGTATTCTATTTTTGTTAAAAATAACCCTTTTGCCTTAGCAGAAGCTCCTGCTTTACTTCTATTTTTACTCTCAATAATCAATTTAAATTCTTCAATTGTTTTATTACCCAAACCAACATCCAGTAGAGTTCCAACAATTGCTCGCACCATATTTCTCAAAAAACGGTTTGCAGTTATATAAAAGATCAACAGATTATCTTCTTTTTTCCAAATAGCATTTGAAATTTTGCAATCATAAGTTTTAACATCACTATTTGACCTGGAGAAACTTTTAAAATTAGTGAAATTATTTAGCTCTCTTGCAGCTTTATTCATCAAAGAAATATCAATTTTTTTTGAATGTATTTGCCAAGTTGTATCCAATAAAAAAGGGGTTTTTCCTAAATAAATTCTGTATTCATAACTTCTTGATGTAGCATCAAATCGGGCATGTGCATTTTCATCAACCAAAAAAAAATGGCGTATAGCTATATCTTCCGGTAAGAATGAATTTATTTTATATAAAAAATCATCATCAAGTTCATTATTTATGTCAAAATGAGCAAAAAATTGTTCAGCATGAACACCGGCATCTGTTCTACCACAGCCCATAATTGCAATTTTTTGTCTTAATAATATTGAAAATGAATTTTCTAAAACTTCTTGTACAGAAATAGCGTTTGGCTGATTTTGCCATCCATGGTATTCTTTTCCGTTGTATGAAAGTTCAATAAAATATCTCAAAAAATGTACTTTTGTTTGATAACAAAGATAAACTTTAAAAATAATTTGATAATTTTTATGAAAAAAATCTTACTATTATCTGATACACATAGCTTTATGGATGATAAAATGCTAAATTATTGCCGCCAAGCAGATGAAGTTTGGCATGCAGGAGATATTGGCAACATTAAAGTTACCGATAGAATCAAAAATGTTACAAAATTGCGTGCCGTATATGGTAATATTGATGATGTTACTATTAGAAATGAATTCTCACTTGATCAGAGATTTACATTAGAAAATGTAAGAGTGTGGATGACACATATTGGAGGTTATCCTAACAGATATGATTATAGAATAAAAAATGAAATAAAAAATGATCCTCCTGATCTTTTCATTTCAGGTCACTCGCATATCTTAAAAGTTCAATTCGATAAAAAAATAAACTTATTACATATGAACCCCGGAGCTTCAGGTAAATATGGAATTCATAATATCAGGACAATGCTTAGGTTTGAAATAGACAATAGTGATATTAGAAACTTAGAAATTATTGAGTTAGAAAAAAGAATTTAGGCAGTTTTATCTTCCTCTTCAATATTATATATTGGTACAGAGATAAAAACACTTGTTCCTTCTCCAATTTTAGAATTAATATTAAAAACTCCCTTCATAACCTTAACACGGGCTTCTATATGACTTAAACCTAAACCATTTTTAGATCGTCCTTTTTTAACATCAAAACCAATTCCATCATCAATAATTTGAATTATTAATTGGTTATTATCTCGTTCAATCAGATTAATAGTAGCATTTTTAGCTTTACTGTGCTTTATAATATTATTAGCCAACTCTTCAATTATATTATAAATTTTTATTTCAAATCGTTGATTGTATCTTTTTATTCCGTTATCATCACTGATCAACTCTAATTCTGCATTAGAAAACTTTTGACACAGATCATCAACTGCAAAAGCTAATCCAAATTTTAATAATACTGAGGAGATCAATTCATGAGAAAGATCTCTAATTTTTACAGAAGCTTCTCCAATAATATCCTGTGCTTTAGCAATTTCAGGAGGAATATCAGATTTTAATTGAGCTTTTGAAGCCTGAATATGCAAATTTGCCGATGATAATAAAGCGCTAACACTATCGTGTAAAATTTCTGCTATATTTTTTCTCTCTTTCTCTTTAGCATCAATTGTTGCATTAATGATTCTGGTTTGTGTTTCATTTTGAATTTGCTCAATTCTATTTTGTTGCTGTAGTTTATAGTTTTTATAAAAGATCAAGGCCAAAACTATGATTGTTAAGGTAACAAATATCAATCCATAAAAAAGTACTTGTGTCCTTAAAGCCTTGTTTTTTTCAAGTTCTGTTTGATGCTCATGTTTTGATATATTATATTTTGCTTCAACTT
>JAOZVI010000255.1 GCA_029938265.1 Flavobacteriaceae bacterium | reverse complement strand
CTCTTACCAACTGGTACCAAATCAATTAGCAGGTTGGTTTGGTACTGGTAATTTGCGCTGTAAAACGAACGGATATCAAGGGGAAAATATTGTGGCAGTCGGTGATAGTAGTAAAGAATCCGTGCATATCAAGCCAGAAGAACAGTTTGATTTTTTCCATGATGAGCGAGTTCGTTCGGTTTTTTATCAGTTTCTGATCATAGCGGCTGTGGGCTGTTTCATCTGGTTCCTTAGCGGTAACACAGCCCGGAACTTGGAAGCGCGTGGGATGCATACTGGTTTCGGCTTCCTTAAAGTTGCAGCCGGATTCGATAGCTCCTTTAAACTTATTTCCAATGAGGCCGGGGTCGGAACGTATGGTCGCATCTTCATTATTGGCGCTCTCAACACACTCTATATTTCGACTCTGGCAATTATATTCAGTACTACGCTTGGATTTTTTATTGGCGTTTTAAGACTTTCCAGTAATTGGCTGGTCGCCAAGGTGGCTCTGGCATATGTGGAAATTTTTCGTAACACACCACTATTGATACAGATTATTTTTTGGTATATCGGCGTTTTCTCCCTGCTGCCCAGGATCAGAAACAGCATTGACCTGTCCGGCGGTGCGGGGGTAGTGCTCCTCAATAATCGCGGTTTATACATGCCATGGCCAATACCAGGAGATCTGCTGTGGCTGACAGGAGTAGCAATCATCATTGCGGTAATCGCTGTTGTTATTCTCAATCGCTGGGCCCAAAACCGTCAGGACAGAACAGGGCAGATATTCCCGACCTTTATAAGTTCTGCAGCATTACTTATTTTTCTGCCGGGACTGGTATATCTTGTGACAGGAATGCCACTTGACTGGGATATACCGAAACTTGAAGGATTAAACTTTGTGGGAGGGGCGACCCTGCCACCTTCTTTTATGGCCCTTCTATTTGCCTTGACCATTTATCACGCATCCTATATGGCCGAAATGGTGCGGGCCGGTGTTCTAGCGGTGGACAAGGGACAAAGTGAGGCTGCGACGTCAATTGGCCTCAGGAAAAGACGGGCAATGACTCTTGTCATTATTCCCCAGGCGATGCCCGCCATTATTCCTCCAATGATCAGTAACTGGATGAGTACAATCAAGAATTCATCGCTGGCCATCGCTATCGGGTATCCGGACCTGGTTTCTCTTTTCATGCAGACATCGCTGAACCAGGCAGGTTATGCGATTGAGTTGGTCGGTATAACGATGGCCTTTTACACGGTCGTCAGTCTGACTATTTCATGGCTTCTGAATATTTATAATAAACGAGTCCAACTGGTGGAGCGCTGATCATGGCTATTATAAAAACAGTTGAAACACCCACCGCAGCACCACCTTTGTCTGAAACATCGGTTATAGGCTGGATGCAGAAGAACCTGTTCAGCTCGGTGTCAAATGGCATCCTTACCATTGCTACTATTTTTATTATTTATATAGCGGTAAAGGGGCTATGGATATGGGGTATTGCGGATGCTGTATGGGTCGCAGAAAATCGGCGTGAGTGTTTCAGTATCAACGCGGATGGTGCCTGCTGGGCAGGTATCTTTGCATGGATGGATAACATTTTCTATGGCCGCTATCCAAGAGAAGAATTATGGCGGATCAATCTTGGCATATTTTCCCTTTTCATTTGGATGATACCACTTTGGCTGCCAAGGGTTAAGGCAAAAATATCTATTGGTCTGACTACGGTATTCCTCTATCCTTTCCTTGCAGGATACCTTTTTTCAGGTGGTGATAAGGGCATCTTCATGCAGGTCATGCTCACCGCAGCAATCGTCTGCCTGGCAGGTAATACCCTGCACGCAATCATTGGTGTGTTTACCGGTCGCAGTCTGCCTGAATTTCTCTTCTCTTTGTCTGGCAAAAAGAATATTGATGATAAGAGTAAGCGCAATATATTTCTTGGTGTTCTCGCCCTCGCCTTTGTCTTGATTTATGTGTGGCAAATGAGCTGGAGCCTTGAGGGAGTTTCCTGGACCAAATGGGGTGGCTTGTTTCTCACCCTTGTTGTAGCGGGGATCGGCATTGCCTCGGCACTGCCGGGCGGGATTATTCTTGCCCTTGGTCGGCGCTCCAATTTACCGGTAGCCAGGGCACTCAGCATCTCGTTCATAGAACTGTTCCGTTCGGTACCTTTGATTACCGTGCTGTTTATGGCTACGACGATGTTTCCTCTGTTTATGCCCGAAGGCTTTGTCCTCAACAAGCTGGTTCAGGTTATCATCGCTGTTTGCCTTTTCAATGCTTGTTATATGGCTGAGACCGTTCGCGGAGGGTTGCAGACCATACCCAAAGGCCAGTTTGAGGGAGGGCACACCTTAGGTCTGGGCTATTGGCAGACCATGGGATTGATTATCATGCCCCAGGCTTTAAAGCGTATGATTCCTAACATTGTTGGCAACTTCATTTCGCTGTTGAAAGACACCACCCTGGTGTCTATCATTGGCCTGTTCGACGTTCTCACCATGTTACGCTCGATCGGCAAAGACAGAACCTGGC
>JAOZVI010000100.1 GCA_029938265.1 Flavobacteriaceae bacterium | reverse complement strand
TATTGATAAAGATCTTTCCTGCTTTAGATCCTAAATGGCAACAAATAAAAATTTAAAAGTCACATAAGGAACCCTAAGTTACCTCTTTAAAAAATAACTGATTTAAATTGATTGAAACAATGCTCAATATAAATTTTTACATTGAGTTTATGTATATTTACATGGTTTAAATTTATGTCGTTTTGAGATTTTTTTAATCTTTGCATCAAATTCTATTTTATTAAATAATATGCTTAAAAGCTTATCTATAAAGAACTACGCGCTAATTGATCATATTGAAGTTGATTTTAACAAAGGTTTGAGTACCATAACAGGCGAAACCGGTGCTGGAAAATCAATTCTTTTGGGTGCAATGTCGCTGGTTTTAGGTAAAAGAGCAGATGCTTCACTTGTAAATGATAAGGATAAAAAATGTATTGTTGAAGCAGAGTTTGAAATTGAAAAATATAAATTAAAACCTTTTTTTGAAGAAAAAGATATAGACTATGATAAAGATACAACTTTGCGAAGAGAGATACTTCCCAATGGAAAGTCAAGAGCTTTTATTAATGATACACCTGCAACTTTATCGGTTTTAAATGATTTGAGTAATCAATTAATTGATATTCATTCTCAACATGAAACACTACAATTAGCTGATAAAAATTATCAATTTCAGATAATCGATGCTTTAGCAAAGAACAAAAATGTTTTATCACAATTTGAAGTAGAGTTAAATTTATTTAGAAAACTTAATAATGAATTGAATAAAATTGAAATAGAACAAAAAAATGCAAAAGAAGAATTTGATTATAATTCATTTGTTTTAAATGAGCTAAAGCAATCAAATTTGCAAATTGGCGAATTAGAAAGTTTGGAAGGAGAGTTAGAGAAATTATCACATTCAGAAGAAATAAAACTACAATTAATAAAAGCTAGAGAAATAGCAGAAGATGAACAGGTTGGCTTAAAGATTTTAATGTATAATCTTAAAAATAGTATTGATAGAATTTCAGGTTTTTCAGATGTTTATAAACAACTTTCAGAGCGAATAAACAGTTTAAATATCGATTTTAATGATATTTTTGATGAAATTGAAAATGAAAGCGAATATATTTCTTATGATTCAAATGAAATTGAAAAGATAAATGACAGATTACAATTAATTTACGATCTGCAAAAAAAGCACAGACTGAATTCGATTGAAGAATTACTCAATCTACAAATGGACTTGTCAAAAAAAGTAGATACTATATTAAACGCTTCCCAAATTATTACAGCTAAAAAAACAGAAATTAAAAAAGTTTCTGAAAAACTAAATATATTAGCAAATAAAATTCATAAAAATCGTCAAGTTGCAATAGCTGATTTTATTCAACAATTAAAAGGGTTATTAGCAAATTTAAAAATGAAAAATACGGTTTTGGATATTAAACTGATATCGGTTGATAATTATTATTTTAACGGAAAAGATGATTTACAGTTTTTGATTTCAGCAGATAAAGGTGTCCATTTTGAAAGTATAAAAAAAGCAGCATCAGGAGGAGAGATGTCTCGTATTATGCTGGCAATTAAATCAATACTTTCGCAATATACAGAGTTGCCAACCATTATTTTTGATGAAATAGATACCGGAGTATCAGGTGAAGTTTCCGGTAAAATTGCCGGCCTTATGCAATTAATGAGTAAGAATATGCAAGTAATGGCCATTACACATTTACCACAAATTGCCGCTAAAGGAGATCAGCATTACAAAGTGTTTAAAGAGGAAAAAAATGGGCTGATCAAATCTGATATTAAAAAAATTGAATTTGATGAAAGAATTGAAGAAATTGCTGGAATGCTCAGTGGCAAAAACATAACAAAAACTGCTGTTGAACATGCAAAACAATTGCTAAACTAATATTTTAGTATATTTGTAAACTGTTAAAAATCAAATAATAAACAAAATATAAAATATGTATAATTTACTTAAAGGAAAAAAAGGGATTATTTTTGGCGCTTTAGATTCTAAATCCATTGCATGGAAAGTAGCAGAGAGAGCACATGAGGAAGGTGCAAAATTTGTTTTGACAAATGCTCCGGTAGCTTTACGATTAGGAACTATTTCTGAGTTGGCAGATAAAACAGGATCTCAAGTTATTCCTGCAGATGCTACGTCTATAATGGATCTTGAAAACCTGATTAATCAGGCAATGGAAATATTGGGAGGAAAAATTGATTTTGTATTGCATTCTATTGGTATGTCTGTGAACGTAAGGAGAGGTAATCATTATACTAATCAGGATTATAATTTTACAAAAACAGGTTGGGATGTTTCTGCTTTGTCTTTTCATAGAATGATGAGTGTTTTGTACAAAAAGCAAGCAATGAATGAATGGGGAAGTATTATTGGACTTACTTACATGGCAGCGCAACGTGTTTTTCCTGATTATAATGATATGGCTGATAATAAAGCATATTTAGAATCAGTAGCCAGAAGTTTTGGTTATTTCTTTGGAAGAGATTTTAAAGTTCGTGTTAACACAATTTCACAATCTCCAACACCAACTACTGCAGGAAGTGGTGTTAAAGGGTTTGATGGTTTTGTGGCTTACGCTGAAAAAATGTCGCCCTTAGGAAATGCAACTGCTCTGGAATGTGCAGATTATACGATAACTATGTTTTCTGATCTGACTAAAAAAGTAACACTTCAAAATTTATATCACGATGGAGGATTCTCAAATATGGGAATAAGTACAGCCATTATGGATGATTTTATAAAGCAAAATGAAGTTGTTGAAGAACCTAAAAAAGAAAATAATAAATAATTTTTTTAGATATTTAAAATTAATAAAGGATGATTGGATAAAATTATCCTTTTTTTAGTTGATATTTTTTTTAGGAAGTATGAGCATTATCACTTTTTTTCTACATAATTTTTCTATTTTTGAAAATCTTAAAAAATAATATATGAGACCACTGAGAATAATAGTGTTGGCAAAGCAAGTACCTGATACAAGAAATGTTGGTACTGATGCGATGAAGCCTGATGGTACAGTTAATAGAGGTAAACTTCCTACAATTTTTAATCCGGATGATCTACATGCTTTAGAGTTGGCTTTAAACATTAAAGATAGAATACCCGGAACAGAAGTCATCGTTTTAACAATGGGACCTCAAAGAGCTGCTGATATTATTAGAGAAGGTTATTATCGTGGAGCAGATAAAGGAATTATGATTTCCGATAGGAGATTTGGAGGAGCAGATACATTGGCTACCAGCTATACACTAGTTAAAGGAATTAAAAAATTAGCACCATTTGATCTGATACTCGGTGGAAGACAAGCAATTGATGGCGACACTGCTCAGGTTGGTCCGCAATGTGCTGAAAAATTAAATATTCCGCAAGTTACTTATGTAGAAGAAGTTATTTCATTTACTGATAATCAGATTATTGCAAAAAGACGTTTAGAGAAAGGAGTTGAAACTGTTTCTTCTGCATTTCCATGCTTAATGACCGTACATGAATCATCACCTGTTTGCCGCTCAAGAATAGCCAAACGAGTGATGAAATATAAATATGCCCGAACAAAAACTGAATTAAAATCGAGATCTACAGATGAAAATCTACTTTTATTACATGATAAAAGACCTTATTTAACAATTCCTGAATGGGGAGTTGAAGATATTGATGCTGAGATGAGTAAAATTGGTTTGGCTGGTTCTCCAACAAAAGTTAAAAGTGTTGAAAGTATAGTGCTAACCTCTGATGAAAGTAAAGTGCTAAGTGATTCTGATACAGATATAGAAATGATGATCAAAGAATTAATTGAAAATCATACGATTGGTTGATTCCTTAGAAGTTTAAAGTGAAAAAGTGTAAAGTGCAAAGTTTAAAGTTAAAAGTGAAGGATATCTAAAAATAAAAATATGAAGAGTGTATTTGTATATTGTGAAGTAGAGAATAAAAAAATTGCTGAAATTAGTCAGGAGTTATTGTCAGCAGGAAAACGCCTGGCGCAAAAATTAGGCAGTCCGTTAGAGGCAATGGTATTTGGCAATGGATTAAAAGATATCGCCAAACAGGTTGCTCCTTTTGGAGTTGATAAGATTCATTTAGCTGATGACGAACGTTTAGAACCATTTAGAACATTGCCTCATGCTTCGATAGCAAAAGAGATATTAAAAAAGGAAGATCCTCAAATAGTTTTATTTGGTGCCACTTCGGTTGGTAGAGATCTTGCACCAAGACTGGCTTCTGCATTGAATTGTGGACTTACAGCCGATTGTACAATTTTGGATATTGGAGATCATTATGTAAATAAAGAAAAAAAGGAGTATAAAGACCTGCTTTATGCGATCAGACCTGCATTTGGAGGTAGTATTATAGCGAATATAATCAATTGGGATATGCATCCTCAAATGGCTACGGTAAGAGAAGGAGTTATGAAAAAAGAAATAGTTGATGAGAACTATAATGCTGAAATAGAATCAATTGATGTTGATAAAATTCTAAAAGATGAAGATTTGATCTTAAAAATTATTGAAAGGCATATTGAAGAATCTGATGTAAATCTTAAAGAAGCACCAATTATTGTTGCAGGAGGATATGGCGTTGGATCGAAAGAAAACTTTGATTATTTATATCAATTATCAAATCTTTTAGGTGGAGAAGTAGGAGGTTCAAGGGCTGCTGTTGATGCCGGTTTTATCGATCATAATCGACAAATTGGACAAACAGGTATTACAGTTCGTCCAAAATTATATATTGCTGCAGGTATATCAGGAGCAATTCAACATACTGCAGGTATGCAGGAAGCTTCTTTGATCATTTCAATAAATAAAGACCCTGAAGCTCCAATGAATAAAATTGCTGATTATGTAATTGAGGGTGACGTAAGTGACGTGATACCAAAAATGATTAAATATTATAAGAAAAATGCAAAATAATAATTATTGATTAATTTGGGATTTTGTAGATTATTGCAATTCTCTGAATATTATATAATTAGAAATTATAGTTGAATTAAAACTCAAATAAACTAAAAAGCGTAGAATGGATAATTTTTTTAAAGATACTCCGGATTTTAAATTTCATTTAGAAAACCCTATCGTAGAGAAGATCATAAAACTAAAAGAAAGAAATTTTATTGAATCAGAAAGCTATGATTATGCTCCAATAAATCATGAAGATGCAATTGATAGTTATGAAAAAGTGTTAAATATTGTTGGAGATATTTGTGCCAAAACTATTTCAGCAAATGCAGAATCTGTTGATATTGAGGGTCCAAAAATTAAAAATAATGAAGTAGTTTACGCCAAAGGAACATCAGAAAACTATAACGCATTGCATAAAGCAGGTTTGATTGGTATGTCTTTACCAAGAAAATATGGAGGATTGAATTTTCCATTATTACCTTATGTAATTGCCGGTGAAATGATTGCCAGAGCTGATGCCGGTTTTGCTAATATTTGGGGTTTACAAGACTGTGCAGAAACAATACATGAATTTGGTTCAGAAGAACAAAAAGATAAATATTTACCAAGGTTTAATCGCGATGGGATTACTGCAGCAATGGTTTTGACAGAACCTGATGCAGGATCTGACCTGCAAGCGGTAAAATTGACAGCTACCTTTGATGAAAAAGAAAATGTTTGGAAATTGAATGGTGTTAAAAGATTTATCACCAATGGTGATGCTGATATAGCTTTGGTTTTGGCAAGATCAGAAGAGAATACAGCAGATGCCAGAGGTTTATCAATGTATATTTACGATAGAAAGCATCGTGCTGTAGAAGTTCGACATTTAGAAAAAAAATTAGGTATAAAAGGTTCGCCAACATGTGAATTGGTATTTAAAGATGCTCCTGCTGAATTAGTTGGCAATGAGCGGTTTGGACTGATAAAATATGTAATGGCTCTAATGAATTCAGCACGTTTGGGCGTTGGAGCTCAATCGGTTGGAATTGCTGATGCAGCTTATAGAGAGGCATTAAAATATGCTGAAGAAAGAGCGCAATTTGGTAAGGAAATTATCAATTTCCCTGCTGTTTATGAGATGTTAACCAATATGAAAGTTCGATTAGATGCTTTACGTTCCTTACTATACGAAACTACAGGATTTGTTGATATTTCTAAGGTTTATGAAGAGGTTAAACGAGAAAGATCTCTTGCAAAAGAAGAGAGAATGGAGATGAAGAAGTATTTAAGGTTAGCCGGTGTTTTTACACCACTCATTAAATTGGTTGCCAGTGAAGCGAGTAATACAATTGCGTATGATTCATTACAAATTCATGGAGGTACCGGGTTTATGAAAGATTTTCCTATTGAACGTATTTACCGTGATGCCAGAATAACTTCAATTTATGAGGGAACTACCCAATTACAAGCGGTTGCTGCAATAAAAGGGGTTACTACAGGAATATTTTTGGATCAAATAAAACAATATGATAGCGAAGTATTAGAGGAGAATGATGTTTTGAAGTATAAGCTTCATGCAATGACTGTTCTTTATGAAAAAATATATAAGAAGGTTGAATTAATTGATAATACTGATTATTTAGATTTTCATTCGAGAAGATTAGTAGAAATGGCCGGAAATATCATTATGGGTTATTTGTTAATCATCAATAGCCAAAGAGATGAAAGCTTTAAGAGATCTGCAAAATTATTTATCAATTTAGTAAGTTCAGAAAATCAGGAAAAATATGATTATATCAATAATTTTGATTTGGAAGACTTGGAATTGTATAAGTTGAAAGAACCTAAAATTAGTTAGATTATTTTTTATAAATTTATTTCATTGATAATAACTTAACTTTGGGCTTATAAAAAAGATTTTTTTGAAATTAAATTTTTCCATAATAATTCCGGTTTTTAATAGATCTCAAGAAATTGATGAGCTGTTAGAAAGCTTGAACAGACAGATTTACACTAATTTATTTGAAGTAATTGTTATTGATGATGGTTCGTTAGATAAGTCTGATATAATTGTTGATAAATATAAAGATACTCTTGACATAAAATATTTCTATAAAGAAAATTCCGGACCGGGTGAAAGTCGTAATTACGGAATGCAACAAGCAAATGGAAACTATTTTATTATTTTAGATTCCGATGTTTTATTACCTAAAAATTATTTAACTGAAGTTTTCAGGTCTTTAGAAAATAATTTTACCGATGCTTATGGCGGTCCTGATGCTGCTCACGAATCATTTACTCAAATTCAGAAGGCTGTTAATTATGCAATGACCTCTTTTTTAACAACTGGAGGATTAAGAGGCAGTGAAACAAAAAACAAAAAATTTCAATTACGAAGTTTTAATTTGGGTTTATCAAAAAAAGCATTTCAAATAACCCGTGGTTTTGCCAAGCAGAATTTTGGTGAAGATATTGATCTGACCTTCAGATTATGGAACAATCATTTGAGTACGCAATTTATTCCAAAAGCATATGTATTTCACAAGAGAAGAACTTCTTTTAAGCAGTTTTATAAGCAGACTTTTAATTTTGGCGCTGCAAGGCCAATACTAAATAAAATGTATCCCGGATCTGCAAAAATTACTTATTGGTTTCCAATTTTCTTTGTGGTTTTTGCTATTTTATCACTTGTATTATCAATTTTTGGAAATAATATTTTTTTAATTTTTATAGTTATTTACCTGTTTTTGATCTTGATTGATGCCAGTATAAAGAATAAAAGCTTGATAACAGGGTTTTACTGTGTTATTGCAACTATTGTTCAGTTTTTTGGCTATGGGTTTGGATTTTTAAGATCAACTTTTCTATTAAATATATTAAATAGATCTGTTAAAGAAACATTCCCTAAAATGTTTAATGAATATTGATCTCTAACTATATCATTTTAATCACATAATGATTTGGCATAAATATCTTTTTTATATTGTAATTCAGTAATTTCTCCTGAATTCTGCCTGAAATAAACATTTAAAGTATATTTATTACCATCATTATAATACAAAGTAACTGTATTGCCCGATACACTATATTTTCCGATATTATTATTAGATGAATTTACATACCCATCACCATTTCCACTATAAGAACTTTCACTACCGGTTTTAAAATTCCCGTAACCGTCAAAATATATAGATTTAGTAGTGGAATAGGAGCTTGAATAACCTGAAGAACTTGAATAACTGCATAATCTTCCAAACAAACTTTTAGTTACAATTTGAAGGTTTGAATTATTGTTTGTAGTTGATATTTTAACTTTAGAAAAGGCATACTGATAACCATCAGGAAAAGAAATAGATAGTTTTCCATCAGTAAGTATATAGTAATAATCGAAAAAGCCACCATAATCATCGGGGACTCTTATTGCATTAGGGATAAGAGAATAAGTTGTTTCTTCACCATCAAAAACTAAGTGATTATTATCCATAATTTTAAGAATGATTGTAGAATTTTGAGTTTGATATTCCCATGTACCAATCAATTTTACAGTTTTAGGATTACTCTGTTGACAATATAAAACACTTGAAAAATCTAAAAATACTAAAGATAAAATAATGATGAACAGAGATTTATTTATAGGGAATTTCATGATAGTAAGTTTTAAATTATCAATGAACCTATCAAAGTTATTAAAAAACAATTGAA
>JAOZVI010000005.1 GCA_029938265.1 Flavobacteriaceae bacterium | reverse complement strand
TGTATTTTTGTATTTAGAATCATTCTAAAGAAGAAATATGTTTGATGTTAAAAAAATTCGAAAAGATTTTCCAATACTAAAAAGAATAGTCAATGGTAAACCTTTGGTGTATTTTGATAATGCGGCAACTTCGCAAACACCACAAATTGTAATTGACAGTATTGTAGAATATTACAGCAATTATAATGCAAATATTCATCGTGGAGTTCATACTTTAAGTCAGGAAGCAACCAACGCATATGAAGAAGCAAGAATTAAAATTCAAAAACATTTTAATGCTGAAAAATCGCATGAAATTATTTTCACATCGGGCACAACACATAGTATTAATTTAGTTGCAAACGGATTTACTTCCCTATTAAAAATAGGAGATGAAATCATTGTTTCGGCATTAGAACATCACAGTAATATAGTGCCTTGGCAAATGTTGTGTGAACGAACCGGAGCGATTTTAAAAGTAATTTCTATTTCCCTTACAGGGGAATTGATTATTGAAGAATATGAAAAATTACTTTCTGATAAGACAAAACTTGTTTTTGTAAATCATGTTTCCAATACTTTGGGGACAATCAATCCTGTTAAGGAAATTATTGAAAAAGCACATTCAGTTGGCGCAGCAATATTGATTGACGGAGCACAGGCAACACCACATATAAAACCCGATGTTCAAGAATTAGATTGCGATTTTTATGTATGTTCAGCACACAAACTATGTGGTCCAACCGGAGTTGGAATGCTGTATGGTAAAGAAGAATGGCTAAATAAATTACCGCCCTATCAAGGAGGTGGTGAAATGATTGCCGAAGTTACTTTTAAGAAAACTACTTATGCAGATCTGCCATATAAATTTGAAGCAGGAACTCCAAATATTTCAGGAGGAATTGCTTTTGGTGTAGCTTTAGATTATATGAATACTATTGGATTTGAAAATATTGAAGCCTATGAAAAAGAATTGTTAGATTATGGAACTAAAAAACTTTTAGAAATTGAAGGTCTAAAAATCTATGGTACTTCAAAAAACAAAGCTTCTGTAATTTCATTTAATATCAAAGGAATTCATCCTTTTGATATAGGAAGTATTATTGATAAATTGGGGATTGCTGTTAGAACAGGTCACCATTGTACACAGCCTATCATGGATTTCTATAAAATTCCAGGCACTATAAGAGCTTCTTTTTCTTTTTATAATACAAAAAGAGAAATTGATATTTTTATAGCTGCCGTTTTGCGGGCTAAGCAGATGCTTGAATAAATTTTTATATATTTGAAAAATAATTTTAAACCAAATCTATTATGAAAAAAACAATTTTTTTATTATTTGTAATTGCAAGTTTGATTTCTTGCAGTTCTAATCAACCAACAACAAAACCAATGACAAAACCAGCTACAGCCCAAATTTCTAAAATGGATATGATTGCCAAATGGCATGTAGAATCTATTGCAGATGTCAGTACTTTAAAAACCAGTCCCAGTATGAATCTAGATCTGGTTGAAAATAGAATTTCAGGTAAAGGTGGATGTAACAATTATTCTGGAGCAGCAACCAGAGATGGATATAATATTCAATTTAAAGGTATCGCATCAACAAAAATGATGTGTCCAAATGCGGATATTGAAAGCGCATATTTTAAAGCTTTAGACAAAGTAAGAAACTTTGATATCAAAGGAAATATCTTAACTTTTTATGATGAAAAAGGATCTAAACTGATTACTTATTCAAAAGTGTCTAGATAAAATTTAGGATTGAATAATAATTATAAAAAGGTGCTATTATAGTGCCTTTTTTGTATATTTAGAATTCAATTAAAAAAAACAAAATCATGAAATCATTAGTTTTTATTATCATCCTTGCCGTAACAGCAAAATCGTGTGAAGACACAAAACACATTTATGTAGCCGATCATTTAGTTGATTGTGTAAGTGTTGGACCTCAAAAATGTATGCTTGTCAAGGATAAAATTGTTAATGACTGGACTAATTTTTATGGCAACATTGAAGGATTTGATTATGAAGAAGGCTATGAATATTTGCTAAATGTAAAAGTGGAAGAAATTAAAAATCCACCTGCAGATGCTCCAAGTTTTAAATATATTTTGGTTGAAGTATTTGAAAAAACAAAAACTGTAGAACAAATTACATTAGTTAATAAATGGAATATAATATCTATGAATGGTGTTGATAGTTTTGAAAGAAATCCTACAATAGAGTTTGATGATAAAGAAAAAAAAGTGTCTGGTTTTGCAGGCTGTAACAACTTTTTTGGAGTTTATAAATCTTCAAATGGTCAACTCAATCTCAACAAAATGGGTTTAACAAGAAAAATGTGCCCTGATATGACTGTTGAAAATGCTTTTATTAATAATTTAAGAAGTGTTTCATATTATAAAATTGAAGATGATAAATTGAATTTTTTTAATAAGGATGATGAATTAACGATTTCTTGTGAGTTAGCAGAATAATAATAAAAAAGGTCTATTTTTATTTCATTCTATTATATTCAAAGTAAAATTTTTGTAAAGGTCTCAAAATTTAATTTCTCCTTTCTGAGAATTAAGGGAACTCTCAAAACCTTCATCTACCAATAGTTCTTTTTTTTGTGAAGCTAAAACCGCTAATTTGTCGCATCTTTCATTTTGAGGATGATCATTATGTCCTTTGATCCAATGAAATTTTACCTGGTGTTTACGATTAACCTTTAAAAATCGTTTCCAGAGATCAGGATTTTTTTTATCCTTAAAACCCTTCTTTAACCAACCAAAAACCCAACCTTTTTCTACAGCGTCAACCACGTATTTTGAGTCAGAAAAAACTTTTACATCTAATCTTTCTTTTTTTAATTGTTCTAATGCAATGATAACTGCCAATAATTCCATTCGGTTATTGGTAGTTTTTCTATATCCTTGCGAAAACTCTTTTTTATAAGAATTACCTACCCATTCCATAACAATGCCATAACCACCTTTTCCGGGATTTCCGCTACAAGCACCATCTGTATAAATATGAACTTCCATGTTTAGCTTTTATGAATAATACTTTCAATAACTTTTGGAAAATTTTCTTGTTCTAAAATATGAATTTTATCCGCTACATCATCTGATGAATCTACCGATGTTAAATTCACTTCTTTTTGAAAAATAATAGTTCCTTCATCATATCTTTCATTAACATAATGAATTGTAATTCCACTCTTAGTTTCTTTATTGGCTACAACAGCATTATGCACATGCATACCATACATACCCTTACCGCCGTATTTTGGAAGTAATGCAGGATGAATATTAACGATCTTGTTTGGAAAGGCTTTAACTATGGTATCAGGTATTTTTAATAAAAATCCGGCCAAAATAATCAGATCGGCTTCATTTAACAAAAAGGACAAAAACTTATTTAATTTTAATTCTTCTTTTGAAAAGATAATCGAAGGTGTCTCTAATTTTTTTGCTCTGTTTAATACTCCGGCATTTTTATTATTGGTTAGCACATAAGTAACCTTAATGTTTTTATTATCATGAAAATATTTAATAATATTTTCTGCATTTGTTCCTGATCCTGAAGCAAAAATTACAATGCGAGTCATCTGTTTAATTCAATTTAATCTTATACAAAAAAAAGGATAAAATTTAAATATTTACAGTTAAATTTAAAAATATCATCATTTTTGATTAAATTAGTACACGTATTTTTCGATTTAAATGTTCATTTAAATCGAAAGTTTGTTATTTTTGCACAAAATATTAATTAATTAAAAATAAAAATTATGTCAGACATTGCATCAAGAGTAAAAGCTATCATCGTTGATAAATTAGGGGTTGACGAAAATGAAGTTACACCTGAAGCTAACTTTACCAATGATTTAGGCGCAGATTCTCTAGATACTGTAGAATTGATTATGGAATTTGAAAAAGAATTTGATATCCAAATACCTGATGATCAAGCCGAAAATATCAGTACAGTAGGTCAAGCTATTAGCTATATTACTGAAGCTAAATAATTATTTACAATTATATAATATAACTACGAGCACTACTATAAAGTATATGCTCGTAGTTTTTGCGATTTAAAAGAAACTATTCATACCATTTATATGGAATTAAAACGAGTTGTTGTAACAGGCCTTGGGGCATTAACTCCCATTGGCAATAATATTTCAGAATACTGGAAAGGATTGGTTAATGGTGTTAGCGGCGCTGCTCCAATTACTCATTTTGATACCACAAAATTTAAAACTCATTTTGCTTGCGAGCTTAAAAACTTTAATGTTACCGACTATATTAACAGGAAAGAGGCGCGTAGGATGGATAAATTTACCCAATATGCCATGATAGCATCTGATGAAGCTATTACTGACTCGGGTTTAGATCTTGAAAAAGAAAACTTAAACAGAATAGGTGTTATTTGGGGAGCCGGCATTGGCGGTTTAGAAACTTTTCAAAATGAAGTTATCAATTTTGCTAAAGGTGATGGAACTCCACGTTTTAATCCTTTTCTTATTCCTAAAATGATTGCCGACATTGCTCCAGGACAAATTTCTATTAAATACGGTTTTCACGGTCCAAATTTTACAACAGTTTCAGCTTGTGCATCTTCTGCAAATTCATTGATTGATGCTTATAATTATATCCGATTAGATCAGGCTGATATTTTTGTTGCAGGTGGTTCAGAAGCTGCTATAAATATTGTTGGTATAGGTGGATTTAATGCAATGCACGCAATATCTACCAGAAATGATGATCCTAAAACTGCTTCAAGACCTTTTGATAAAGACCGAGATGGTTTTGTTTTAGGAGAAGGTGCAGGTGCATTAATTTTGGAAGAATATGAACACGCAAAAGTTCGTGGCGCAAAAATTTATGCTGAAATGATTGGCGGTGGATTATCAGCAGATGCACATCACATTACAGCCCCTCACCCAGAAGGTTTAGGTGCCAAAAATGTAATGAACAATTGTTTGGCAAACGCAAATATCAAACCTGAAGAAATTGATGCTATTAATGTTCACGGCACTTCTACTCCACTTGGTGATATTGCAGAACTAAAAGCAATTCAGGCTGTTTTTGGAGATTATGCTTATAAAATTAATATCAACTCTACCAAATCAATGACAGGCCACTTACTCGGTGCTGCAGGTGCTATTGAAGCAATTGCCTCAATTTTATCAATTAAAAATAGTATTATTCCTCCAACCATAAATCACTTCACTGATGACGATCAAATTGATCCTAAATTAAATCTTACTTTTAATAAAGCTCAAAAGCGTGATGTTAATATTGCAATGAGTAATACCTTTGGTTTTGGTGGTCATAATGCTTGTATCCTTTTCAAAAAAATTGAAGCATAAATACCTTTATGAATATCATAAGTAAAATAAGAAGCTATAAATCCGAAAAAGAAGAAGCTTTTTATATTAATATGAAAAAAATATTAGGCTACAGACCTGTAAAATTAAAATTTTATAAAGAAGCTTTTACCCACAGTTCATCAAAAAAAACTGATGATTCTGGTTTTCCCATTAATTATGAAAGACTTGAATTTTTAGGTGATGCTATTTTAGGATCCGTTATTGCAAATTACCTCTATAAAAAAATGCCCAAAGCTAACGAAGGTACACTTACCCAAATGAGATCAAAAATTGTTAGTAGAGAACATTTAAACGAATTAGGACGTGATCTGGGTTTAATAAAATTTGTTGAAAGTAATCTTTCAAACCAAAATTATGGCGATAACATTTACGGCAATCTTTTTGAAGCTTTTATTGGAGCTATTCACCTTGATAAAGGTTATCTGTTTTGTGAAAAATTTATTTATAGAAATGTAATTGAACCCTATGTTGATATAGAAAGATTAGAAGGAAAAATTACCAGTTATAAAAGCGTTTTGATTGAGTGGTGTCAAAAAAGTAAAAAAAAGATCAAGTATATTAATTACGAAGATACCGGAAATGATTCTCTTAAACATTTTAGTGTTAAATTATTTATTGATCAGGAACTCATCTCAAAAGGCAGAGCAACTTCAAAAAAGAAAGCCGAAGAAATTGCCTCAAAACGAGCATATTATAAACTGCAAAAAGAAATTGAACAATAATAATTTTTAAATAAAAGTGTCAAAAACTCTTCAATTAGATTTTGAATACGAACACGATTATACATTAATCGGAATCCACTCTTCTTTAGAAGATTTTAGAATGGCGTTTTTTTTAAACAAATCTTTAGGTTTAAAGTTGAAACGCTGCAAAGAAGACCTGGATTTCGAGATTAATAATTGTAGTTTTTCATTCTTTGATTATAAAGATGTCAATTCGATGACATATTGGTCGTTAATAACTAATAAATATGTTAAAACCGAAGAAATTCAAAATAACGATAGTAATTTATTTAATGACGAATCTAAAACCACTTATTTGATTTCAGAAAAAAAGCAAGTAGATTTTTTTATCAAGATCAGCGGACAAATAAATCAAACAGAATTACATGATATTTTATTAAAAATTAACAATACAAAAAAAATCATAACTTCATATACTATTAACCCTTATGAGCTAAAATCAAAGGATTATTTAATTTTTTAATTACAAAAATTTAAACAAGTGAAAGAAAGAAAGAAAACCAAAATTGTAGCAACTGTGGGCCCTGCTATTAATTCAAAAGAAATGCTTGAAGAACTGATGATTTTAGGTGTTAATGTTTTTAGAATAAACTTTTCGCATGCCGATCATGAAAATGTTGCAGCCAGAATAAAAGATATAAGAGAAATCAATAAAAAGAGAGGATTTAACGTTGCCGTTTTAGCCGATCTACAAGGTCCTAAATTACGAGTTGGTGTAATGGGTGAAAAAGTAAAATTAAAAATTGGTGATGTTTTTACTTTTACAACTATAAAATGTGAAGGAAACGCCCAAAGAGCCTATATGACCTATAAAAAATTTCCAAAAGATGTTAAACCTGGTGAGCATATTTTAGTTGATGATGGTAAACTACTTTTTGAGGTACTTGAAACAGATAGAGAAAAAAATGTTAAAACCAAAGTTTTAAGAGGTGGTAAACTAAAATCCAAAAAAGGTGTTAATCTTCCATTGACAAATATTTCTCTTCCGGCTTTAACAAAAAAAGATAAAATTGATGTTCTTTTTGCCATTCAACAAGAAGTTGATTGGATTGCTCTATCATTTGTGCGTACTGCCGAAGATCTTAAAATGCTTAATGGCTTTATAAAAGAACACTCCAATCACACAATTCCGGTTATTGCAAAAATTGAAAAACCTGAAGCTGTTGAAAATATCAATAATATCACCAGTCATTGTGATGGACTGATGGTAGCCAGGGGTGATTTGGGAGTTGAAATCCCTATGGATCAGGTGCCGATAGTACAAAAAAAATTGGTTAGAAAAGCAAAAGAAGCAAGAATTCCTGTGATTATTGCTACTCAAATGATGGAATCAATGATTGTAAATCAAGTACCAACAAGGGCAGAAGTAAATGATGTAGCAAACTCAATAATGGATGGGGCTGATGCTGTAATGTTATCCGGTGAAACTTCTATTGGAGCATTTCCTAAAGATGTTATAACAGTAATGAGAGATATAATTGAAAGCGTTGAAGACTCTGAATTTGTAAGAAACCCTATTGCTCATATACAGTGTATCAATGAACGTTTTATTACGAAATCTATTTGCCAACAGGCTGCAAATCTTGCTGGCTCTATTAATGCAACAACGATTACTACTTTAACACACAGTGGATATACTGCATTTCAAATATCTGCCTGGAGACCAAAATCAAATATTTTAGCTTTTACGGATAATAAACGAATTTTAGCAATGCTAAATTTACTTTGGGGAGTTAAAGCCTATTATTATGACAAATCAACAAGCACAGATGAAAGTGTGGAGGATATCAATCAAATGACACTCGAAAAAGGTTATGCAGAGAAGGGTGATTTTATTATCAATTTAAATGCCATGCCCATTAAAGATAAAGGTATGGTAAATACTATGCGTATATCACAATTATAGTGGATTATAGTATTCCAATAAATTATAAACAATTTATATTAGAGCTATTTTTTTAGAGTTTTTTAAGTTTCAATGAATATTCAATTTTTTTTTATCTTTACAACCAATTAACCAAATTTAAATACTATTAAACATGAGAAGTCGAGGAAATTTAAAAATGAGGCTTATAATTGGTGGTGCAATTATATTATTTGCCTATATTCAGTACTGTTCAAGAACGGAAGTAAATGAGTACACAGGAAAAAAACAACATATTTCTTTAACAATTGATGAGGAGATTACCTTAGGCTTACATAGTGCTCCACAAATGGCACAGGAATATGGTGGTTTATATCCTGATCAAGAATCACAAGCTTTGGTTAAAAAAATAGGTCAAAAAATTGTCAGTAGTAGCATTGCCAGAGAGACTCCTTATCGTTACGATTATCATTTACTTAGAGATCCTGGAACAGTAAATGCCTTCGCATTACCGGGAGGTCAAATATTTATTACCTATGGATTGTTTAAATTATTAAAAACAGAAGATCAGCTTGCAGGGGTCTTAAGTCATGAAACAGGACATGTTGTTGGAAGACATTCTGCTGAACAAATGGCAAAACATGAATTAACAAATGGTATTTTATCGGGAATTATGGCAGGTACTGACCCAAGTACCGCACAAATGGCTTCTGTAATTGCAAATTTTAAAAACCTAAAATATGGAAGAGATGACGAATTGGAAGCAGATCGTTTAGGTGTAAAATTTATGATAAACGCAGGATATAATCCTTATGAATTTATTGAAGTTATGCATATTTTAGACAGAGCTTCCGGTGGTCAAGCTCCTCCTGAATTTAAAAGTACACACCCCAGCGGACCCCATAGAATAGAAGAAATAAAAGCAGCCATTAAAGCTAATGGCTATGTGCCTCCAGCAAAATAAATAAAAAAGATAATTACCATTTTGTTTGTTAATCGTGTTTTCTTTTACATTATAAATATGAAAAATTATAGCTTTGTTTTTTTAGCCATATGGCTAACTTTAGCTTCTTGTAGCTCCGTAAGAATAATAGATAAACCAATTATATTTGATAATGAAAGAGAGAAATTAACACTTGATTATTTAAACTCACATTATGAAATAATTCAAGATTCCCCTACAATAAAACCTCAAATGGTGGTTGTACATTGGACGGCCATTCCAACATTAAAAAAATCGTTTGATGCATTTAATCCTTCAGTTTTACCCCATTGGCGACCCGATATTAAAGGTGGAGGTGCTTTAAATGTTTCAGCTCAATTTTTAGTTGACCGTGACGGAACTGTTTACCTTTTGCTGCCTGAAACTACTATGGCTCGTCACGTAATTGGTTTAAATCATTGTGCTATTGGTATTGAAAATGTTGGCGGAACTGATAAGACCCCACTTACAAAAGCTCAATTCAATGCAAATATTAAATTGATTAAATATCTTAAAAAAAAATATCCTGAAATTGAATACGTCATTGGTCATTTAGAATATACAAACTTTGAAAATCACCCACTCTGGTTAGAAAAAGATCCAAATTATCGAACTAAAAAAACTGATCCGGGTATAGATTTTATCAATAATATCAGACAAAAAACTTCAAAATACAATTGGAAACCAGTTCCTGAAAAATAAATAATTAATCCAATCTCATGAAATTTTTCTTATCCTTTTTAACTTTTTTTCTATTCATAACCTTACATTCACAAAATAATAATTTTAGTCAAACACTTTTCGCCGATTACGATACTTATAAAGAAAAATCTTTAACAAAAAGGCGTATCAAACACCATGAAATTCAACCTTTAATTGAATCTTTAAAATCTAAAAATGGCTTTGAGGTAAATATGTTAGGTAAATCAATTGAAGGAAGATCAATTTCAATGATAAGCATAGGTTCAGGAAAAACTAATATTTTGCTTTGGTCGCAAATGCACGGTAATGAACCAACAGCTACCATGGCAATTTTTGATATTTTAAATTATTTAAAACTAAATAAAGAAATACTCAAAGATGTAAGAGTCCATTTTATTCCTATGCTAAATCCTGATGGAGCAGAAAAATTTAATCGCAGAAATGCCATTGGAATTGATATCAACCGGGATGCCCAAAGATTACAATCACCCGAATCAAAAATATTAAAAGCAGCTCGTGACAGTTTGCAAGCTGATTTTGGATTTAATTTACATGATCAAAGTAAATATTACAACGCTGAACGAACAGAAAAACCTGCAACTATTTCATTTTTAGCTCCTGCTTATAATTACGAAAAAAGCATCAATAATGTTAGAGGCAATGCTATGAGAATTATTGTTCAAATAAATGCTGTTATTCAACAATATGCACCCGGACAGGTTGGAAGATATTCTGATGACTTTGAACCCAGAGCTTTTGGAGACAATATACAAAAATGGGGTACAAGTACAATTTTGATAGAATCAGGAGGTTATAAAAATGATGTTGAAAAACAGTTTATTCGTAAACTCAATTATACTGCTTTGTTAACAGCCATTCAATCCATTTCAAATGGTACTTACAAAAATATCAAGGTGGCTGATTATGAAAAGATCCCAAAGAATGATCGCAAACTCTTCGATCTGAAAATAACCAACGTTAGTTTTCCTTACTTGGGGGAAAATTATACCGTTGACCTTGGAATTAACAACATTGAAAAAGACAATAAAGAGCATACTGATTTTTATTATGTTGGACGTATCAATGATATTGGCGATCTATCAACTTATTACGGTTACAAAACTCTTGATGCCAAAGATTTTACTTTTAAAATAGGTGAAACTTACCCAAAGATTATTTCAAACAGTAAAGATCTTGAAAATATGAATTTTGAAGAAATAATTCAAAAAGGATATACATCAATTGGTCTGGATTCAATTCCTAAAAATATAAAATATACCAACTACCCAATTAATATCATCAATATCAAAAATATTGCAATATCAAAAAATAATGTACCAAAATCACCCTTGCAATTTGGCAAAAACCCTACGTTTTTATTAACCAAAAATAATCAAGTAATCTTTGCTATTATAAACGGTTTTATTTATGATATGAAAAATGGTAAAAACTTTATCAAAAATGGTTTGGTAGATTAATTATTTTACTTTTAATAAGATGTTTTGTAAGAAACTCTTATTAAATTAACTGATACAAAGATCTAGTATAGTAAAAATTTTATTTTTATTCAATCCTCAGTCTTTTAATTACATCTGAAAAAAAACTTATTGTAGAAATTTTGTATTATTTAACTTTTAAAAAAGTAAGCTAAATATGATATCTTCATTATCTTTGTATTTCAATCTTTTAAAGACAAATGACGATGCAAAAAAAAGTAATGCTAATCATAATGGATGGCTGGGGAATTACTCAGGATACAAATATATCAGCCATCTCTAAAGCACATACTCCCTATTATAAATATTTACTGGAAAATTATCCAAATGCTAAATTAAGAACTGACGGTCTAAATGTTGGTCTTCCTGAAGGGCAAATGGGTAACTCAGAAGTGGGCCATATGAATTTAGGTGCCGGCAGAATTGTTTTTCAGGATTTCGTTAAAATTAACAATGCTGTTAAAGATGGTTCTATCACCAAAGAAAAAGAATTGGTTGATGCTTTTGATTATGCTAAGAAAAATGATAAAAAAGTTCACTTTTTAGGTTTGGTTTCTGATGGAGGAATCCATTCTCACATCAATCAACTTAAAGGTTTAATAAAAGCGGCAAAAGATTCTGGTTTAAACGACATTTATTTACATGCCTTTACTGATGGTAGAGATTGTGACCCAAAATCAGGAAAAGCATTTATTGATGATATCGATACTTTTATAAAAGAATCTGCTGGCAAACTGGCAACCATTACCGGAAGATATTATGCTATGGATCGTGACAATAGATGGGAAAGAGTAAAAATAGCCTATGATGCAATGCTAAATGGTATTGGTGAAAAGTCGAAAAATGCTAAAGATTCTATGCAAAAAAGTTATGATAAAGGTGTAACCGACGAATTTATCAAACCAATTATCATGACAAATGATGATGATAAACCTGTTGCGACTATTGATAAAGATGATGTGGTAATCTTTTTTAACTTTAGAACTGATAGAGGTAGACAACTAACAAGGGTATTTACTCAGGAAGATATGCCCAACTATGGTATGAAGACAAAACCTTTATATTTTGTAACGCTAACTAATTATGATGGAACCTTTAAAAATGTACATGTTATTTACCCAAAAGATAATCTAAAAGATACTTTAGGAGAAATACTTGAAAAAAATAACAAAACTCAAATTAGAATTGCAGAAACTGAAAAATACCCACATGTTACATTTTTCTTTTCCGGAGGAAGAGAAGAAGAATTTAAGGGAGAAAAACGAATTTTATGTCCATCTCCCAAAGTAGCAACATATGATCTACAGCCCGAAATGAGTGCAAAAGATGTACAGGATGCTATCATTCCTGAACTGAAGAAAAAAGAAACTGATTTTATTTGTCTGAACTTTGCCAATACCGATATGGTTGGTCATACCGGAATTATGAGTGCTGCGAAGATTGCTGCCGAAACTGTAGATTCATGCTTGAGCAATGTTGTCTCTACTGCTCTGGAAAATGATTATGCAACTATCATCCTTGCTGATCATGGTAACAGTGAAACCATGATCAATTCTGATGGCACACCTAATACAGCACATACAACCAATCCTGTACCCTTTATCCTAATCGATAATGATTATAAAGGGAAAATTAAAGATGGTATATTGGGTAATATTTCTCCAACAATTCTAGAGCTTATGGGCTTAGAAAAACCTAAAGTTATGACACAAAATTCTTTATTATAAATTTTAAAAAATGAAAAATATATCATTATTATTACTATTGATTGGATTTTATTTCAATAGTAATGCACAAGAAAGTACTAATTCAGATCTAATAGGCATTCAATCTAAAAAAGACTTTAAACAACAACCTTATGCCCAATGGTTCGACTCAAACTACAATGATTATGTTTTGGATAATTCTACAGTTAAAGAAATAAAAAAGCATATGAATGGCATTAGTATAAAAGCATTTATGGGCACTTGGTGTGGAGATAGTAAACATGAAGTCCCAACTTTTTATAAATTATTAGATGCATTAAACTTCGACTATAAAAATCTTAAAATGATCGCTGTTAATCGAGGTAAAAAAACTTCAGATAATCTTCAAAGTGGTTTAGATATTTCTAGGGTTCCAACTTTTATTTTTTATAAAAACGGTGAAGAAATTGGCAGATTTGTTGAATATCCCAGAGAGACTTTAGAAAAAGATATTCTTAAAATTGTAAGTGGAATACCATACAAACATTCTTACGATACAGATTAATTTTTATATAAAAACACTCTTTTACACAATAGTATTACTAGTTTTTAGTTTACTACCATATATTAAGATATTATATTAAATTTGTAAAAAAATAATTAAATGTTGCCCAGAAATTCATTAATTATTGCTGTAGATTTTGATGGAACAATTGTTGAAGATAAATACCCTCAAGTTGGTTCTGCAAAAATATTTGCTTTTGAGACATTAAAAGAGTTGCAAAATAAAGGGCATCGATTAATTTTATGGACTTACAGATCGGGTGAAAAATTAGAAGAAGCTGTAGCGTTTTGTAAAAAAAACGGACTAGAATTTTATGCGGTAAACAATAGTTACCCCGAAGAAAAATTTAAAGGTAAAGAAAGTCGAAAAATAAATGCCGATGTTTTTATAGATGATAGAAACATAGGAGGTTTACTAGGATGGGGAGAAATATACCAGCAATTATTAAAAACAGAAAAACCATCAGAAAGAAAAGTAAAGAAAGGTTTTTTCGGACTATTTAAAAGCTAAATCAATTATTTTATTCAGGCTAGAATTTGTAACCTTCATAATAAGCTCTATCGATAGATTCTCTATGATCAGGATGAGCAATCTTTAGTAATTCTTTTTTCCGTTGTTTTAGAGTTTTTCCAAATAAGAAGGCAACACCAAATTCAGTCACTACATAATGCACATTTGCTCTTGTTGTAACTACTCCGGCTCCTCTTTTAAGGAAAGGAACTATTTTGCTTTCTCCATATTTTGTTTGAGATGGTAATGCAATAATTGCTTTACCTCCTTCACTCAAAGACGCTCCCCTTATGAAGTCCATCTGACCACCAACACCTGAAAATAAACGTGTACCAATTGTATCAGAACAAACCTGACCAGTTAAATCAACCTCAATTGCTGAATTTATTGCTACCATCTTTGGATTTTGCATAATAATAGTCACATTATTCACATAATCAGCTGTTCTCATTTCAATAAAAGGATTGTCATCTACATAATCATAAAGCTTTCTACTTCCCAATAAAAAAGTTGCCAAAGCTCTACCCGGATTAACTCCTTTATAATTACCATTTATAACATCTTTTAAGATCAGCTCAATAACACCATCTGAAAACATTTCAGTATGTAAACCTAAATCTTTATGATTACCTAATTTCTGTAAAACAGCATTGGGAATATTTCCAATACCCATTTGTAAAGTACTTCTATCATCGATTAATTCAGCAATATAACCTCCAATTTTATGTTGAACTTCATTTATTTTAGGAATATTTACTTCATGAATTGGTTCATTTACCTCTACAAAAGAATTTAATTCTGAGATATGAATAATACCATCACCGTGTGTTCTGGGCATTTGTGGGTTTATTTGTGCAATTACATGATCGGCATTTTCAATAGCTGCTACTGTGGCCATTACAGTTGTACCTAAAGAACAATAACCGTGTTTGTCTGGTGGAGAAACTTGAATTAAAGTTACATCTATATCAATAATGTTTCTTTTGAATAAAATGGGCAACTCACTTAAAAAAACAGGTGTATATGACCCGTTTCCAGCTAAAAGTGTATGCCTAACATTACTACCAATAAAAAAAGAATTTACATGAAAACTATCTTTTAATTCTGGATCTGCATAAGGAGCCTTCCCCTCTGTATGTAAATGACATATTTTTACATTTCTCAACTCTTTATGTCTGGCAGTCATGGCATTAATCAAAGTTTGAGGGGCAGCAGAGCCTGCTTGAATATATACTCGATCATTTGATTTGATAATTTTTACAGCTTCTTCGGGAGATACGGATTTATACATAAATACAATGTTTGAATTAAACATCTATAAAGTTACTAAATTGTTTTAACTTTTTAAAAAAATTGACTCAATTTTTAAATCACTTTTCGATAAATTTCAGAATTCAACTTTCAACTTTTTAAAGTATCTTTGCACCTCAATATTTTTTTATAATGATCATAATAAAAACACCTGAAGAAATTGATTTAATGCGCGAAAGTGCTTTAATAGTTTCGAGGACACTTGGAATAGTCGCTTCTGAAATAAAACCTGGTATTACTACTTTGTCTTTGGATAAATTGGCAGAAGAATTCATAAGAGATCAAGGTGCTGAACCAGGATTTTTAGGACTTTATGATTTCCCTAATACCCTTTGCATGAGTCCGAATGCTCAAATTGTACATGGAATTCCTAATGACACACCACTAAATGAAGGTGATATCATTTCTGTAGATTGTGGTGCTTTAAAAAATGGTTTTTATGGAGATCATGCCTATACTTTTGAAGTTGGTGAAGTAGCTGAAGAAACTAAAAAATTATTGCAGATAACAAAAGAAAGTCTTTATGTGGGTATGAGAGAATTTAGAGCTGGAAACCGTGTTGGTGATGTTGGCTCAGCTATTCAAAATTATACTGAAAAACACGGTTATGGTGTTGTAAGAGAATTGGTTGGTCATGGTTTGGGAAAAGTTATGCATGAAGACCCTGAAATGCCAAACTATGGAAGAAGGGGCAGGGGTAAAAAATTTAAAGAAGGCATGGTCGTTGCTATTGAACCCATGATCAATATGGGTACACAAAGAATTAATCAATTAAAAGATGGTTGGACAATCTTAACTGCTGATGGTAAACCGAGTGCACACTTTGAACATGATGTTGCTATTATAAATGGTAAACCTGAATTGCTCTCTACTTTTAAATATATTTATGATGCTTTAGGGATATCAAGTAATGAAGAAGAGGAATTTAGAAGCTAATCTTAAATTGTGAAATTATTTAAACTTATACTCAACACAATACCAAGACCTTATCTTATAAAACTGAGCTATCTGATTAGACCGGTTTTATCTTCATATCTTAAGGGTGATAGATATACCGACCCCATTGATGAAAAAAGTTTTAAAAAATTTCTCCCTTATGGATATGGAAAACAACGCCCCAACGTATTATCTCCAAGCACACTTTCTCTTGAAAGACATCGATTAATGTGGCTGTATCTAAAAAACAAAACCAACTTTTTTACAGCAAAGAAAAAGGTCTTACATATGGCGCCGGAACAGTGTTTTTTACCCATTTTTAAAAAGATGAAAAATCTGAATTATACAACGGCAGATCTTTATTCACCTATTGTTGACGTAAAAGCTGATATTTTAGATCTACCCTTTAAAGATAATGGTTTTGATATGATTTTTTGTAATCATGTTCTAGAACATATTGAAGACGATGCAAAAGCCATGAGCGAATTATATCGAGTATTAAAACCAAATGGAATAGGAATTTTTCAAGTACCTCAAGATTTAAGCTTAGAAAAAACATATGAAGATCCTAATATTACTACAGCCGAAGAACGAAAAAAACATTTTGGCCAATACGACCATGTAAGAATTTACGGAAAAGATTATTTTAACCGATTGCGAAATGTTGGATTTAAAGTTGATGAAATTGATTATTCAAAAACTATTCCAGATGAATTAGTAGATAAATATCGCTTAGCAAAAGGAGAGATTTTACCGATATGTTATAAGAAATGATTAGCATCAGGGTTTCACTTTAATTGAGACCCTGATGCTATTTTATAATATAATTTTACTGTTTTTTCAATAGATCTCTAATTTCAGTAAGTAATTCTTCTTGAGAAGGACCTACTGGAGCAGGAGCAGCTTCCTCTTCTTTTCTTTTAAATTTATTCACTGCTTTAACAATAAGAAACATTACAAAAGCTACAATTATAAAATCTAAAACAGATGTTAAGAATTCGCCATAAAGAACTGCAATTTCTCCTTGAATTTTTCCTTCAACATCAGCTATACCATCTCTAATAATCCATTTTAATTCTTTAAAATCAGTATTAAATAATAAACCAATTAATGGCGATACAATACCAACTGTGAAAGCAGTAACAACGGTCTTAAATGCTGCGCCCATTACAAAACCTACGGCTATATCCAGTAAGCTACCTTTTAATGCAAATTCTTTAAATTCTTTTAACATGATTAGTTTGTTTTAAATTAATGTATTGCAATATACTAAAACATTATAATATTTTTCGCCTAACTCTTTGTGAAATAGAAGTTAATATCTCATAAGGGATTGTATTGGTATTTTTTGCAAAATCTAAAATATGTTCTTGATTATTAAAAAAAATTACATCATCTCCTTCTTTACATTCAATATTTGTAACATCAACCATTATAATATCCATACAAATTGTTCCTACTATTGGGGCTTTTTGATCATTAATAGTAACATATCCTTTTCCATTACCTAATGCTCTGTTAATTCCATCAGCATAGCCAATTGGAATTACTGCGATTTTAGAAGTTTTTTCAGCTTTAAACTTTCGATTATAACTAACCGTTTCACCTTTTTCAATAGTTTGAATTTGAGAGATCTTTGTTTTTAAATTACAAACATTTTTAAGGTTTTTTGTTTCTGATTTATTATTTCCAAATCCGTAAAACCCAATTCCTAAACGAACCATATCAAATTGAGCTTCGGGATAATTGATAATTCCTGAAGTATTTGAAATATGCCTCAAAGGTTTATAATTCAAAACATCAATTAAAGCATCGCTCATTTGATAAAAATCATAAATTTGCTGCTGCGTAAAATCTTTTTCTTGAGGGTCTTCACTAGCCGCTAGATGAGAATAAATCGATCTGATTTTTAAATGATCTAATTCTTTCAAATAATTTTTCAACTTATTTAGATCATAATTTTTAAAACCCAATCGGTTCATCCCGGAATTAATTTTGATATGAATGGGATATTCTTTTAAATTCCGATTCTCTGCAAGTTTCTTAAAAGATAAAAGAGTTTTAAAATTGTAAAGATTTGGTTCTAAATTATAATCAATAATTAAATCAAAATTCTCTTTTTGAGGATTCAAAACTAGAATAGGTAAAGTTATTTTGGCCTTTCTTAAATCAATTCCTTCATTTGCATAAGCAACTGCTAAATAATCAATCTTTTTTTTCTCTAAAATCTTTGCAATAGCCACTGAATCACTGCCATAGGCAAAGGCTTTTATTACAACCAGTAATTTAGTTTCCAGATTTAATTTTGATTTAAAATATCTAAGATTATGCTGAATTGCTTTAGAATCAATTTCTAAAACGGTAGGAGAATTATTTATTTTCACTTTTCTCTTTTTCCTTTTTTTCTTGTTTTAGCTCTTCTTGTCTTATTCTAAAGTATGCTGCCCTACTTAAAGGCTCATACTCTTGTACTTCACCGAGTAAGACTAAACTATCATCGGCAACTTTACGATGGCTGTAATGTGCCAAATTTCCAGTTTTGGTACAGATTGCATGGACTTTAGTTACATATTCGGCTGTTGCCATCAAAGCTGGCATTGGACCAAATGGTTTTCCTTTAAAATCCATATCTAAACCGGCAACAATAACGCGAATACCTTTATTGGCCAGATCATTACAAATATTTACAATCTCATCATCAAAAAACTGAGCTTCATCAATTCCAACTACATCAATATCACTTGCTAAAAGTTGAATATTTGCAGAAGCGGGAACCGGTGTACATCTAATTTCATTTTCATCATGAGATACAACTACTTCATCACCATATCTGGTATCAATTGTAGGTTTAAATATTTCTACTTTTTGTTGTGCAAATTGCGCACGTTTAAGCCTTCGAATTAATTCTTCAGTTTTACCGGAAAACATCGAACCGCAAATTACCTCAATCCAACCATGTTGCTCTATATGATTTACAGTATTTTCAAGAAACATTTTGTAAATTTAACACTTAAAAGTATAATTTTTATTTGAATTACAAATGTAATGAAAATTGTATGTTGTTTTATCTTTAGATTAGCATTAAATTTGTGTGTTAATTAATTATATGTTTTTATTTTAACTAATCTAAGTTATGCATAAGAAGTTAGAAAATGAATTAAAAGATTTGGCACAAGAAATACTTCAATTAAAAGATTTTAATGATGTTGATGTTTTGCGAGAGAAAGCACATAATCTATATGAAAAACTGTTTGAGGTGTCATTTTTTAACAAACATATTAATGATATAAAAAGTATTTCACTAAAAAACTCTCAAACTTTAGATAGATTAAATAGTTCAATTAATGAATTAAAATCACAAGAAATACCGTTAAAATCTGAACCTATTGAGAAAAATGAAGAACTAGAAGGAAATGAAGGATTGAATGCTTTTTTTGAACCAAAATTCGATTCGGTTAAAGAAGATTTCAGTCAAAAAGAAGAATTTAAAGATACTATTTCATTAGATGAAACCGAAAAATTATTTAAAACAAAAAAAGTGGAAGAGAAACAACTTTCTTTACACGATAAGTTTCTTTCTAATAGTATTCAAATTGGTTTAAATGACAGAATTGCTTTTGTAAATAATTTGTTTAATTACAGTCAGGCTGAATTTAATAAAACTTTGAGTATTCTCAATGATTGCAAAACAAAACATGAAGCAATAAACTACATTCATCAAACTGTAAAATCAAGATATAATTGGCAAGGTAAAGAAGAATTAGAAGAACGTTTTTTAGTAATTATTGAAAGAAAATTTATTTAAAATCCCCTTAATATGAACGCACAACAATACAACCAAATTTTTGATAACGTAATTGATAAATATCACATTATTGATAAGGTTGATCAACACTTTAACAATCCTTTTCCTAATGATATATTGGAGCATTTATTATATAAAAAATGTTGGATCGATACTGTTCAATGGCATTATGAAGATATTATTAGAATACCGGATATTGAACCAGTTCAGGCTTTAGTTATAAAAAGAAAAATTGATGCTTCTAATCAAGATAGGACTGATATGGTTGAATTTATTGATAGTTATTTTTTAAAAATATTTAAAGATGTATCTGTTCTACTGGATGCAACTTTTAATACTGAAAGCCTTGCTTGGGCTATCGATCGTTTATCAATTCTAGCACTCAAAATATATCACATGCATGAGGAAGCAAATAGAAAATCTGCAAATAAATTGCATAGAGATGCCTGCCAAGTCAAACTGAAAGTGTTATTACAACAAAGAAATGATCTTTCATCTGCTATAGATGAATTATTAAATGATCTTTCTAAAGGCAGAAAATATGTAAAAGTATATAAACAGATGAAAATGTATAATGATGATGATCTAAATCCAATGTTATATAAAGATAATTAATTTTTCTTTCCCCTTCTAGCTTTTTTATCTTTTTTAGCCTGGATTTTACCAATAGTTTTTCCTCCTGGGGCAATAGTATTTGTAATTCCGCTTTGTAGAGTTCTCCATAAATAAGAGCCAAATCCCTCAATATTTATGCGATTGTAATGCATTTGAGCTACTCTTATTTTGGGTTTTTTATGTTTACTTGGATTTGAATTATGTATAACTTGATTAACAGACCAGCTTAAAACTTTACTTTTATCACTTGAATGTGGTTTATAAATTTCTGCTTCTAAATCATTATATAACATTGTCATCTTACCTTTTGATGAAATATTATCAGCACTGGCATTAAATGTTAAACTTCTAAGATTTCCTTTTAAAATTTTTAGTCCTAAAACAGGGAAAATTGCTTCATCAAAATATTTAAATTTTGTGGCTCCTAAACTTCCGTTAAAATAAAAAGTTGTTTGATTATCTTTTAACGGAAAAGTCATATTGGCTTGCAATAAAGCTCTATTCATTAATTGGGTACTAAGAACAACTTTCATGGGTTGCTCTCTAAATTCTTTAATGGAAGTGATATTTGTAATTTGTGCATTTATATCATCTAGTGTCAACTTAAGAAAAAGATTGTTTTTCCCAAAATTTTCTTTCAATTTTAATAGACTTTTTTCAATATTAATTTTATTGATATACAGAGGTAGATCCATATGTTTTAAGGCTACATTGGGTAGGGGTTTTATTATATTTGGATTCCATGGTTTTGCTTTATCTTTAAAAATATCCAACGTCATCCCCGAAACAAAAATACTATCAATAAATAAACCTTCATTTCTTACAGTTTTGTGAAGGTCATAATTATAAATTTTTATAATTTCGATATCAATATCAAATGCTGCATCATTATATTTATAGGTACTTGCTAAAGCCATTAGATCCATTGTAGGTTTATATCTAATATTTTTAATACTGATAATTCCTTTATCAAAATCAAGATTTATTGCTTTAATATCTAGAGTATATTTTTTTTTGTCTAGATTAATTTTAATATCGTTTATTTCAAACTTCTCTTTAATTGGTTCAATTTTAAAATAATGATCAAAATAATTATTTAACTTAAAACCATCCAGATCTAAACTTAAAGGTTTGTGTTGAAAAAGGGTATCATTAGAAATAACATCAACAACTTGATAGGAAATATTATTAATATCAATTTTATTTATCTGAAAATCGTTGATCTTTTCAATATAAATTGAATCTAAATTAATTGATTTTTTCTCAGATTCAATTTTTTTAGTATTTGAATTTTTAAGTTTTTGAACTATTAAATCATTTAATTCTAACTCATTAACTTCAATTTCTTTTTTAATAATTGTTTTATAAAAATGAATTCCTTTTAATTCAATTGAAGATAAAGAAATCTTCTGTAGATCTTTTGATATTGAATCGCTTTGTTTTAATTCAGAAATGGATAGATCAGTGGGTTCTAACAATAAACCATTAACTTTAATGGATCTGTCTAAAAGATTAAATCTAACATTTTTTACTGTTGTGGTATAATATTCAGAATTATTTTTTAATAATAATTCTGTTATTTTATTTTCTACTAAATTAGATATGAATATGTTAGCCAAGAAAATCATAGCTAAGAATATTAAAATAAAGATAATTGTTTTCTTTAAATATTTATTTTTCATTATAAAGGTTAGTTAATTTTTAAATAAAGATAGACAAGTTTTTATAAATATTTTATTTTAATAGATTATACTTTAATGAATCTATATTCTTTTTACTATTCCCAATAAATATTTGATCTTCAATAATAACTACTGGTCTTTTTAAAAAAGTATATTCATTTAATATTAATTGTTTGTAATCTTGTTCATTTAATTTCTGATCTTTAAGATCCATTTGTTTGTATTTTTTTGCCCTTTTACTAAATAAAGCCTCATAACTACCTGATAATGCATACATTTCTTCAATCTGTTTAACTGTTATGGAATCTGTTTTAATTTCTTGTAAAATAAATCCATCAAGTGAAATGGAATTTAATATCCTTTTATTCGTATCACAGGTTTTTAAAAAATATATTTTTTTCATCTTTTTGAACTTTCATTATTTTTTCTTTGGAAAGTTACTTATTTTTAGATAAAATAATTTTGAAATGTATAAAATAATTAATTATAAATGAAATTTAATACAAAAGTTATACATGGCTGTCAAACACCTGATCCAAGTACGGGAGCGGTTATGCCACCTATATATCAAACTTCAACTTATGCTAAAAAGTCACTCGAAGAGCATCAAGAATATGAATATTCTCGTACTGCAAATCCAACTCGAAATGCTCTTGAAAAGGCATTGGCAAGTATAGAAAATGGAACTTATGGGTTGACTTTTGGATCTGGAATGGCAGCAATTGATACTGTAATTAAATTACTGAGTCCGGGGGATGAAGTAATTTCAACAAATGATCTTTACGGAGGGTCATATCGTTTATTTACTAATATATATAAAAACTATGGCATTATATTCCACTTTATAAATATGGATAGCGCTTCTGAAGTATCAAAAATTATAAATAAAAAAACTAAAATGATCTGGGTAGAGACACCAACCAATCCAATGTTAAATATTATCGACATTGAGGCTGTTTCGAGAATCTCGAAAAAACATCATTTACTTTTAGTTGTTGATAATACATTTGCTAGCCCTTATTTACAAACTCCTATTGACCTTGGTGCAGATATCGTAATGCATTCTGCAACGAAATATCTTGGGGGTCATTCAGATGTTGTTTTAGGTGGATTAATTGTAAAAGATAAAGAGTTGGCTGATAAATTATATTTTATACAAAATGCAAGTGGTGCAATTAGCGGGCCTATGGATAGTTTTTTAGTTTTACGAGGTATTAAAACTTTACATTTACGCATGCAACGTCATTGTGAAAATGGAAAAGCCATCGCTGAGTTTTTGGTAAATCATCCAAAAATTGATAAAGTTTATTGGCCAGGATTTAAAAATCATCCTAATTACAAAATAGCTATAAAACAAATGAGAGATTTTGGTGGCATGCTTTCCTTTACAATAAAAGGTAATCAATATAAAGATGCAGTTAAAATTTTAGAAAATCTAAGGATTTTTACTTTAGCAGAATCACTTGGTGGAGTAGAATCATTATGCGGGCATCCGGCTAGCATGTCACACGCATCAATACCAAAAAAAGAAAGGGAAAAAACAGGTGTTGTAGATTCTCTTATTAGATTAAGCGTTGGTATCGAAGATTTTGAAGATTTAAAAAAAGATTTAAATAATGCTTTAAGTCTTATTTAATACTTATTAAAAGTATAAATAATACCCAAGTTCACATAAACCATTGTGTCGTTATATTTATTACCTGGATCTTTTGATGCATCTAAACCGTCAATTCTATCAGAAAAGAAATGTTGCCAGCGTGTATCAACTACCAAATCAAAATATTGCATAGAATATCTTAAACCGGCTCCAACTGAAAATCCAAAAGCAGTACCTGAGTCATTAAAAATAGTTTGCTCATGATTTTTACCATCAAAACTATCGGGATCACTCGCTGCTACATCATGTAAATACCACTTATCATACTCGCCATTATCTGGTTTAGTGTAAATAACATAATTTCTCCAATCATCACTACCTAATAATGAGGTAACTTCTGGATCATAAAAACTAAAATGAACACCTACACTTAAATAAGGGTTCAATGCCTTTTTATCACTAAAAAGAGTGCTGTAATTTTCTAAACTGGAAAAATAAAATTCTAATTGAGAACCAATATTATACATTTTGATATCTCCCCTCATTTCTTTCATTTTTTCAATACCAAAATCTACTTCATGTTCTATGTTTGTATTCTTAATATAATCAAATGACGTTTTCAATTTAAAATGGTCAGAAAAGAAACTTGTACCACTTCTCCAGTTGTATTGGTTACCATAAAATCTTAAATAATGCATTACACCAAAACTTATACTGGCAGCATTAGCACTAGGAAAATCATATCTTTCTCCAAAATCTGTTTGGAATGAAGTTACTCCAAACATAACTCCAACTTCAGAACTTAGATCTAGTTGAGAATAACTAGTTACTGTTGAGAAGAAAAAAAATATCAGTATAATTTTTAGTAAATATTTCTTCATGTTATGTAATTCAATTTGTTACAAAGATATGCAAATATAAAAAAGAAAAAGTTTTATCCTGATTTTTTTTAAAAAAATTATACTTTCTATTATTAATTATGGTTCCCAAAAAACCCGATTAAAATCTTGAATCTGATTATTTTTTATAATAACACCCTCATTCTCTAATAATTGTTGCATTAAATTTGAACCTTCAAAATGATGTTTCCCTGTTAAAAGTCCGTTTTTATTAACAACTCTATGTGCAGGTATAGTTGGATCATTTTTAGAATTGTTCATTGCCCAGCCTACCATTCTAGCCGATCTGGGTGTTCCCAAATATTTTGCTATAGTACCATAAGACGTAACTCTGCCATAGGGTATTTTTCTGGCAACTTTATATACTCTTTCAAAAAAACCTTCATTTTGCATTAATCAAAATATCATCAAACAATATAATTTGTTTTAAACTTAATATATGTTATGGGTTTATTATTTTCTAAATATTGATTTTCGTAGAAAGTCTGAATAGAAGTTGCTTCTATGGGTGGACTACTACTATTATAAATATCATGATGAGCATAGATTACTTGATGATTTCCTTCGTGTAACATGCCCAATAGATAACCATGTAAAAATTCGCTATCTGTTTTTAAATGAATAATGCCCTTTTCATTCAATATATATTGATATTTTTTCAAAAAATCAGCATTGACTAATCTGTGTTTGGTACGCTTATATTTTATTTGAGGATCAGGAAATGTGATCCAAATTTCACTCACCTCATTTTCATCAAAACAATGATCAATTAATTCAATTTGGGTTCTTAAAAAAGCAACATTTTCTAATTGATCTTCGATAGCCGATTTTGCGCCACGCCAAAATCTAGCTCCTTTTATATCAATGCCAATAAAATTAATATTTGGGTTATTTTTGGCTAAAGCAATAGTATATTCGCCTTTACCGCAGCCAAGTTCTAATATAATAGGATTTTGATTGTTAAAAAAAGAATTCCATTTTCCTTTAACTGGAAAACCATTAAGTACTTCTTGCCTGGTAGGTTGAATTACATTTTTAAACGTCTCGTTTTCACGAAATCTTTTGAGTTTATTTTTACTTCCCACTGAAATTTAAAAGCTTTAATTTTTTTAGAAGTATTTTTATTCATTTGCAGTTTTTCTAAACTTTTGCAATTGCCCTAACCAATAAAAAAATAAAATAAAACCAGTAGATACTAATACAATACTTACAATATTTGTACCCCACCAACCATCAATTGAACGTAAAGCATCATAGGGCTTGAATAAACAATTTGTATGAAAATCGGCTAATGCTCTAAAAAAATTATTTGCTAGCATAAATTTTAATTTTAAAAACAACAAAACCTTTAGGCTTATGTTGTAAAGTTTTTTACATTCGCTATATACTTAAATATATACAATTATCAAAAATATGGATTTTTATTTAAATAACATTCTTGAATTCAATAGAATTGAAAAAATATAAAATATCATTATGATTGCTGATTTTTTTAATAAGACAAAACCCGTAAATTTTATAGTACTAAACACTTTAAGTGTTTTAATATATTTTACAGCTGTCATTATTAATTATTCTGATGAGAATTACGCATCTTCTTTTACAAACATAATTTTTTATTTATTCTTTTTTTTACTTTTTATATTTTTACAGAATTTCATTATTCGCAAAAATCAATTGACAGGTGATAATTCCTATGCTCTGTTGATCTTTATATTGCTGTTTGCTTTATTTCCTAAAACTTTTGTCAACTATAAAATATTGATCAGTAATTTTTTTTTAATCTTTGCTATTCGAAGGATATATAGTTTACGTACATTATTTGAAACCAAGAGTAAACTTTTTGACAGTGCATTTTGGATAGGATTAGCAACACTTTTTTATAGTTGGAGTATTACATATTTGATCTTAATATATGTTGCGATATTTTTATTTCGAAAATTAAAATGGAATCATTTAATAATTCCCATAATTGGATTTATTACACCAATTTATTTGTATTATGCTTATCTTTTAGTTATTGGTAAAGAACAATTTTTAAAAAAAAATTGGTCATTTAATTTTTCTTTTCAATATGAAAATTACAATGATCTTAGTTTACTTTTACCCATTGCTATTATCTTAGTAATAATTATTTGGTCAATTTATCCTACATTAAAAAAATCTTTAAAAGCAAAAAAACAGAAGAGAGCAACATATTCATTACTCTTGATACACTTATTACTTGCAATAAGTTTAGCAATTGTTTCTTCAATAAAAGATGGTTCGGAATTTTTATTTTTATTCTTTCCTTTTTCAGTTCTTTTTGCAAAATATTTACAAATAATAAAGGATTACTGGTTTAAAGAATTAATTCTAATTTTGTTTATTATATTATCGGTTGTTATAACTATTTTATATTAAAGTTTATTACCAAAAGCCAAGTCGCCCGCATCTCCTAATCCAGGAACTATATAACCTTGTTTATTTAATATTTTATCAACTGTAGCTACCCAAAGTTTTGTGTTTTTTGGAAAGTGTTTGGCAACATATGAGATTCCTTCATTAGCTGCTATTACCGAAACTATGTGAACTTGTTTAATTTTTCCCAATTTTTCTAAAATTTTATATACAGCAACTAATGATCTTCCAGTAGCTAACATTGGGTCAACTAAAATTAACGTTTTCCCTTCTAATGAAGGAGAAGCTAAATATTCAACTTTTATATCAAAATCATCACCTTTGGTATGATGTCTATATGCAGAAATAAAAGCATTTTCAATTGAATCAAAATAATTAAGAATTCCTTGATGTAAAGGCAAACCTGCTCTTAAAACCGAACATAAAACCAGATTATTTTGAATTATATCAATGTCTTTCTTACCAAGAGGAGTTGTTACTTTTTTTAAGTGAAATTCTAACTCTTTACTTAACTCATAACTTAAGATTTCGCCAATTCGCTCAATATTTCTTCTAAAGCGCATTGAATCTTTTTGTTTATCAACATCTCTTATTTCAGTAATGAAATTATTTAATATCGAATTAGAACTATCAAAATTATGTATTTCCAAAATATAAGTTTTTTACAAATATAAGTTTTTTTGTTACTTTTGTATTCCTATATTTATAAGGAAATTGTTTTAATAAAAGCTTAGTTTTTTGTATTTTTACGGCATTAAAAACTAATCGATAAAAAATTTAAATTATGGGACTTTTTTCATTCAACAAAAAATCTGGAGAAAAAGCAGTTGATAGTGCTGCTGATAATGCTGCCAAAGCTTCTCAATTAATGAATACTGTCAATTCTTATGGTTACGATGTAACGGATATTGATATTGAAGTAGATGGTGATACTGCAAAAGTTTGGGGTGCTGCTGCCGACCAAGCAACTCGTGAAAAAGTATTGTTAACACTAGGTAATACGCAAGGTATTGCCAATGTAGAAGATAAAATGACTACTGCCTTACCTGAACCTGAGGCAAAAATGCATACAGTTAAAAGTGGTGAATCATTAAGTTTGATCGCTAAAGAATATTATGGTGATGTTATGAAATACAAAGAAATTTTTGAAGCAAATAAACCTATGCTTTCTGATCCTAATAAAATTTACCCAGGACAGGTTTTACGTATTCCAAATTTATAATCAATTACTTATATCCCTGAAATTATTTTTTTTCAGGGATTTTTTTGACCACTTTTTCAATCAATTCAATTACTTTTTTTGAAGGAATACTTCTCATCACATCTTCATATCCTTTGCATACTTTATTGCCATAGATCGAACAAGGAATATTAGGAAACTTTTTTAAATCAGGAATTATTGCATATTCAATGGGTTGATCAAAGGGATAAAAACCTGTAAAAGGATGTGTAACACCCCATAAAGATATTGTTTTTACACCTTGCATTGCTGCCAAATGCGCGTTAGCAGAGTCCATACTTAGCATACAATCTAAATAAGAAACAACAATCAATTCTTCTGCTAATTTCAATTTTCCGGCTAATGAAAAGGTGCCTTTAAACTTTTCTTCAAAAGAATTTAATATATCAACCTCTTTTTTACCACCTCCAAAAAATATAATCTTATAATTTGAATTTCCTGATAGTTCTCTGATAACTTCTTCCATCAGATCTAAAGGATACATTTTAGATTTATACTGAGCAAAAGGTGCTATTCCTATTAATGTTTTATCATTATTTTTGATTAATTCTATGATATTTGATGGTATTTCTTTCTTTAAAGGGAATTGATGTTTGGATAGATCAACTTTAAAACCCAATGTTCTAAAAACATCCGCATAACGTTCATGAGTTGAACGTAATTGTTTGAAGATTTTATTCTTTGTCCTGATTAAAGCTTTTTTTTCTGTTCTGCCTTTATCTATTACAGCAATTTTTTTATTAGAAAAAGAAAAGAAAAATCTTAAAATTTTTGAACGTAAAACATTATGGATATCAGCTACAGCATCAATATTTAATTCTAATAATTCATTTGATAATTTTTTTAATCCTAAAATTCCTTTGTGTACTCCTTCCACATCTGCAACATAAAAACTAATATTTGGAATATCATCAAATAATGGTTTTAAAAAAGCTCTAGATAAAACGGTAATCTTTACATTTGGATTTTGATTAACAAATACTCTTAAAACAGGAATAGTCATAGCAACATCTCCCATTGCAGAAAGGCGAATTACTATAATATGTTTTGGTTTATTCACATTAATAAATTAAAAAACCTGTCTAAAGATAGACAGGTTTCGTGAAATATTTAAAATAAAATTTATCCATTAATAATTTTTTCTTGGTGAACTATTGATTCTTGATGAATTGCTTTGAATATTTTTTCAACAAACGCTTGTGTTAAACCCTGATCTAAACCTTTGTCTACCATGTTTTGTAAAATCTCTTGCCATCTTGTATTTTGTAAAACTGCAACATTACTTTCTCTTTTTGACCTTCCTATGCTTTCAACAATTTTCATCCTTTCTGATAAAGTTTCCATCAATTGATCATCTTTTTCATTGATCTCCTGGCGAAAAGCATTTAATTTTGAAATATATTCTTCATTTTCAAATCTGGGTTTTCTAACTTTTAAATTATCCATTATTTCTATCAAACGCTTTGGCTTAATTTGTTGCTTTGCATCACTCCAGGCTTTATCAGGATTGCAATGTGTTTCAATCATCAAGCCATCAAATTTTAGATCTAAGGCAGTTTGAGACACTTCAGAAATCAATTCTCTGTTTCCACTAATATGTGATGGATCATTGATTATCGGTAATGAAGGATATCTGTTTTTGAGATCAATCGGAATTTGCCAACTAGGAATATTTCTATATTTTGATTTTCCAAAAAATGAAAAACCACGGTGAATTGCCCCTAAATTTTTTACGCCCATTTTTAAAAATCGCTCTATGGCACCAATCCACAATTCTAAATCAGGGTTTATAGGATTTTTTACCAACACAATTTTATCAGTATCTCTTAATGCTTCAGCTATTTCTTGAACTGCAAAAGGATTAACAGTAGTTCTTGCTCCTATCCATAAAACATCAATATCAAACTCCAAAGCAAGTTTTGCATGTTGTGCATTGGCTACTTCAATCGCAGTTAACAAACCCGTTTCCTCTTTTACTTTATGTAGCCAAGGTAAGGCTTTAGCTCCGTTACCTTCAAAAGTTCCAGGACGCGTTCTGGGTTTCCAAACCCCTGCTCTAAAAATGGTAGCATCTGTATTTTTTAACTCGTGGGCCACATCTAAAACCTGCTTTTCTGTTTCGGCACTACATGGTCCCGCAATTACCAAAGGATGATTCAATTGCATGTTTTCTAACCATACTCTAAAATTAGTATTTTCCATTTTTTAATTTTTAATTCCAGCTAAAATGCTCTTTATTTGATTTGTATTTTGCATCATTGCAAAAACCTCTTCTGCTGATTCGTTAGTTATTATTTCTTTGAACTGATTTAAATTTTTTATGTATGCATTTAATGATTCCAATATACTTTCTTTGTTTTGTAATAAAATTGGAGTCCATGTTTCGGGATTACTCTTTGCCAATCTAACTGTTGAAGCAAAACCACTTCCTGCCATATCAAAGATACTTTTTTCATCTTTTTCAATTTCCAAAACAGTTTTTCCGAGCATAAAAGAACTGATATGAGAAAGATGAGAAACATAAGCAATATGTTTATCGTGTTGTTTGGCAGACTCCATAAATACAATTCGCATTTTTAATTTTTCAAATAATGAGACTACCTTTTCAATCATTTCTTTTTTACTCAAATTCTGTTCACAAATAATATTTACTTTACCAGTAAACAAATCATAAATGGCAGCTTCAGGTCCAGAAAATTCTGTACCGGCTATGGGGTGGATTGCAACAAAATTTTCTCTTTTCGGATGCTTCTTTACAGCTTCACAAACAATAGCTTTTGTTGATCCAACATCAAAAACTAAAGTATTGTCATCGATCAAATCTAAAACCTGCAAAGTAATATGCGGAATAATATTTACTGGAACTGCAATGATAACAATATCAACTTCTTTAACAATATCAATAGTTGCTTTTTTATAAATAATTCCCAATTCTAAAGCTTTTTCTAGATGATCGGGATTTTTGTCTATTCCATAAATTGTTGCCCAGGTTACTTTTTTTAACTCTAAAGCTAAAGAGCCCCCTATTAATCCTAATCCGATAACTGCTATTTTTTTCATGATACTCTTGTTAATACTTCTTGTATTTTTTCTTCTACAACACAAATTGAAAATCTTATATAACCTTCACCATTCTTGCCAAATACAGTTCCCGGAGCGACAAAAACATTTTTATCATATAATAATTTATCTGTAAACTCATTTGATGATCTTCCTTTTGGGATTTTCGCCCAAATAAATAAACCTGAACTATTTTTATCATAACTACATTGCAAAACATCACAAATTTTCCAAACTATTTCTCTACGCTTTGCATAAATATTATTGATACTTTTAAACCATTCTATCGGTAAATTTAAAGCAGTAATTGCTCCTTTTTGAATACCAAAATACATCCCTGAATCCATATTACTTTTAACTTGTAAAATACTTTTAAGATTCTCTTCATTTCCTAAAACCATACCAACTCTCCATCCGGCCATATTAAAGGTCTTACTAAGAGAATTTAATTCAATGGCAATTTCTTTAGCTCCCTCAAAAGATAAAATACTTTTTGGATCATCATTTAAAATAAAACTATACGGATTGTCATTCACCAATAATATTTGATGTTTTTTAGCAAATGTTATTAATTTTTTAAACAAATCATCCGTAGGATTGGTTCCGGTTGGCATGTGTGGATAGTTTACCCACATAATTTTTACTTTAGATAAATCCATTTTTTCTATGGCTTCACAGTCTGGCAACCAATTATTTTCTTCAGTTAAATTATAAAAAATTGGTTCTGCTTCCACCAATTTAGTTACTGAGGTATAAGTAGGATAACTGGGATTAGGAATCAAAACCTGATCCCCTTTATTTAAAAAAGCCATTGAAATATGTAAAATACCCTCTTTTGATCCCATCAATGGCAATATTTCATGATCTTTATCTAGTTTAACATTGTAGTGCTTTTCATAAAAATTGGCTATTGATTCCCGTAATTCAGGAATACCCTGATAACTTTGATATCCATGATTATTTGGATTTAATGAAGCTTTTGATATGGCTTCAATAACCTCCCGAGGTGGTTGTAGATCAGGACTGCCAATTCCTAAATTAATAATTGGTTTACCCTTACTGATTAATAATCTCACCTCTTTTAATTTTGTTGAAAAGTAATATTCTTCTACATTTTTTAACCTATTTGCTTTTTCAAACTTCATATCCCTTATTTTGGTGGTATTCTCCTAATATTTGTAAGTGATTTACTTTTTTATTGATCAAATGCAATGCATTTTCATATAGTTTAAAATCTTCTATCATTAGATCAATAAAAAAAGCATAACTCCAGGGTTGATCAATAATTGGCATAGATTGGATCTTAGTCAAATTAATCTCATGTTTAGCAAAAATGTCTAAAACTTCTGCTAAACTCCCTTTGTTGTGTTTGGTAATAAATTTTATTGATGCCTTGTTTTTTGTTCCATCTATTTTACTTTCATGATAAGGCGTATTTTTACCTTTCTTTAAAATAAAAAATCTGGTTGAATTATGTTTAATGGTTTGAATATCAGCTTTAATAATATCTAAATTAAATAATTGAGCAGCCTCTTTACTGGCAATTGCAGCAATACCTTTTAAACTTTCAGTTTGGATCCTTTCAGCAACTTCAGCAGTATCCTTCTCTTCAATTAATTTAATATCCGGATGATTTCTGAAAAATTTTCTACATTGTAAAATTGCCATTGGGTGCGACCAAACTTCTTTAATATCCTTTAGCGTTTGCCCTTTTAATGCCATCAAATTATGGTGAATATTCAGATAAAGTTCTCCCTCAATATCCAAATTATATTCATCAATTAAAGCGTAATTTGGTAAAATGGCGCCTGCAATAGAATTTTCAATCGCCATCACTGCACTATCAACTGCATTATTTTTTAACAAAATGGGGATTTCTGTAAACGACATGCATTCTATCAATTCAATTTTATCGCCAAAATATTGTCTGGCAACAATATCGTGAAACGATCCTCTAATTCCTTGAATAGCTACTTTCATAAATTTTTGACTAAAAAAAAGTCTCGAAATATTTCGAGACTTTTTATGATTATCTTTAGTTTTAACTTAAATACATATCATGTCTCGCTCTTATCGCTAAAATAAAAGTAAAAACGTGTAAAAAAATTAAATGAATTTTTCATCTTTTCTAAATCTGCAGCAAATCTATAAATATATTTTTCAATTACAATAATTTTTATCGAATATTTAACAAATTATTTAAATTTCATTCAAAATATTGCAAACCAGATAATAAAATACTACTATTCAATCATTCTGAAAAATTGCGAAATTCTACAAAAAAGACTTCTTAAAATTTAAAGTATCTTTTAGATCCGCTATTTAAACAAATATATTTAAGATATACACATTGTTCTTAAAAAAAGTTTTTTCTTTGTGTTTATAAAAAAATGAGAAATGTCGATTATAGTTCAAAATATTACTAAAAACTATGGTGATCAAAAAGCATTAAACAATGTGAGCTTTGAGATAAATTCCGGAGAAATTGTAGGATTTTTAGGACCAAATGGAGCGGGAAAATCTACCATGATGAAAATTATAACAACTTATATTTCTCAAAATAGTGGAAATGTAATAGTTAATGGATTTGATACTTTACAAAATCCCCTGGATGTTAAAAGATCTATAGGCTATCTGTCTGAGCACAATCCTTTATATACAGAATTATATATTAAAGAATATTTACAGTTTAATGCAAATATTCACCACATTTCGAAAAACAGAATTGACGAAATAATTGATTTAATCGGTTTAAAACCAGAAAAGAATAAAAAAATAAGTCAGCTTTCTAAAGGATATAAACAAAGGGTTGGTTTGGCAGCGGCATTATTACACGATCCTAAAGTATTGATTTTAGATGAGCCCACTACCGGTTTAGACCCAAATCAACTATCAGAAATTAGAAATCTAATTAAAGAAATTGGCAAAACCAAAACGGTTTTATTATCAACACACATCATGCAAGAAGTAGAAGCAATGTGTGACAGGGTTATTATAATTAATAAAGGAGTTATTGTTGCTGATAAAAATCTGAAAGAATTATTAGAAAATCAAGAACAAATTATTGAAGTAGAATTTAATCTTGGTGTAGAAGAAGCGTTATTAAGAAAAATATCAAATATTAAATCAGTGAAAAATGTATTTGATAACACTTGGTATTTAACTTTTGATACTAAAAAGGATATGCGTTCAAAAATATTTGATTTTGCCCAAGCAAATGGGTTAAAAACATTACAATTACAACAAAAAACAACTAGTTTAGAAAATTTATTCCAAACACTTACAAATTAAGTCATCATATTTTGTTTAAAAAAACAATTGTATTTTTTGTATTGATATTTTTCTCTTTGCAAATCTTTTCTCAAGAAAAAAATAATGACTTTTATATTACAAAAGGCAAAGGATTTGAATTCCATTTTTTTGATGATCAATATGAATTGCAGTTAGATTTTAGAGGACAATTTAGAGCATCTTACCCATTTGATAATGATCCTATAACATTTGAAAATGAAAAATCAGGTTTAAAGATCAATAGAGCCAGGATAAAAATTGGCGGACATATTTATCAGCCTTATTATACTTTTTATTTTGAACAAGACATAAAAGGAATGAATTTGCTCGATTTTAGAGTCCAGATTGAAAAATACTCTTTTTTAAAATTAAGAGTAGGTCAATGGAAAGTTAGATATTCCAGAGAAAGAGTGATTTCTTCCGGCAATCAACAGGGATTAGATCGATCAATTATTAACTATGCCTTTACACTTGATCGTCAACAAGGAATTTCATTGTACGGAAATTTATCCGGAGATGGAATGGCTAATTTTAATTATTGGGCATCTGCATTTATGGGTTCCGGAAGAGGTGCAAATTCTAATGATGATTCAAAACTAATGTACATGGCAAGGTTACAATGGAATCCTAATAATGAAGTATTAAAATTTAGTGGCTCTGATTTGGAATACCATGATAAATTTGTTTCTTCATTTGCAATTGCAGCTACAACCAATACAAGTAGATATACAAGATTTTCTACTGTAGGCGGAGGGCAATTGACTGGATTTGAAGAAGGTGTTGACGGACAATATAAGATAAATCAGTTTTTATTTGAAACAGCATTTAAGTACAAAGGCTGGTCATGGCAACAAGAATATCACTATAAAAATATTGATGATAAAATCAATCTAACTTCCACTTCATTAACAGGTTATTATTTACAACTTGGATATTTTTTAAATAATTCATTTTCAAAAATTCCAAAGAAATTAGAGGTTTTTGGAAGATATGCTTACTATGATCCAAATATTGATGTATCAAACAATAATGAATTGGAATATACTTTTGGATTGAACTGGTTTTTTCATAAACATAAAAATAAATTGACATTAGAATATTCCTATTTAGATTTTAATGAATTTTCTTCAACGGATAAGTCTGGAAGTAGGATAAGGTTACAATGGGATATCTCAATTTTTTAGAGGAATATAATCTTAAATCGTATCTTTACAAAAATCAAAAAAATGGAACTTTCTAAAATTCCCAACATCAAAAACCTTGATAGTAATAACTTTTTTTTACTTGCCGGACCTTGCGCCATTGAAAGTGAAGAAATGGCAATGCAAATTGCTGAAAAGTGTGTAGAAATAACTAATAAATTAGAAATTCCTTATATTTTTAAAGGAAGTTTTAAAAAAGCAAATCGATCAAGAATTGATAGTTTTACCGGAATTGGTGATAAAAAAGCTTTAAAGATCCTAGAAAAAGTTGGTAAAACATTTGATATTCCTACCGTTACTGATATTCATGATGTAAATGATGCTATTAAAGCTGCTGAATATGTTGATATTTTACAAATTCCGGCATTCTTAGTGCGTCAAACCGATTTAGTTATTGCTGCAGCAAAAACCGGTAAAGTTGTCAATTTAAAAAAAGGACAATTTATGAGTCCGGAGGCAATGCAACACGCTGTTAAAAAAGTCCACGACAGTGGTAACCAACAAACCATGATTACTGATAGAGGCACCATGTTTGGTTATCAGGATATGGTAGTTGATTTTAGGGGAATTCCGCTAATGCAACAATATGCTCTCACTGTTTTAGATATTACACATTCTTTACAACAACCCAATCAGGCAAGTGGTGTTACCGGTGGTAAACCAGAATTGATAGAAACCATTGCTAAAGCGGGAATTGCAGTTGGTGTTGATGGTATATTTTTAGAAACTCATTATAATCCAAAAATTGCAAAATCAGACGGTGCTAATATGCTGAAATTAGACCATTTAGAAGCTCTTTTAACTAAATTAGTTGCGTTAAGAAAAACAATCAATACTTTTTAAAAAAATTGACTATGCATTTTTTAAGTTTTGAATCGTTTTAGTAGGATCCTCACTTTTAAAAACAAAACTACCGGCAACAAAGGCATTTACACCTGCTTCAGCTAGTTTGCTAATATTTGTGTCATTTACACCTCCATCTACTTCTATAATTACTTTTGAGTTGGTTTTATCAATCAAGCTTCGTAATTGCTTTACTTTTTTATAAGTATTCTCAATAAAACTTTGTCCGCCAAAACCCGGATTTACACTCATGATCAAAACCAAATCCAAATCCTGAATAATATCTTCCAATAGTGAAACCGGTGTATGTGGATTTAAAGATACTCCCGCTTGCATTCCTTCAGCTTTTATTGCTTGAATTGTTCGGTGTAGATGAGTACAAGCCTCAAAATGTACCGTAAGTATATCGGCACCAACTTTTTTAAAGACATTGATATATCTATCAGGATCAACGATCATTAAATGTACATCCAATGGTTTTTTTGCAATTTTATTTATAGTTGAAATAATCGGCATCCCATAAGAAATATTTGGAACAAAAACGCCATCCATAATATCTAAATGAAACCAATCAGCTTCACTTTTATTAACCATTTCTATATCTCGTTGTAAATTTCCAAAATCAGCAGCAAGCAATGAAGGAGCAATTATTCGTTTCATGAAATTAAGTTTTTGGCAAAAGTAATATAAAAAAGAAAAGCTCATGAATAATCATGAGCTTTATTTATTAACCTAGATAAGATCTTAAAATCTTACTTCGAGAAGTATGTTTTAATCTTCTTATTGCTTTTTCTTTAATCTGGCGAACTCTTTCTCTGGTAAGATCAAAAGTTTCTCCAATTTCTTCTAAGGTCATTGGATGTTGATTTCCAAGTCCGAAATACAATTTTACAACATCTGCTTCTCTTGGTGTTAATGTTTCTAATGCTCTTAAAATTTCTACCTGTAATGATTCATGCAATAAAACTCTATCAGGATTTGGAGATTCTCCGGATCTTAATACATCATATAAATTTGAATCTTCTCCTTGAATTAACGGGGCATCCATAGAAACGTGACGTCCGGAATTTTTCATAGATTCTTTTACATCAGTAACTGTCATATCCAATTCTTTTGCGATTTCTTCAGCAGAAGGTGGTCTTTCATTTTCTTGCTCTAATCTTGCAAAAGTTTTATTGATCTTATTGATAGAGCCAATTTTATTCAATGGTAAACGAACAATTCTTGACTGTTCTGCCAATGCTTGTAAAATAGATTGACGTATCCACCAAACGGCATAAGATATAAATTTAAATCCACGGGTTTCATCAAATCTTTTCGCTGCTTTTATCAACCCTAAATTACCCTCATTTATTAAATCAGGAAGTGTTAAACCTTGATTTTGGTACTGTTTTGCAACAGATACAACAAAACGCAAATTAGCTTTTGTCAACTTTTCCAAAGCAATTTGATCACCTGCTTTGATACGCTGTGCTAATTCTACTTCCTCATCGGCAGTAATCAAATCAACCTTACCAATTTCTTGCAAATATTTATCTAACGATGCTGTTTCACGATTGGTAACTTGTTTGGTAATTTTTAACTGTCTCATAAATTCTATTTAAATGTTAATTTTTATTAGTGCTGTACTTACATATACGTAAGAATGAGTGTAAATGTTACAAAAGAATAAAAATAATTGAATATTAGGTTTTTAAATGTCCATATTTAAGTTGAAAATATTAATGGATAGCAAATAAAAAAGCTCCCTAACTTTGGGAGCTTTAAGTAATCAATATAAAGACTCAAGTTTACCTATTGTCTTTAGATCTTCTATCATCTCTGCGATTATCACGGTTACGATTGTCTCTTCCTCTATTATTATCTCTTGGAGGTCTTGCAACATAACCTTCTGGTTTTTCTAACAATGCTTTATAAGACACTTTTTCTTTACGTGTTCTTGGGTCAACACCAAAGTATTTAACTTCAATGATATCACCCATATTTACAACATCAGTAACATTATTTGTACGTTCCCATGCCAATTCACTAACATGTAAAAGCACTTCGTTTCCTGGAGCTTCAACATATTCTACAACAGCACCAAAATCAAGAATTTTAATAACTTTTACTTTATATACTTTACCTTTTTCAGGTTTGAATAATAATGAATCAATTTTTGCCAAAACTGCTTCAATTCCATCTTGATTTGTACCTAAAATTTCAACAATACCTTCTTCAGTAACAGGATCTTCATTAATAACAATTGTACATCCGGTTTCTTTTTGTAATTCTTGAATTACTTTTCCACCCGGCCCAATCAACGCACCAATATATTCACCAGGAATGGTTCTAGTAACCATTTTAGGAGCATGTGCTTTAACATCTTCATTTGCTTGAGAAATGGTATCAGTAATTTTACCTAAAATATGTAAACGACCTTCACGAGCTTGTTTCAATGCATTTACAAAGATCTCATAAGACAATCCTTTTACTTTGATATCCATTTGACAAGCAGTAATACCCTCCTTAGTACCTGTAACTTTAAAATCCATATCACCTAAATGATCTTCATCTCCTAAAATATCAGATAAAACTGCATATTTTCCTGTTTCCGGATCAGAAATCAATCCCATTGCAATACCTGAAACCGGACTTTTCATTTGCACACCTGCATCCATTAATGCCATGGTACCAGAACAAACTGTTGCCATAGAGGATGAACCATTAGATTCTAATACTTCAGAAACCACTCTTACCGTATAAGGACAATCAGCAGGAATCATACCTTTTAAAGCACGTTGTGCTAAATTACCATGTCCCACTTCTCTACGTGAAGTACCTCTTAAAGGTCTTGCTTCACCTGTACAAAATGGTGGGAAGTTATAATGTAAATAGAAAGTTTCTTCTCCTTCAAATGAAGGCATATCTATTTTATTTGCTTCTCTTGAAGTTCCAAGAGTTACGGTTGCTAATGCTTGAGTTTCACCACGAGTAAAAATTGCCGAACCATGCGTTGAAGGTAAATAATCAACCTCACACCAAATTGGTCTGATTTGAGTTGTTTCTCTTCCATCTAAACGTAAACCTTCATCTAAAGTTAAATTACGAATAGCTGCTTTTTCAGCTTTGTGATAGTATTTTGAGATTAGATCTCCATAATCTTCCACTTCTTCTTCAGTAAAACTTGCTGTTATTTCATCTTTAATTTCAGAAAAAGCATTTGTTCTTTCTTGCTTAGAAGACCCTGCTTTTGCAATGGCATAAACTTTATCATAAGCCATTCCATTAATCTTTTCAGCAAGATCAGCATCTTCTCTTTCATTAGGGTATTCACGAACTTCTTTTTTCCCAAATGCTTCTGCTAATTTTACTTGTGCAGCACATTGTACTTTGATCGCTTCATGCCCAATTTTAATTGCTTCTACCATTTCTTCTTCAGAAACCTCATCCAATTCACCTTCTACCATCATTACTGAATCAGCAGAAGCACCAATCATCATTTCTATATCAGATTCTGCTAATTGTGCTCTTGAAGGGTTAATGATAAACTCTCCGTTTACACGCCCAACACGAACTTCTGAAATAGCACATTCAAATGGGAAATCAGAAAGTTGGATAGCTGCAGAAGCTGCTAAACCAGCCATTGCATCAGGCATCACATCCTCATCATGTGACATCATTTGAATCATCACCTGCGTTTCTGCGTGGTAATCTTTTGGAAAAAGCGGACGCAATACACGGTCTACCAATCTCATTGTTAATACTTCGCCATCACTTGGTCTTGCTTCTCTTTTGAAGAAACCACCTGGGTAACGTCCTGCAGCAGCAAATTTTTCACGATAATCTACTGTTAACGGCAAAAAGTCAAGGTCGCTTTGTTTGTAATTAGATACTACTGTACATAATAACATACAGTTTCCTGATTGCACAACAACAGAACCGTGTGCCTGTTTTGCTAATTTTCCTGTTTCGATGGAGATTTGTCTTCCATCACCAAGGTCTATTACCTCTTTAAATACTTTTGGAATCATAATTTGTTTTTTACATTTACTTGAAATCAAGTAAATAATTAATTCATTGTTTAAACTTTGTAGTTGTGTTGTAAATGAAGTTTGCCAATGAATTACTATTTGAACAGAATAAAAAGAGAGGCATAAAGCCTCTCAATAAAATTATTTTCTTAACCCTAATTCTTTAACTATTGCACGATATCTCACGATATCTTTTTTCATTAAATAATCTAAAAGGTCTCTACGTTTCCCTACTAATTTTACTAGCGAACGTTGTGTGTTAAAATCTTTACGATTTTTTTTCAAGTGTTCAGTTAAGTGACCAATTCTATAAGTAAATAATGCAATTTGTCCTTCTGAATTACCTGAATCATTTTCAGATTTTCCATGTTTTTTGAAAATCTCTTTCTTTTTTTCTGCTGTTAAATACATGCTAACATTAAATTTGATTAATAATTTTTATGTACGATAGATACTATTTTTTTGTATCAGGCGGCAAAGGTATAATTAATATTTTGATTGGCAATTATTTATCTTTATTACTTTACAGATTAAACCTTATCAGATTTTTTTTGTCAAAGATGCATAACAAATAAACAGTAACTGCGTTTAAAAAAGAAAAACTTAAAATATTTACTATGAAAACAAAAAATGTACAATTAATTAAGACCAGTATTTTTTTTATAATTCTTTCAACTTTTATGTTGATAAGCTGTCAGAATGATGGTATTGATATAGATGAAAATGGGTTTCAATTAGATGAAGCTAGTGCAATCGAACAAACAGAAATTGACAATGTTTCAGAAGGCATCAATGCAATTATTGAAGATGTTTATTACAACGAAGAAAACAAAATTGCTGCGAAAGGTATAGAAGTTAATAGTAAATTTATTCCCGATTGTGTTACAATTACTAAAGTAATAACTAAAGATAATAAAAAAATAACCATTGATTTTGGTGATGGATGTGAAACAAGAAATGGAAATATTGTTAGTGGTATAATTAACATGGAGTATAATTACAATATTTCTGAATTATCAGTATCCATCATTTATGCTTTTGATAATTTTTATTTTAATGGAAAAAAGGTTGAAGGCACAATAAATAAGATTAGAATAAGATTTAATGAAAATAGCAATCCTGAAGCAACGATAAATAAAAATATAAAAATAATATGGGAAGATGAAACCTTTGTAACTGTAAATGGGGAAAGGGTTAGAGAATGGATTGAAGGTGTAGGAACTGGTGCATGGGGTGATAATGTTTTTTTAATAACCGGAAAATGGTCAATTACAAAAAAAGATGGTACAAATAGAACTGCAACAATCATTGAGCCATTACGCAGAGAAATGTCGTGTAGATTTATTGTTAGTGGAAAAACTAAAATTGAAAGTGGAGGTAAAAGTATTCTGTTAGATTATGGAAATGGAGAATGTGATGATCTTGCTATTGCTACAATTAACGGTAAAGAAACCGAGATCCATTTAAGTAAAATAAAACGTTAATATAAATTTAGGTTAGGTTAATTAAAAAACTCCGAAATGAATCAACATTTCGGAGTTTTTTACTTTTTAAATCTTAAAATATTATTTTCTAATCGGTAAATTTTGGATCAGATCAATATATAAATTAACTTGTTTTTTTAAATCTTTTCGTTCAATGATTTTGTCTAAAAATCCGTGTTCTAATAAAAATTCTGATCGCTGAAATCCCTCAGGAAGATCTTTACCGGTAGTGTCTTTTACAATTCTCGGACCGGCGAACCCAATTAATGCTTTAGGTTCGGCTATATTAATATCACCTAACATTGCATAAGAAGCTGTTATCCCTCCTGTTGTTGGATCAGTGCTCAAAGAAATATAAGGAATTTTTGCTTCGGCCAATTGTGCCAATTTTGCCGAGGTTTTAACCAATTGCATTAATGATAATGGTGCTTCTTGCATTCGAGCTCCACCGGATTTTGATATCATTAAAAAAGGGATTTTCTTTTTTATTGAATAATTTATTGCCCGGGCAATTTTTTCACCAACTACACTTCCCATTGAACCCCCAATAAAAGAGAAATCCATTGCCGCAATAACCAGATCTTTACCTAATGATTTCCCAACTGCAGTTCTAACAGCATCATATAAATTGGTTTTTTTGTATGCTTCCTTTAATCGATCAGTGTATTTTTTAGTATCTACAAATCTTAGTGGATCTTTGGATGTAAGCTTTTCGTCTAATTCTTTAAATGTATTATTGTCGAAAAATATTTCAAAATATTCTGCACTTCCAATTCTTACGTGATAGCCATCTTCAGGGCTTACATATAAATTATCTCTTAATTCATCAGAATCAATTACCTTTCCACTAGGTGTTTTATACCATAATCCTTTTGGAACATCTTTTTTCTCATCAGTAGATGTCTGGATTCCTTTATCTTTTCGTTTAAACCATAAACTCATAAAAAATGCTTTTAATTGTTAAAAACAGTTTGGCAAGATAATAAAAAAAGAAGGAGACCCTAACTTTAGATTCTCCCTTCTTTTTTTATAAAGTATTAATATTATTTAAATCTTCAAAAGCCTGTTTTAAGCGTGTTTTTAAAGTAAGTTCGCCTTCTCTTACCCATTTTCTTGGGTCATAATATTTTTTGTTTGGAACATCGTCACCATCAGGATTACCAATTTGACCTTTAAGGTAATCTTTGTTTTTAGCCATATAATCTCTAATTCCTGTCATATATGCATATTGAGTATCAGTATCAATATTCATTTTAATAACACCATACCCTATTGCTTCTCTAATTTCTTCTAAACTTGAGCCAGATCCTCCGTGAAATACAAAATCTACAGGATTTTTATCAGTATTGAATTTCTTTTCAATAAATTTTTGAGAATTATCTAATATTTTAGGTGTTAATTTCACATTTCCGGGTTTATAAACACCATGAACATTACCAAAAGAAGCAGCAATAGTAAAATTATCACTAATTTTCTTAAGTTCTTCATACGCATAGGAAACTTCTTCTGGTTGAGTGTATAATTTTGATGAGTCCACATCGGTATTATCCACACCATCTTCTTCACCTCCGGTAATTCCTAGTTCGATTTCTAAAGTCATCCCAATTTTACTCATTCTCTCTAAGTACTTTTTAGAAATTTCAATATTTTCCTCAATCGGTTCTTCTGATAGATCAATCATATGAGAGCTAAACAAAGGAATTCCATTTTCTTTATAAAATTCTTCACCGGCATCTAACAAACCGTCAATCCATGGTAATAATTTTTTTGCACAGTGATCTGTATGTAAAATAACAGGAATGTCATAAACTTTTGCCATTGTATGAATGTGTTTGGCTCCAGCAATTGAACCAGCAATAGCAGCTTTTTGGTTTTCGTTACTTAATCCTTTTCCTGCATTGAAGTGACCTCCTCCATTTGAAAATTGAATAATTACCGGAGCATTCAGTTCTTTAGCTATTTCTAAAACTGAATTTATTGAACTTGACCCAATAACATTAACAGCCGGAAGAGCGAATCTTTTTTCTTTAGCCAGTTTAAATATTTCTTTAACATCGTTACCTGAAACGACACCTGTTTTAATTTTTTTTGACATCTTTCTAATTTTTTATAAGAATTAATACAAGATACAAAAATAAGAAATAAAATGAATTTAGAATGGGTAATTGATACCTATATTATAAACAGCATTCCCAAAATTATAATTGGTCAACCATTTATTTTGATCGATTAAATAAGGCTCATAAGTTTTAAATCCGATATCAAATCGAAAAACCAAAAAGCTAAAATCATATCTTATACCAAATCCTGAACCAATGGCCGAATTTTTTAATGAATTAAATCCGGTAAACTTACCTGCTTCAGAAACAAGATTTGAGTTGGTAATATCCCAAATATTACCAATGTCAACAAACAAAGCACTATAGATATTATTCATCATTTTAAAACGATATTCAAAATTAGTTACCATTTTAAAAGTACCTACCTTAAATTCAAGATTATTCAATTCTCCTCCCGGACCAAGATCAAAAGTTCGCCAGGCTCTAATATCATTTGACCCTCCTGCATTATAACTACGGCTAAAAGGGATATTACTTGAGTTTCCATAAGGTAAAGCCGCACCTATAAAAGTTCTAAAAACAAAAATATTATTATTTGATAAATCCCAATATTTTTTAAATTCTACTTCTGCTTTTATATACTGTGCGACGGGAACTCCAAACAAAACTTTTTGACCATATTCATTTTCTTTGCTTGCCAATTGTGCTGTTATGGTTCCTGATGAAACAATTCTACCTGTTAGAAAATAAAAGTTATTATCCTTTAAATCTTCTTTTGTATTGTAATTAATGCTATAAGATATAACAGGTACCACTACATCTTCAATAAGAATATCCTGACGTTCATTTACATCTGAGACAATATCATAATCTTCAGGATTTGTTTCTTCATAATTATTATCAGGATCCAGAATAATTTTTATATAATCATCATTTATAGATTCATAATTCTCTTTTTCATTCTCTGGTAATGGCACACCGGTATTTTCTGATGTTTGGTTAAGTTTCTCATATTCTGAACTATACACTATAAAATAACTATCAATATTTTTATTTTCGATATATTGTAAATTATAAATATCAAATGTATGCCCCAATCTTTTAGAACTTCGCCAATTATACCCTAAACCAGTTGTCAAAGTTTGCCTGTCTAATCCAATATTTTTTTGCATACCAAATGAAAGATCAATTCTGGTTTGTGGTGACATATAATTTGGAATGATACTTTTAGTATCAATTGGGAAAAATATTCGAGGAATCGTCAATGACGCATTGGTGATCAATTCCCAGGCATTAAAAAAACCAGAAGCATCAGATGCATCTTTAGAAACATTTAAAAATGAACCTTGAAAAGAAAGTTCAAAAATTTCAGCACCTTTAAATAAATTTTTATCTATAAATGAAAATTTACCTAGAATACCAAAAGGTTTAATATTTGAAGTTGTTGCGTCTAAATTAAAAGTTAAAGCATATTTTTTTATTGGAATCAAGTAAATATTTGCTGTAAGTGTTTCATCATCATTTTCTTGATATCTAATATCAATAGACGATTTAAAATTCTGTAATTTTCGTAAATGATTGCGTGTTAAAACAGTATTTTCATCTTTATAAATTTCACCTGGTTTAATAAAAATTGAATTTGAAAGATGCTTTGGACTATATTCTAATTTATTAACAGCATAATAGGTAATTCCTTCATAGGTAACAGAATCATTTGGCTTAATATCCTTATTTGCGGTATCAAAATCAGTATAAACGTTTATGTTTTTGATCTTCTGGATTTTATAAGGTACAAAATAAGTACTATCTCCTTTTGTAATAACCCTATCGGGAATTTTTAATACAATATCTTTATAATGAGTAACCTTGCTGGAATCGGTCCAAAAACCAATATTATTTGAATTGAAATGATAAACACCCGAGTTTCTAAATAAATTAAATAACCTTTCCTCTTCTAATTCAAAATCATTAAAAACAAATGGATTACCACTTTTTAGATAAGAGTCTTTAATATTATTATTATAAATGGAATCGAGAACCGGTGAAGGAATTTTACTTTCAATAGTATCAATATAATATTGATCTCTGGTTGTTATTTTATAAATTACATCTTTTTGTTTTTCACTAGTCTGAATTTCTTCAAAATCAACATTTGCTTCAAAAAAACCATTTGAAAAATAATATTTTTTAAAAGAATTAATTGTTTTTTCAGTTTTAATTGAGTCATAAATTACAGGAGCCTGCCCTTTTTTTAAAAACCAATTGTTAAATCCTTTGTCATATTTATAAATTAATCTTGCTTGTTTTTCAGAAAATAAATTGTTGTAACGTTTATATTTATTAGGATGGCTTAAAGACCATTCTTCAAATGTTTTTTCAAAATCAAGATTACCATAATTATATAAGTGTAATTGTAAAGGCACACCGAGTGTTGAAAGATTGGGTCGTTGAATTATATAACTATATAAGTCCCCATCTTTTGATTTTTTATCATTTACTACCACTGTATTCTCATGAAGTAGATCTTCACCATCTTCAACATACTTAATAGTATTACATGACGCTAATAATGCGATAATTAACACAAAGTATACTATTTTTGTATATGTTTGTGACAAGAAGATTAACTTTTTAGAATTAAATTCAAAAGTAACATTATTTATATGTTAAGCAATAATCAAATTAAATTAATAAATCAATTAAAACAAAAAAAATTCCGACAGCAACATAATTTATTTGTAGCCGAAGGCATAAAAACTGTTAATGAATTTTTAAGATCTGAATTTACAGTTAAATTTCTTTTTGCAACAGATGATTATACCAATATATATAACGTAGAAAATTTACAGATCGTTTCACAAGCCGAATTAAAAAAGATAAGCAATTATAAGTCTCCTAATCAAATTGTTAGCATTTTTGAAATTCCTGAATATGAAGAAATTAAAGATGATGGGTTAACACTCGCTTTAGATGATATAAATGATCCGGGTAATTTAGGAACCATTATACGTTTATGCGATTGGTTTGGTGTTGATCAATTGGTTTGCTCAAAAAATACAGTTGATTGTTATAACTCTAAAACCGTACAAGCCTCAATGGGATCTTTATCAAGAATACCTGTAATTTATGCTGATATTAATTTTTTTTTAAAGAATGATACGCGATCAATATATGGTGCATTTTTAGAAGGCGAAAATGTTTACAGATCAAAACTTAAATCTAATGCCATATTGGTTATGGGAAATGAAGCTAACGGAATTTCTCAATCTATTGAAAAATTTATTTCTCACAAAATCACAATTCCCCATTTTAGTAAAAATCAACAAGCTGAAAGTTTAAATGTTGCAATGGCTACAGCAATTTTATTGAGTGTATTTAAACAATTAAAATAATTATTCCATTTCAAAAGAATATCGTATCTTTGCACCTTAATTAATTTATAATTTATAACAATGAGTAAAGGAACAGTAAAATTCTTCAATGACTCCAAAGGATTTGGATTCATAACAGAAGAAGGTTCAAACAAAGAACATTTTGTACACATTTCTGGTTTAATCGATGAAATACGCGAAGGTGATGTTGTTGAATTTGATCTACAGGAAGGAAAAAAAGGAATGAATGCAGTAAATGTTAAAGTAATTTAATATTTAATCATATACTTTTTAAAAATAAAGCCTATCAAAAATTGATAGGTTTTTTTTATGGATTAATCTTGACTTATTGTAGTCATAGGAAAAATCATGATAGGTTAATAATTGATTTTGGTCATGAAAATATTTATTTAGTCGTCCCTCAAAAAAAGTATTAAGCAACTAAATTTAAAATAATACTTGGATAAAAATAGTTTGTTTTTTTTATTAAAGGTTGTCTTAAGTGCAAATATGGCTGTCTTTTAGTAAAACTCGATTTTTTTATAGCCTGAAAACCTGCCTTGATGAAATCTCGAATATTTTTTTGATTGATTTTTTGGTTTATATCATCTATTTCTGGTATAAACCTCAGCGATGGTTGGTGTGTTCTTTAGCTCTTTTAAAAGGATTAAAACATCGTTTTTTACTACGTTTCCCGTTTGTAAAACTTTAAAATAAACACCACTCTTAGTCGAATTCCAAAATTGCTTGATAACTTCTGGATTGTTAAATTTTATACCAAGCTTAACACAGGGTTTTCTCGGTTTTGTAACTTCTATAATAGCTTTTCCGAGTTGGTAAACATTTCCTACAAAAATTTCTTCTTCTAAAAGATTGTCAATAGTTAGATTTTCACCAAACATACCGTAATGAAAATCTAAATTGGGATATAGATTTTGCCAAAATTCATAATGGTTTTCTCCATAAGCATATACAGCTTTTTCAAAACCACCATGATATCTCCTGTCAATTACATGATCGTTTTCAACATCTTCTAAACCTAAAAAAATAGCGGTTTTAACAGGATATTTATTAATCCCTGTTAAATAGGTTTTATTTTTATATTGAATTGTTTCTTTTTTGCCAATATTTACAGAAATAACTTTCATGAACACAAATTTCAAGAATTAACAATACAATTTTACTTTTTTTAAAAGAATTTAATATGTTTTCAATTCATCAACAATTTTCCTGTCGTTTGATAAACGAGGAATTTTATTTTGACCTCCTAATTTTCCAATTGATCTCATATAATCTTTAAAGCCATTTTTAGAAACTTTAGTGATTCTCAATGTTTGTAAGATCTTTCCATCTATTAGGTCAAGATAATAGGAATTTTGTTTTTGCATTTCCCCATCTATTTTCTTGGCAAGATCATGTAAATTATCATGTTCATTTTCAAATTCAATAAACCATTCGTGATAAGGTAATTCACCATTTGTTGGATTGACCTGCGGAGCTACCGTAAATTCATTTACCTTTAATTGTGTGTTTATCAAAGATTCTTGTAATGATTGTTCTACTTCTTTGGCAATGACGTGTTCTCCAAATGCCGAAATAAAATGTTTTATCCTTCCGGTAACGATAATCCTAAATGGTTTTAAAGAAGTAAATTCAATTGTATCACCAACATTATAAGCCCAAAGTCCGGCATTGGTTGAAATGATCATAACATAATTTACACCTAATGCAACATCTTTAATAGTAATTCTGGTTGGATTTTCATTAAAAAATTCAGCAGCAGGAATAAATTCATAAAAAATTCCATGATTCAATAAAAGCAACATTCCGTCCTTTTTTATAGAATTTTTATTATCGTAATTGGTGTCCTGATAAGCAAAAAATCCTTCAGAAGCAGGAAACATTTCGATTGAATCTATTTTTTTACCGATCAAATTTTCCATATTTTGCCTATATGGTTCATAGTTGACACCGCCGTAAACGAACAAACTAAAATTTGGGAAAACCTTGCTAACGTTTTTATTTTCTTTTTCAATGATCTTCTCAAAATACATTTGCACCCATGATGGAATTCCGCTAATCAAACGCATATCTTCAACAACCGTTTCATCAACAATAGTATTTACTTTTGTTTCCCAATCATCAATACAATTGGTTTCCCAAGTTGGCAAACGATTTTTTTGTAAATATTTTGGTACATAATGTGCAACAATCCCTGATAATCTCCCTATTTTAATATCATTTACTTTATCAATAACCGGACTTCCTTGTAAAAAGATTATTTTTCCATCAATAAAATCAGCTTTACCTGTATGATAAATATACAGCAGTAATGCTTCTTTTGCGGCACTAACGTGGTATGGCATTGATTCTTTTGAAATTGGAATATATTTTGATCCTGAAGTTGTTCCTGATGTTTTAGCAAAATATAGTGGTTTCCCGCTCCATAAAACATTAGATTCTCCTTTTCTAACTCTTTCTATATAGGTTTTTAAAACCTCATAATTCGAAATAGGTACTGATTTTTTAAAATCGTTATAAGATTTAATATCCTGAAATTTGAAATCTTTACCAAACGAAGTGTTTTTAGCATCAGATATTAGATTTTCAAAAAGTCTTTCCTGAATTTCAAAAGGATTCTCAGCCCATTTATAAACCCTTTTGGCAATTTGTTTTGCATATATTTTTGAAAAAAAAGATTTTGGTATCATTTATTTATTAGATTTTAGACTGATCTATTCAAAATCGATATAATTATTTGGATTAACGGGATAACCATTGTCCCATAGCTCAAAATGTAAATGAGTTCCTGTAGAAAAATCGCCTGTAGAACCTGCAGTTGCAATTACTTCACCTGCTCTGATCAAATCACCTTGCTCTTTAAAGATAGACGCATTGTGTTTATAAACTGAAATGATACCATTTAGATGTTCAATAATGATCACATAACCTGTATCGGCAGTGAAACCGGTAAAAATTACTGTACCATTTGCAACTGATTTAACAGGCGTATCTTTATCAACTGCAATATCAACTGCAAAATGTTTTTCTTTTGGAATGTATCCTTGAGTAATTTTTCCTTTAATAGGGGATAAAAAAACAATTTCGGTCTTTTTAGTGGCCTGTTCAAAAATACTAAATTTTTCTTCGCGTTCAATTACTTCTCTAAAAGCCGAATCAATTGATGAAGGTGCTAGATCAACATCTTCTAAACGAAGTTGTTCCATCACAGAGTCTTTGTTAAAATTTACTTCTTTTATCTCTCCGGTTAATACTTGTTGAATATTTTTGATATACAAATTATTTACTGAAAGAATTTGTTGTAAAGAATCTACTTTAAACACTAAAGCAGAAGATTCTTTTTTAATTTCTGTAGAAGAATATCCCTGAATATATTCTTTTAAAGGAGTAAAAGCAATGAGCATTGCTGTTAATGCTATCAGAAATATTGAGAATAAGCCACCAAAAACAAAGGCATTTAATCGGTTTAATTTAAATGAAAAACGTTCTTCAAAAGTATCTTCATTTAATACAACAAAACGATATTTGTGCGTGAGTTTTTCTTTTATTTTGTTTCTCTTCTTGCTTTTAACCATTGTTATTTTATTGCAAAAGCAAATATACTGAATTTTTAAGGTGTTAAATTCACATCTTAATTTTTCTGATTAAATTTTATATCTTTTTTAATAACCACAGCATCATTTAAAACAAAAGGTGTAGGCATCATAATTTCATTTCTGGGTTTAATGTTTGCCTTGATACTTTTAATATGATTATTTTTATATAGGTCATATGAAGATTCAATAATTTGTAAATCAGGTGTTTCATTATTTGGTATAACAAATTTTAAATCTAAAATAGTATCATTTTTTGTAAAGTAATAAGTTAAAATGTGTTTTTTGTTTTTTGTATTGAATAAAAATTCTTCATTTTCTTTTTTTTCTAGTTTTTCTCCATTCAATGAAAATTCTTTAAAATGAAGTGGACTTTCACTTATCAATTCAATTCGATTGACTCTTCTTTGTGGAATTATTTTAAAACTAATATTCCGATTTTCTCCAATTACGGTGTCTTTTAGAATTTCTACTTTAGGTTGATTTATATTTGCAATTTCAGCATTTTTATAAAGCTTAAAATTAGTACCATATTTACTAGAACTAATATTTTTTACAAATGTACCTTTAGTTGGGTCATCACCCAGGTATTGTATTGTAAATTCATCTATTTTAGTATTGTAACTCGCCCAATAAGCCTTATTTTCATCAGCATCAAAGAAATATAAAATACTATTGGGTTGTTTTCTTTCTTTTGAATAATCAGAACTAAATCCTGCCGAAGCAAAAGCAAGAATTGAAATTAAAAAAAATAATTTAGCCAAACTTTTAACTTCTTTATAAGAAGAAAAAACAGGAAGAAGTAATCCAAAGATCAATACTGTAAAAATCGCACTTATTACAGTCATTTTTAAACCTAAACCTACCGGAAACATCTGAATTAAAGGGACAAAAATTATCAATACAGGAATCAATAAAAACGTAAATAGAATAATTTTATTTTTTTCAGTTTCTTTAGAAAGAATTTGAATACTTAAAATTAACAATCCAATAATAACCGAAATGATAAAAAACCCTGCACCGGGTAAATACATTGCAACGCCAATATTGATGAGCAACCAAATAAAAATAGGTGCAATAAATAAATTTTCAATTTTGTTGATTTTAAAATATGTATTATAAATCCAAAAACTAATACCAAGTGATAAGGCAACAAAAGCGATGATATAATAGTTTCCATTATAGGTAAATCCGTGTAAAATATCATTGTATTGCGGATAAATCTTCAATAGTAATTTCCATCCAAAAAAAGTAAAGAATCCTGATAAAATAAGAGGAAATAAAAATATAAATAATCCATTAAAAATCTCTTTTGCCGAAAGTTTATTATTCCTAAAACCGATAAAAAGTAAGACAAAAAACCAAATAAATGCCAAAATTAACATTGGCAATACCCATGAAAAAGGATAACTTATCAACACATTTCCTGGAAAGTCGAAAAATACATCATCTTCTTGAGCGGATAAATTTTCCAAATTTGTATTCGAAAAATAATCCATAAGAGGCATTAAATATTCACCTTGTTGTTGCAAAGTATTTCGGTCTAACCTCTCATAAGTATCTTGTGCAGTATGATAGTCATAATGATCATCAATAAAAGCAAAATTATAGCCGTTAATATTACCATCTTCTCTAAACACTGTTAAATCAGTATCATTGGGCAGCATTTTATAAATACTATACAACAGCGAACTTGCAACAGGATATTTGGGTTTAGCCTCTTTAAAAGCATGAATTAAATTTTTATTTCCACCATTGGTTTCTAATAACATATAACTTGGTCCGCCACTACCTCGTGCTTCAAAATTTATGACCAAGCCAACATCTTTAGCCCAAGGATGATAATTTACAAATGCATTTGCACCCAGTAAACCAATTTCTTCGGCATCAGTAATCAAGATGATAATATCATTTTTTGGTTTAATATTTTTTTCTAGATATGCACGGATTCCCTCTAAAATAGTAACAACTCCACTACCTGCATCACTGGCTCCAAAAGATGAATGTACAGCAGAGTCATAATGTGTGAGTATTAGCAAGGCTTTGCCATTATCTGTTCCTTTTATTTTGGTTAAAATATTTATTGTAGTTGCTCCTGCCCGCCATTTTTTATTAACAGCTACCTGTGTTTGTAATTCAACGGTTAAACCAAGTTTTTCAAGCTCATCAATAATATAATTTCTTACTTCTTCATGATTTTCAGTACCTACAAAATGGGGTTTTTGAGATATCTCTTTTAAATGCACAAGAGCTCTCTCAGTAGAAAATTCAGTTTTTGGAGTTTCTAAGTTTGAAATTCTTTTGGGCATTAAGGAATTAATACTCCAAAAAATTGTAAATAGAACAATGATAAAAGAAATAGCCGAAGTGTAATTTTTTTTTGTTGACATTTATTATGAATTCAGAAAATAAATGTATGGAAAAAATTTGTATTTATATGAATACTTTAGTTTGTTATAAATAGTTTAAAAAAATAGTGCTTAAAAATTACTTGCAATTGTAATTAATCTTTAACGATATTAATTTCATTCCAGTTTAAATTCAAGTCGTTGTAAACTTGATTATCCATATCCTCACTAGTATCAAATCTTTTTTCTAAAGGTATTGGAGTTGTAAAAGCATCTAAACTATTGATTGAAAATACTTGCCCAATATTGATATTTGAATTCTCATTTGCTTCAAAAGAGCGTCTTTTAGTTAGTTTTATATCAGCATCCCATCTAAATAATTTTGGATACCATATATTATTATATTTTTGATATTGTATCACCTTACTAAAAGTGGGGTTTCCAATTTTTAGACCAACAGCAAAAAGAATAGGCCTAACTAAAAACGGAATACTAAATTTACCGCTCTGTTCAATTAAAATAATGGCATAAGTTTCTTTATGGATCAAGATTTTACCCCAATCCTTTTGATAATCAATTTTTCTTTTGGCTTTAAAATTAATTGTTACCAATCTTTCAGTGTTTAAAGTAGTTTCTTCACCAAAAGTATATTCATATTTTTTAAAATATTTGGGGTTTAAGTAATTACCTTTGTCCTGATTAATATCAAGATCGATAACCGATTCCGGTCCGCCGAAATCCATATCTATAGTACCATCATATTTATCCTCATCATAAGTTTCACCCTTATCATTAGCTTTCTTTTTTTCTTTGGCTGCTTTTTTCTCAATCCATTCGCGCATAAATTGAAATTGCTGCGGATCTTCTAAAGGTTTATATAAAAGCAATTGATGGTTATTTTTAATAGTATCAGACGGATTGGAATAATACGTTTTAAAAACTCCTTCATCTTTATTGATTATAGCACCATTTTCAATAAACTTTTCACGATAATATGCAATAGACTGATAAGGCTCTTGTGGATAATTTGTGGCCAGATTATCTAATGCTCTTTTAATGTAATCAAGTGGTGTTATTTCGCTTAAAACAATTTCATCCAATAGGTTATTGCTTGGTTGTAAAGTGATTTCTAATTTTTCTTTAACAGAAGAAATTGGAATTTCATAAGAATTAAATCCAATAAAACTAATTACAATTATGTCATTTAGTTTAGACTTTGGAATATAAAAATCAAATGCTCCGTTTTCATTACTAATTGTACCTATAGGATAATTTTTTAAAGAAATTGAAGCAAAAGGAAGTGGTTCTCCAGTTTCTTTATTGGATATATTTCCTGAAATAACACTCTTATTTTGAGAAAAAACAGAAGTGCTTAAAAGAATAAAAAGAAAAATAATTAATCGATTCATTTTGATTTTAATGATTCGACGATTTAAGTGCAAAAACGTTACAATTTAATAATTAAATATTAGCATTAAAAAAAGGAACCAAAAAACTAAATTAAATATTATTTTTTGATGACTTTAAAAGTTCCTTGCTTACCATGCTCATCTTCAATTCTAATAAAATATATTCCATTGGCAAATTGACTTATATCTACTGAATTTTTAGTAATTTTTGCCTGGAGTCTCTGACCAAATGTATTAAAAACATTAACTTTTCTAATCTCAATTAATTTTGGGTTTGAAATTTTAAGTAACCCTAATGTAGGATTTGGATAAAGTTGAATGTTAGTTTTTATAAAAGAGTCATCCACAGCTAATAAACCACTGTACTTTTGAAAAATAAAATCAAGCAGATCTTTTCTTTCGTTGTCATTATAAACTGTTTCTATAGGAAAAGCAAGATATTCTACACCGCTTATTCCATTAGAGTCACTTATACCCGCATAACCGTTACTTGTTGCAACTCCATCGTACGAAAATGACATGGATGATCCGTTTTTTGCTTTGATAAGATCAGGCCAGCCAATTTTTTGAATACCATGTGTTCCATCATCAAAGTTATAAATTTTGCTGTTTGTATCTTTAACCTTATAATAAGTAGAAGTCATTCCTGGATCATCACTTATATATTCGGCTTTTAAATAATTAGCATAAAAAGATTTATCTGTGGCATCTCCATTTTCTACTAGATCCCATCCAATTTCAGATCCTGAAACAATAAATACACCATCATTGTCTAAATAGTTTTTAACCTTAGTTTGTTCCGCATGGCTAAGGGTTTCATCAGCAGTACTTTCATCTAACAACATCCAGATCACAAAATCAAAATTATTTAGATCAACCACACCATTGATAACCGCTTCATTTGATGCAGATGAAAATGTTCTACCTAACTGACTTAATGGAGAATCATATTGTACAATAGCATCAAAGCTTCTTCTTTCAACACCATCAACGATCAGTATCTCTGAATCATTTAAACTTGGCATTGCGGCAATAACTTTTGTTTGATTTGAAGTTCCTTCACTGTTCTTTGATCGAAGTTTGAAATAATAAACTTCTCCTGCTATTAAATCTGAAACGTCTATGCTAGTACCTACAGCTTCTTTTACCATAGTATAACTAGAGTTATCAATGCTTTGAAAAACCTGATAACTACTTGCATAATTTCCTTCCTCAAAATTTAAAGTAACAGTAGTTGCATTTTTTCTTATTGCAGCTACCGATTTAGGAACACCCGGTATTGGTATGGTAGCTCCATTAAACTTTGTATTTATCAAACTCCATAGTTCACTCCTATCTCCATCGTAATTAAGTGCCCAAATACCAATTCCTCCTAAATTTTCAGTTAAAGCCAGATCATATTTCTTACCTAAACTTGTTTCATTATCAGACCAAACCTGATGCCATACGTTAGAATTCCATCTATACCAGGTTGTTTGAGAAGCATTATCCCAAATATAACCTCCACGGGATGCTGAATTTGTGATATCATCAATATAAAAAGTAGAGCCAACATACGAACTTACTGCCGAGCCTGCACTGCTGGTTGTGGTCTTCCAGTGTTTTCCATAATAAGGTACACCCAGAATTAATTTTTCAGGATATTTAGATAAGGGTACACTATAATCATTATTTAATGTTTTTGTCAGGCAAATACCTCCACTTGGATGTACTAAAGGGGCAACAGCCCCTGTATTATTACTCCAACCACCATGATAGTCATAAGCCATAATAAA
>JAOZVI010000254.1 GCA_029938265.1 Flavobacteriaceae bacterium | reverse complement strand
GTCTGAGGGACAGAGCCTTTATGTTTCTGCCCTCAGTTCTGTTTCTTTTTCAGTGTTCTCCACCGCCTGAGGTTTCCGTACAGGAAATGTCCGATGCATCACAACCGACAGCAGCCATACCTGATGAATCTGAAAGCCCCCGGATTATCCTGGCTGCACTGATTGAGGCATATCCCGACAGAATAAGTTCTCTAGAAATCCGTGATAACGACTGGAGTATTCTAGTGGGCGGAGAGATTTATTATTGGGCTGAAGGCAGACTGCTTCCGGAAGACCGGCTTGAGAATGCAGAAGATTATGTCTCCTATCAGTTTAAACCTTATTCGGGAGAACTCCCGCCCCTCAGTGAGTTGAGTTCTGAGGATATAGACAGGCTTAAAGAGATTTTACAACAGCGTGAATCTCTGAACGATACAAGGTTTTATGGGTTTATGCGGGCATTGTGGGGAATGGACGATTTCCTGACAGCGGAAAATACTGTTATTCGAGCTGACTTCCTCGGCTATAACATCCGAGTTCATCCTGATGTGAAGGAAGCCCTGAAACGAGTTGAAATGAGAATACTGCAGGCTGCAGAATTTGATGCTGCCACTGCTGCCTGGATTGACAATCTGAGCAGTGCAGGAGCTTATGTCTGGCGTAATATCGCAGGCTCAGCCAACCGCAGCCTTCATTCCTACGGCATCGCCATCGATCTTATCCCGGGGGATTACCGGGGCAGGCAGGCCTATTGGCGATGGGCTGCGGATTTCTATGATGATTGGTGGAATATTCCCTACACAGAAAGGTTTCAGGTTCCCGGGGTAGTGGTTGATGCTTTTGAAGCAAATGGATTTATCTGGGGAGGCAAGTGGCTTCTTTTTGATCAGATCCATTTTGAATATCGTCCTGAACTGATAATCCTTGGTCGGAGTGCTTGAAAAAAGACCGCCCGGGATCGAGCGGTCTTTCATTTTCTACATGGGGTTTACTTAGGTGGAATAGCCAGTATCTGGCCCGGATAAATCAGGTCTGGATTCTGAATGATTCTGCGGTTGGCTCTCCAGATTTTCGGCCAGAGATAGGGGTTATCGAAAATCTCTTCCCTGTTGGAGATTCTCCAGAGACAGTCGGTTGCTACTTCCCTGTACACGACAGTGTAGGTTTGGGAAACCGCATTGGCCTCATAGACGTCGATGTAGGCATCAGCCTGGCGGAAATAGTCTTTGGCAAGATCGAACAGACCTGCATTTCTGGACGTTACACCCTTCTCCCACAGCGTTTGAGCAAAGGCTAGATAGTCGGTATTCTGCTCATCGGCATTAACCTGCGTATCGCTGTCCTTAATGGGAATATCTTCAGGTACATCCTCTGAATCCACATTTACCGGTTCATTCAGGGCGCGAAGCTGTGCATCTTCAATATCGACAGCCTCAATCTCTTTTGAATGGTCGACCAGAGGATTGGTATTCAGAAATTCTTCTCCATCCCAGGGGCGGGCTTCATTGACAGTACCTTCGGTATTCAGGGTTCTCAGCCTGGATGCCGCCTCAATGCGTTTCTGTGTATCCGACATCATGGCATCGGTCTCGGACTGTTGTTTCCTCACCGCACTGGCACGTGCTGCAAGAACAGCCTGCCGCTTGGCATCGGTGAGTAATGCTGCGCTTTCACTGATATCGTAGGAACGGAATGCAGAGATACCGTCGAAATAGTATTCATTGGCGGCGGCCAGCTCATCGGGGGCATAGATGAAGGCTTCATTATCCTCTGCATCACCCAGATAGTTTTCGGTGTCCCTGCGCAGGATACCGATGTAGCGGATGTTTTCGCTCAGATTGTAATGCAGACGATTCTGAGCTGTCAGGGTTTCATCGGCCTTGGCCTGGGATGCGGATAATTGACCGGCGTCAAACAATTCGACGGTTTCCATGGCCAGTATATGAGTTTCAGTATACGCATCAGGGGCGAAATTATCAGCATCAATTTCACTCAATGCATTATCGCCGCGGTAGAATTTATCCACATACTCCTGCTTTCTGGCCTGAAGGGTTTTGTCATAAAGCTCGTTTGCATTGTCTATTACAGCTAGAAGTTCAGATCTGGCAGCATCCGGATCCGTATCGCCCAGAGTTATTGCTGCGTTGAGTTGAGCAACAAGTTCCCGGTATTCAGAGGGGTAGTAGCTATTGGCACCTATCAGGTTGGCCCTCTGTACGGCATCTCTGGCTGCATTTATATCCAGTTCGGATAGTGGTTCAGGAACTTTCTCCTCCACCACTACCGGTTCAGCTTCGGGTTCCGGGGTTGTTTCTGCAGGCTCTTCAACAGCCGGAGTCTCTTCCGGCTCAGGTTCCGGGGTAGTTTTACACCCTGCAAAGATGAGAACAAGTGAAACGGACAAGGCCGCAATAAGAATCCGCAATGAGCGTGAGATTGTCATATCCGGACCTCCCTAGTTTTTCAAGTTTAGCATGAGGCCATAGGGGCGTCAAACCGGGAAGCCGCAGAAGAAAAAAAAACGGCCGCCCTGAGGCGGCCGAATTAACTTTAAA
>JAOZVI010000019.1 GCA_029938265.1 Flavobacteriaceae bacterium | reverse complement strand
TTACGATAATCTTGATTTCCAACATGGAGTGACTTCTTTTTTGAGCGGTATCCAGATTGCTTCGATGGAAGCCATGAGAAAAGGTCTCTTAACTTTTGGCCCTGCCAACAAAACCGTTATTCTGTTTGAAGACCTTATGGACTCAAAAGCCCTTTGGCTCACACCCAACACCACAAGTGTTTATATGATGATGTGGTTGCAACTTGATGACGAACCTTATGTTCTAGAAACTCCAGCGGATGTGCTAGGTATTATTGATGATCACTGGTTTAAATATGTTGCCGACTTCGGAAGACTGGGAGATGACAAAAACCAGGGAGGTAAATTCCTGATTGTTCCTCCGGGATATAAAGGAGAAATTCCTGAAGGATACATTGTAAAACATACCAATACCTATGGTAACTGGGTAATATGGAGAGGATTCCAAAAAGACGGTAGTCCTAAACCAGCAGTTGATCTGACAAAGAAAGTGTTTAAAGCATATCCGCTTTCTCAAAAGGACAATCCAACACCTATGAATTTTGTGAATGCTTCAGGTGTACCCCACAATACCATTCACAACATGGATATTACGATATACGACGAAATAAACGAAGTGGTTCAAGAAGAACCGGCTTATGGTCAGAATCCTGAAATACTGGGTTATTTCGCTTCTATCGGAATTGAAAAAGGCAAAGAATTTAAGCCAGATACTCGTATGAAAAAGATACTGACACAATCAGCGGAAGTAGGTTCAGTAACAGCGCGTACATTAATCTCAAGACCCAGAGATGAAGCATTTTTGCTGTTTCCAAAAAACAGTAAAGTGTGGACTAACCCATTTGTTGGTGGTAGCTATAAATTTGAAGTAGAAGGAGTAAGTTTGATTGACGGGCGCGCAGCTTTTCATTTTTATGCTACAGGAATCACACCGGCAATGGCTAAGAAAATTATTGGTAAAGGCTCAAAATATGCAGTGGCCTATCTCGACAAAAATATGAATCCTTTAGACGGTAGCAAGACTTACAAGGTTCATGTGCCACCAAATGTGCCTGCAAAAGATTTCTGGTCGTTTACACTTTACGATAACCAGACACGTGCGATGCTACAAACAGACCAGCGTTTCCCTGGATTGGATCAGAATAAAAAAGGACTAAAGGTAAATAAAGACGGTTCTGTTGATATTTATTTTGGACCAAAACCTCCAAAAGGGCAAAAGAACAACTGGATTCAAACCATTCCCAACAGAGGATGGAATATGCTGTTCCGTGTATATGGTCCACTTGACCCATGGTTCGACAAAACATGGTATCCCGGTGATCCAGAACTCGTAAAATAAGATATGAACTTAAGAAAAATATCAACAATTATACTACCCCTTATATTATGGGGTAGTATTTTGTTTGCTCAAACAAATAAAAAACCAAAGTTGATTCTACAAATTACTGTAGATCAACTACGAGGTGATTTACCCACAAAATATATGAAAGACATGGGTAATGGCGGGTTTAGATATCTGCAAGAGCAGGGAATATGGTACACCAATGCTCATTACGGACATGCAAATACCGAAACAGTTGTAGGACATACCGTATTAGCAACAGGTGCAGACCCTTCTGTAAATGGTATGATTGCAAATGTTTGGTACGATAGAGAAAAAGGAAAACTTGTTTATAATATCGAGGACGAAGATTATAAAATTCTTTCTGCTAACGCTGATGTTGATAAAAGCACAGAACTAGATGCTTCTCAGGCTTTAGCAAGTGTTGAAGGTCGTTCGCCAAGAAATATTATAGTTACCACTTTTAGCGACGAACTTTTTGTTAAAACTAATGGCAAATCTAAAGTCTTTGGCGTTTCAATAAAAGACAGAGGTGCTGTTACACTTGCCGGACACCTGGGTAAAGCTTTTTGGTTCTCAAAATCTAATGGCGAATTTATTACGAGTAATTATTACTACGAAAAATATCCTAAATGGGTAACAAAGTGGAATAAAACAAAAATGCCCTCTAAAACTTTTAGCGGTAAAGCATGGGAGTTGATGAATGATAAATCGACATATATGTTTGGCAAGGAGGATGATATGCCTTGGGAAACAGATGTTGCCGGTTTTGGTATTACATTCCCTCATGAATATAAAACAGCAGACAATAAGTATTTTACCAATTTTCTTACTTATTCTCCTGCAGGAGACGAAATAACATTAGATTTTGCCAAAGCTTTGGTTAAAAATGAAGAAATTGGAAAAGACGAAATCACAGACTTCTTAGCAATAAGTTTTTCTTCTACCGATTATGTAGGTCACCTGTTTGGACCATCGAGCTTAGAGGCAGAAGATAATATGCTAAGATTAGATAAAACATTAGCCAATTTATTTGCTTTTATTGATAAAGAAGTTGGTTTAGAAAATACGTTGATTATTCTTTCTGCTGATCATGGTGGTCCTGAAGCTCCTGGATATTTAAAATCGAAAGGTATGGAATCAGGATTTGTTTCACCGGGCAAATGGGATAAAGAACCTGCTATTGAAGCTTTAAAAAAGAAATTTGGTATTGGACAAGAATTAATACAAAAATTCTTTCCGCCATACTTATACCTAAACGAAAAAATTATTGCCGAAAAAGGCTTGAGTTTAGAAGAAGTTGAAAAAGCAGTAGCTTTTGAGTTGATGAAGATAAAAGGTGTAGCACTTGCTGTATCAAGTTATTCTCTGCAAAAAAATGAACTACCTGATACTTATCTAAACAGAAAAGCATTAAGAAATTTTAATGCTACTCGCTCAGGGAATTTATTAATTCTGTTTCAACCACAATATTCTATAAATGATTATATGGGAGAAAAGACCTCTGCAAATCATGGCGGACCATGGGTTTACGATTCTTATGTACCTGTAGTCTTTGCTGGTATGAATATTAAAGGACAAAAAGTAAGTAGAAAAATTGAGCCCAAAGATATTGCATCAACTTTATCAAACCTTTTAGGAACAAAACCTCCTTCTGGGGCAAATGGTGAAGTTCTGAAAGAGATAGTAGATTAAGCATATAGTGAATGGAATATTTAACAAATACATATAGAGATGAAAAAAATAAGCTCAACTTTTATAGCTATAGTCCTAACATTAGGATTGTTTTCTTGTCCTACGGAACAAGATAAAACAGCAACAAAAAAGCTATCCATAGAGGACAATTAACTAATAAAATAACTGTCACCTATACTGTCACCTGTAATTATAAAGCCCTGTAAACTAGGTGTTTACAGGGCTTTTGGCGGAGAAAGAGGGATTCGAACCCCCGGAGGTGTGACCCTCGCCGGTTTTCAAGACCGGTGCATTCGACCACTCTGCCATTTCTCCAATTTTCTTGAAAAATGTTAATTTAAGGTGCATTCACCTCCCGATAATTATCGGGATTACCATTTCTCCAGTGATCGTTGTGCTAACGAGCGTGCAAATATAATATCCTTTTTTGTTTTGAAAAACATTTTTAGTCATTTTTTTAATTGAATCCCTAAAATATTTTTTTATTAAATTTTACAATCTATTTTTGCATATATGAATGAATGGTACCATTATTTACTTTTAATTGGTGTTGGATTTATTGTAGGCATCATTAATACAATTTCAGGAGGAGGCTCCTTACTCACTTTACCAATTCTAATTTTTTTGGGTTTACCTTCTAATACTGCAAATGGAACCAATAGAATAGCAATCTTTATTCAAACAATTTTTTCTTATGCCGGCTTCAGAAGTAAAGGCGTTACTAATAAATACTCCAAATTTGGGTGGTATCTGGCCATTGCGGCAACCATAGGTTCTTTGATCGGTTCAAAACTGGCCATCGATATCAGAGATGATGTTTTTAACAAGATTCTGGCCATTGTCATGATCGTGATCGTTGGTTTTATGGTGGTTAAACCCAATAAAAAATTAAATGAATTAGCCGATAGAATTACAGGTAAACATCTTATATGGAGTACTATCGCTTTCTTTTTTATTGGAATTTACGGTGGTTTTATTCAGGCCGGAACTGGTATATTTATTCTATTAACACTTTCAACAATCAACCACCTAACATTAATAAGATCTAATGTTATTAAAGCCATGGTAATGTTAGTGTACACAGCTGCAACGTTATTTATGTTTGGTTTTAATGATAAATTAAATTGGCCTGTTGGACTTACTATGGCATTAGGTCAGGCTTTAGGCGGATGGCTTTCCAGTAGATGGTCGGTCAATAAAGGTGATGGTATTGTAAAAATATTTTTGATTGTAATGGTAATTATCATGGCGTTCAAACTATGGTTCTACTAGCGTCTGATCTCAAAATATTTATGATCATTTATATCCTTTATTTCAAATTCTACACCATAAACTTTTGAATGGGGTGATCCATCATGCAACCATTCTACAAAAGTATCGAGTTGTTTCCTACTTCCTTCTGCTTCAATAAAAACATCTCCGCTTGGCATATTTTTTACATATCCTTGAATATCCATTTCATCTGCTTTGATCTTGGAATGTTTTCTAAACCACACCCCCTGTACTCTACCTTTTACAGTAATATTATAATGAATTTTATCCATGAAAATGAAATTTTATTTCAAAATTAAACAATACTTCAAGTTAAATGCTTCGTTTTATGAAAATATTTTAACTTTGTTTTTCGAAATATTTAATTGATCTCAATGAGTAATTCTATCGGTAATTTATATAAACTTACAACTTTTGGTGAATCTCACGGACCTGCAATAGGTGGTATTATTGATGGCTGTCCTGCAGGAATTGAATTAGATTTTGATGAAATTCAACGTGAATTAAACAGAAGAAAACCAGGCCAGTCAAAAATTACTACACAAAGAAACGAACCTGATACAGTAGAATATCTATCCGGAATTTTTGAAGGAAAAACTACAGGCACTCCTATCGGATTTCAGATAAAGAATACCAATCAACACAGCAAGGATTACACACATAATATTGATGTTTACAGGCCCTCACATGCCGATTATACTTATGATAAAAAATATGGTATTCGCGATTATCGCGGTGGTGGCAGAAGTTCTGCCCGTGAAACTGCCAATTGGATCGTTGCCGGTGCAATTGCAAAACAATATTTAAAAGATATTAAGATAAATGCCTTTACTTCTTCTGTTGGCGAAATTTCTATATCTAAAACTTTCCAAGAAATTGATCTTAGCAAAATTGAAAATAATATTGTTCGTTGTCCGGATGAGCATATTGCTAATTTGATGATCAAAAAAATTGAAAAGATCAAAAAAGAGGGAGATACAATTGGGGGAGTTATAACTTGTGTTATTCAAAATGTTCCCGTTGGTTTGGGCGAACCGGTTTTTGATAAATTACACGCCGCACTCGGAAAAGCAATGCTTTCTATCAATGCAGTTAAAGGTTTTGAATATGGAAGTGGGTTTAATGGATCAACAATGAAAGGTTCTGAACACAATGATATTTTTAATGCTGACGGCTCAACTAAAACAAATCTATCAGGAGGAATTCAAGGGGGTATTAGTAACGGAATGGACATCTATTTTAAAGTTGCCTTTAAACCTGTAGCAACTTTAATGCAAAAACAACAAACAATTGATTCTGAAGGAAATATTTTAGAAATGCAGGGAAAAGGTCGTCATGACCCTTGTGTTGTGCCAAGAGCCGTACCTATAGTTGAAGCCTTAAGTGCTATTGTTATGGTAGATTTTTATCTACAACAAAGGTCAAGAGTTTAGGTTTACTATAAGACATACAAATTACATCATTAATACATTATCTCATCTACTTGCTTTTAAATTCACTTTAAATTTAATGCTTATTACAATACCTTGATTATTAGATGTATATTTTATTTTATAGAGAGATAATAATTATATTTTCATCCAAATAAAATAAAATCAATAATAATGCGTTTTAAATCAGGACAAAGTTTTTCTTTGTTTTTTAACTACCCTCGCAATAACAATTTTCAAAAAAAATTATTAATATTTAATCCAAAAATTGCATATGGAAAATGTTTTGTTGTTGTTGACTATAACTTTATTTCGCTATCCTTTCTCCCTTGATTTATTGAATTTTAAGTTTATTAAATTAGCTATACCTATATAAAAATAATTAGTTGGTTTTTAATTAAGAGTTAGAATTAACTGAGTATCAATTTAATAATATTTGGGCTTTTGTATTAAGCAAATGCTTATGAAGATCCCTTTTTTTTAGACTGCTATCGATCTGTATAGATCATAGCGGTCTTTTTATTATATTTAGAATAATTTGCTTATGCCCTTTTAAACAGCAAGATTGGAAAAGTTTATTTATTTCTAAAACAGTATTTTTGTTTCAATATATATTTTCTAATATTGGTATGATTAAAGAGATAAAAGCCAGACAAGAATACTTAACCAAACTAAACACAGTTGTTGAATATATAAATAACAACTTAGACAAAAAGATCTCAATTGCTACGCTTGCCCAAATATCTAACTTATCTCCTTTTCATTTTCACAGAATTATGAAAAGCCTTCTGGGAGAATCTATTGGAAACTACATTACAAGAACAAGAGTAGAAACAGCAACTTTATTAATTCGATATACTAATCTTGAAATCCAAGATATTGCCTATCAGGTAGGATATGAAAAACCATCTTCCTTAAACAAAATATTCAAACAATATTATAATATATCCCCTTCAGAATATCGATTAAATAAAAAACTGAAAATTAATAGATCAATTATTCATAAAACGAATTTTGAGTTGGAAGAACCTCAAATTCTGGAAATTCCAAATAAAGAAGTAATCTACATCCAGATAATTGGGGAGTACGGAAATGAAAACTATAATAAAGTTTGGGATGAATTAGGAAATTTTGTCAAAGAGAAAAAACTATTTTCTACAGGAATGGAAAGTTTTGGAATAAGTTATGATGACCCCTCAGTTACTAAAAAAGAAAAATGCAGATATGAAGCCTGTATAACAGTAAATAAACCTGTAGTACCTCATGGAAAAATTGGAATAAAAAAAATTAAAGGTGGTAAATTTGCTGTTTTTAACTATTGTGGTAATTACAAAAATTGGGGTAAGATTTACGATTACATTTATGACAATTGGCTAATTAATAGTGATTATGATTTGAGAAATTTTCCAGTAATGGAAAAATATTTATCAACAACCAAACAAAATGATCATACTATTTTGAATCTTGAAATTTATTTACCAATAAAAGAATACGATAAAATTGAGACAATTTAATTTAATATTAATCATATGAGTAAAGCTGATACAAAAAAATATATCATACTAATCCTAACAATATTTATCACAGGTTTTCTAAATGCTCAAGCGGATACTACGCAAACTAAAAGCCCTCAATCATCTGTGCCTGTAGAGATAATGATTGGTAATGACTATAGTTCTTATCAAATAGTAGTTAATAAACAGATCGGTAGTGCTGATAGCAGATTTAGTTTTTATGCTATGGTCAATTACGACATGTACTATGATGATGATATTTCCAATAATTATTTTATCCAATCTTTATTCTTTTATGGATTAACCGAAAGAATTGGAGTGGGAATTGGCGTTAATTCAAAACCTTTTGGAGGTACAAAACCTTTGATTGCCTTAACATATTCTTTTTATACAGAAAGTATCGGTTTATACATTCAACCCAGCTATGAAATATATAATGATGGTTTATTTGAACTGTACACTTTATTTAGCTGGACTCCTGTGAATGATAAAATGATACAACCCTATTTTAAATTTGAAGGATATACATCTTGGGGAAGTGAACATTCTTATAGTTATCACAATTGGCGTTTAGGTTTACAATATAAAATATTTAGGATTGGTCCTGCTTTAAATGTAGGATATTTTGGTAAAGATTTTGAAAGTGTAACTAACTGGGGTGGATTTGTAAATATTATTATTTGAGACCTTTGAAAAATAACAATGATCAAACTTTTTAACTTCTGATTTTTACTTCTTTGCCTAAAGAATTTTTAGGAAGATTTCATTTAATAATTATTAAAAAAAAGCAGCAAAAAATTTTTGCTGCTACTTTTAAAATCATTTACATTAAGACAATCATTGCTTTAACAGTTTAAAGGAGCCTACTTTATCAGCTACCTGAACCTGTACAATATAAGTGCCTACAGGTAATCTTTGTATATCTAACTGTACATTTAAGTCTGAGGTATCTTTGTATAAAACTTCCTGACCAATAATATTATAGATGCTCACTTTTTCAATATTTTCTCTTGCAGTTAAAACAAGTGTATTTTTTGAAGGATTTGGATAATAATTAAATCCCAACATACTCAGATCCTCAATACCTGCAGTACTCGTGCTACTTAATTTATAATTATCAATTCCCAATCCCAAGGCCAAAAATCCTTCATCATCATAAATAAACCTAACCTGAAAAGCATCATTTAAATAAGCTGATACATCAAGAGTTGCCACTTGGTGGGTACCTGTGTTTCTCGGACTATCAACATCTTGAAAAAATACTTGTTGCCAATCACTACCGTCAAAAACTTCAATAATAAATTGCCCTCTATTAGCAAATACCTGTAAATTATAAATCACTTCAATCTCAGCATCTGAAATTCCAGACAGATCTACTGCAGGAGCTGTTAAAATAATTCTATCACTACTTAAAGCACCACAAATGGCATCGTCAAAAAGAGCTGCTCCTGTAGGAAAATCGGCCATAACGGTTGAGCCACTATCCGGCATATCGCCAGTATAGCCAAATTGCCAGGCACACCCACTTGTTAAATTATCTGAGGTCCAGCCTGCTGGAATTGAGGTAGAAGCAAAACTCTCTTCTTGAATAATTGCTTGCCCATTTACAGCATACGTAAATAAAAAAATAATAAATATTAGAGTAAATTTTTTCATAATATTTTTTTTATGTCACACCATATGTTTATTATATTAACGAAATTTATCACTAAATATTACATTTTAAGGCTTATTATTAATAGATAAAATTATAAATAACTTTAAAATATTTTCAAGACAAAACCTATTATTATCAATCGTATTTAAAAATAATTTATATTTGCAACCAACTAAAAAATATACACATGGATAACGGATTATACGCAAAAATTAATACTTCAAAAGGTGACGTCCTTTTAAATTTAGAATTTGAAAAAACACCGGGAACGGTTGGGAATTTTGTAGCTTTAGCTGAAGGAAATATAGAAAATGATATCAAAGCTCAAGGACAAAAATATTATGACGGATTAAAATTTCATAGGGTTATACCTGATTTTATGGTTCAGGGAGGATGCCCACTTGGAACTGGAACAGGAAATCCCGGATATAGTTTTGATGATGAATTTCATTCTGATCTAAAACATGATAAACCCGGAATTTTATCAATGGCAAATTCGGGACCTGCAACCAATGGTAGTCAATTTTTTATCACACACGTTGCTACTCCCTGGTTAGATAATAAACATACTGTTTTTGGAAATGTCATTGAAGGTCAGGATATTATAGACTCTATTACTCAAGATGATGTTATCAAATCAGTTGAAATTATCAGAGTTGGTGAAGCTGCTGATAATTTTAATCCGGTTGAAGCTTTTAGAAGTTTTGAAGGTGCAAGAGAAAAAAGAATTGAAGAAGAAAAAGCACAAATTGATACTGAATTGGATAAATTAGCTGCCGGATTTAAAAAAACTGAAAGTGGTTTGCGCTACCAATTATTGCAAAATGGAAATGGTAAAAAAGGTGAAAAAGGAAAACAGGTTTCAGTTCATTACAAAGGTCAACTAGCTGACGGAACAGTTTTTGATTCTTCTTATCAACGCAAAGAACCAATAGATTTTACTTTGGGTATCGGACAAGTAATCAAAGGTTGGGATGAAGGTATTCAATTATTAAAAGTTGGTGATAAAGCCCGTTTTGTAATTCCATCTCATTTAGCTTATGGCAGCCAAGGTGCCGGTGGAGTTATACCTCCCGATGCAACTTTGATCTTTGATGTAGAATTGATGGATGTAAAATAATTTTTTTTAATACATCCCAAAGACATTTTTTACGAAAAGTGTCTTTTTTTTATTAACTTTATATTGATTATTTCGAACTAAATATTTTTTAAAAATTAAGATGAAAAATATATTGATATTTTTGTTACTTTTTTTGATTATACCTTTTAAATATGGCTATTCTCAGGAAGAAGCTAAGAAGAATTCTATTTTAACAGATAAATTTCAATTTAATGTAGGAATCATTATACCTTCAAAAACAGTTAAAATTGGAGCAGATGTATCTTCCCCAAGTGACAATATTGATTTTGGAAAAACTTTTAATTTTAACGATAATGAAATAACACCTTATGTTAAATTTGATTGGCTTTTTGCCAAAAAATGGAAACTGTCAGCCGAGTTTTTTACCATAACAAACGCTAATAAAGCAGAATTAAAAGAAGATATTATTTGGGATAATGTTACTTTTAAAAAGGGCTCATTTGTAAGGGGAGGCTTTGGTTATAATATGTGTCGAATTTATGTGGGTAGAGTTTTCTCTCAAGGATTTAAACATGAGTTTGGTGGTGGTCTTGGGGTTCATGCATTAAATACTTACGCTTTTATAGAAGGAAATATAGAGATTAATGAAAACGAATCGAGATTTGAAAAAAGAAATGTAAGATCTTTGATTCCTTTACCTAATATTGGGGTTTGGTATTATTATACACCAAATATAAAATGGGCAATGATTGCTAAAATAGATTGGTTTGCAATAAATATTGATGAGTATTCAGCAGGTTTATGGGATATTTCAGTCGGGATAAAATATCAAATTTTTAAAAATTTTGGAATGGGTATTGATTATAAATATTTTGATGTTAATCTAGGAGTTAACAAATCAAGCTGGAAAGGAAATATTGATATGCGTTTTCATGGGCCTTTATTTACAATACATGCTAATTTTTAATAAACAAAAACCTAATATATATTAGTATTGATAATATATTTTTTATTATTTTCGCAAAATCTTAAAATCAATTTTTATAAACTATAAAATTTAAAAAATGAAAAAATTAATAATTGGAATTACACTCGTTTTCGTAACAACTGGAATATTTGCTCAAAATGCAAATGATTATAAGGAAGTAACAAGAGATGTAATTAAAACAGAAAAAAAAGCTGCTATAGCTGAAGCTATGCAATTAACTGATCAAGAAAGCACAGTTTTTTGGCCTTTATACAATGAATATAATGAAAAGATGTATGTTGAAAATTCAAAATTAATTAATACAATTAAGGATTACGCAAACAACTATGATAAAATGACAGATGAAAAAGCTAAAGAATTATGGACAGAGGCTATGAAAATTGATTCAGATCTACTTAAATTAAAAAAGTCTTATTTTAAAAAGTTTGTTAAGATCATGCCTGCTACAAAAGCAGTTAGATATTTTCAAGCTGAAAATAAAATTAAAAGCCTTGTTGATGCAAAATTAGCTTTAGAAATACCTCTATTTGAAGAAATGAAATAATATTTTTTTAAGACATTATTTAAAATCCTTTCAAAAACATTTGAAAGGATTTTTTATTTGAACTCATATGAATTCTTTTAAACTTTCCACTTGATATTACAGCCAATACTAGGTTTTTGATTGCCTGATATTTCTTTCCCCAAAATTAAATTTGATAATGCTTCTCTTAAATCACTACCTGTAACAGGAATTCCGTTATTTGGCCTTGAATCATCAATTTGCCCTCGGTAAACTAAACAAATATCTTTATCAAAAACATAAATATCTGGTGTACAAGCTGCATCATAGTCTCTGGCAACATCTTGTGTTTGATCATATAAATATGGAAAAGGATAATGTAAATTCTTTGCCACTTTTTTCATTAAATGAGGTGCATCCTGAGGATAATTATTAACATCATTAGATGAAATAGCAATAAAAGAGATTTCCTTTTCTTTAAAATCATTAGCAATTTTAACTAATTCATGATTTATGTGAATTACAAACGGACAGTGATTACAAATAAAGAATACAACAGTTCCTTTTTTACCTTTTAGATTTTGCAGACTTAAATTTTTATCAGAAATTGTATCCGGTAAAATAAAATCAGGAGCAATTGTTCCTAATGCTAACATATTTGAAGGTGTGTTTGCCATTTTTTAATCTTTTATAGTTCAAATTTATTAAAAATGAAGCAAAAAGATACAGTAACTTTTGATGATTTTCAAAAAGTTGATATCCGAATAGGTACGATCATCAAAGTTGAAGATTTTCAAAAAGCAAGAAAACCGGCTTATCAATTAAAAATTGATTTTGGCGAAATAGGAATTAAAAGATCAAGTGCTCAGATTACTACACTTTATTCCAAAAAAGAACTTCTAAAAAAGCAGGTCATTGCAATTATAAACTTTAAACCTAAACAAATTGGTAATTTCATGAGTGAATGCTTAATTTTAGGCGTTCAAAATGGTGAAGATGTTGTACTTTTACAAACGCAAGAAACCGCAAAAAACGGCAATAAAGTTTCATAATATTTTAATGATAATAAAAATTCACATCAATGTCAATTAATCAAAAGTTAGCACTTCTTTCCAGCACACTTCAAGGAGAATTATTTTTTGATGATCTGTTAAAAAGTATTTATGCTACCGATGGTTCGGTTTACAGAAAACTACCCACAGCTGTTTGTTATCCCAAAAATGATCAGGATATTAAAATATTGATCAAATTTGCCAAGGAAGAAAAAATTACACTCGTACCACGTGCAGCAGGAACTTCTCTTGGCGGACAGGTAGTTAGCGATGGTATTATTGTTGATATTTCAAAATACCATACAAAAATCTTAGCTTTTGATGAAAAAGAAAAAACTGTTACAGTTCAACCCGGTGTAATTCGTGATGAACTAAACTTGTTTTTAAAACCATACGGCTATTTTTTTAGTCCGGATACCTCAACAACTAATCGTTGTATGATTGGCGGCATGGTTGGCAACAATTCTTCTGGATCAACTTCAATTCGTTATGGAGTAACACGAGATAAGATTCTAGAAATTAAAACTATTCTGTCTGATGGTAGTGATGCTACTTTTAAATCACTCAGTAAATCAGAATTTATCCAAAAAACCAAAGGGAATAGTTTGGAAAATAAAATCTATAAAACCTTATTTATTGAACTGTCAAAACCCGAAGTAAGGGAAGAGATCATTAAAGAATTTCCAAAGCAAAATATTCACCGTCGCAATAATGGTTATGCTATTGATGATTTGATCAATACTGATGTTTTTAGTGATAGCGACCAAAAGATCAATATTGGAAGATTGCTTTGCGGAAGTGAAGGAACCCTCTCCTTTACTACTGAAATTACAGTAAAAGTTGATGACCTTCCTCCAAGTGAAAGTATTATGATAGCTTCGCATTTTGAGAGTGTCAATGAGAGTATGGAAGCTGTAGTTGTAGCCATGAAACATAATTTATATATGGCTGAATTAATGGATAAAACCATTTTAGATTGCACCATCAACAACCGTGAGCAAATAAAAAACAGATTTTTTGTTAAAGGAGATCCCAAAGCAATTTTAATGCTGATTGTCTCAAGTAATTCTATAAAAGAAACACAAAAATTGGCCGATGATCTGATAGCAGAACTCCAAAAAAATAATTTTGGTTATGCACACCCAAAATTAACCGGATCCGATATTGATAAAGCTATAAATTTGCGTAAAGCCGGCTTAGGTTTGCTGGGAAATATAGTTGGTGATGATAAAGCAGTTGCGTGTATTGAAGATACCGCTGTTGAATTGAATGACCTTCCGGAATATATAGAAGAATTTAGCTCAATGATGCAAAATTACGGTCAGGATGCTGTTTATTATGCCCATGCCGGTGCCGGAGAATTGCATTTGCGTCCAATCTTAAATTTGAAAAAAAGTAAAGACATTCAACTTTTCAGATCTATTACAACTGATGTAGCAAAATTGGTAAAAAAATACAATGGGTCGATGAGTGGCGAACACGGTGACGGAATCGTTCGTGCTGAATTTATTCCGATGATGATTGGTAAAAAGAACTATGAGTTATTGCGTAAAATAAAATTCACTTTTGATCCTGATAATATTTTTAATAAAGGAAAAATTATTGATCCTTTACCTATGGATAAAAATCTTAGGTACGAAGCTGATCGTAAAGAACCTGAAATTGAAACCATATCTGATTTTTCAGACTCTATGGGAATCTTAAGAGCTGCCGAAAAATGCAATGGCTCCGGAGATTGTAGAAAACCTGTTTCAGCCGGAGGTACCATGTGTCCTAGCTACCGTGCTACAAAAAATGAAAAAGACACAACCAGAGCCCGAGCCAACGCCTTACGCGAATTTTTGACCAATTCTGATAAGCTTAATAAGTTCGATCACAAAGAATTAAAAGAAGTTTTTGATCTTTGCTTGAGCTGTAAAGCATGTGCTTCAGAATGCCCCAGTAATGTTGACATTGCTGCTTTAAAAGCTGAATTTTTATATCAATATCATAAAGAAAATGGCATTCCGTTTAGAACCAGAATGTTTGCAGATAATGTAAAATGGAATAAACTGGGAAGCATTGTTCCACAACTCACCAATGCTATTTTAAATACACCAATGGCCAAAAAAGCTTTTGGAATTGCTACTGAAAGAAGTATTCCGAAATTGGCTAATAAAACTTTTTTCAGGTGGTACAAAAAGAATAAAAATAAATTTACAAATAAGGATTTTAGTAAAGGAAAAGTATATTTATTTATGGATGAATACACCAATTTTTATGATGTAAATGTTGGTATTGATACACTTGAATTATTAACTTCATTAAAATATGAAGTGATCATAACGGATCATGAAGAAAGTGGAAGAAGCTTTATTTCAAAAGGGTTGATGGATAAAGCCAAAGAAAAAGCTGATTTTAACATCAATCATTTTAAAGATCTGATCACTAAAAAAACTCCTTTGGTAGGAATTGAACCTTCTACAATTTTAGGTTTTAGAGATGAATATATTCGCCTGGCTGATGATAAACCCACTGCTATTGAATTATCAAAACATAGCTTTACAATTGAAGAGTTCATTGAAAAGGAAATTAAAAAAGGGAATATTACTGCTGAATCTTTTACCGAAGAAGAAAAGACTTTAAAGATTCACGGGCATTGTCATCAAAAATCACTTTCAGGAACAAGCGCTTCATTTGCAATGTTAAATATCCCAAAAAACTATAAGGTAACTGTAATGAATACAGGTTGTTGTGGTATGGCCGGTTCTTTTGGATATGAGAAAGAACACTACAAATTGAGTATGCAAGTTGGAGAAGACACACTGTTCCCAAAAATAAGAAATACTGATAAATCGGTTAAAATAGCAGCTGCAGGAACCAGTTGTCGTCATCAGATCAAAGATGGAACAAAAAGGCAGGCTGAACATCCTGCAAGTATTTTAAGAAAAGCCTTAAAATAATATATATTATTTTTCGTTATTTAATCAGCGTTTATTTGTTAAAAATAGACTTTTTACTATAATTCAATTACTTATGAGTTAATCACTTTATAGTGTTTAACTTTTTTACTATTTTTATGCTTTTAAAAAAAGGGACATTAACAATTTAACAATAACAAAATGAAAAATTACAGAAAGCTATTCTTCATAATTTTTTTAGGAATTTTCACTTCAGCATATAGCCAAACCACTCAAAAAACAGAGATCAAACAATCACTCAACAACGGTTCTATACAAGATCAATTTGAATATTTATACAAAAAATCATATTCTTATAAAAGTACCAAATCTATTAAAAAAGTAGAATATCAAAAACTAAAAAGGAATGTATTAGATTCATTGCAAACACTTTCTAAAAAACTGAATGAATCCAAGAGTACTATTGATAGTCAAAATAATGAAATCAACACTTTAAAAGATAATTTAAAAACAACAAATGATAATCTTATAAATATCACCAAGGAAAAAGATGATATTTCATTTTTGGGCTTTCCCATGACCAAAATTGCTTATAATATGTTAATGTGGTCTATGATTTTTGGACTATTATTATTATTGTTATTTTTTATCTACCAATATAAAAACAGTAGAATTGTTACAAAACAAGCTCAAAAAGACTTAAATGAAACTGAGGAAGAATTTGAAACTTTTAAAAGAGTCTCTATAGAGCGTGAACAAAAAGTGAGACGTGAATTACAGGACGAACTCAACAAACAAAAATATAATAAAAAGAAAGGGAATAAGGAATAGATTATTTTTTAAAAGAGTAGGTCTTTATGGTCTTCTAAGTAACTTAATGCGTTTGGGCCTTCACTAAACAACAAATCTAAAATACTTAAATTTGGTATAAAACCATGTTTATCAGCAAAAACCTGTTGGTATTTATGAAAATCGTATTCTATAGTTGATTTAGCATTAACCAGATATCTAAAATCTTGTATATCAGTATATTTTTCTTGATAATTGTTAGATTTATTATAAGAATGCTCATACTGTAAAAGATCAAAAATCATTTGATTTAACTCTAAATTCAAATCCATTAAATATTTGTATTTTTTTAAAAAGACAGGAATTATTTCATCCTCATAAAATTCAAAATATGGAGAAGATCTATACGAAATCTGAATAGACTTTAGATGTAATTTTTGCCAAGTAAAACTATTATCGATCTTTACATCTTTTGTTATCTGTCTCCCACTGTTTTTTGAGTGAATTATAGGAATTGTAAGTAATTGTTTACCATTGGCACCATAAATATAACAACGGTTTCGATAAGTTTGTTTTTGATAATTGTCTTCAAATTCAAAGGTTATTTCTTTACTATTTACCAGTGCAACATATTGTATAATGGAACCAAAATATGTAGGATGTACAATCATAAAGTTTATAGGAAAAAGTCTTTATCGAACTTTTCAAATTTGTATTAACTAGTTTTTATTAATATTTTATTATTAAACATCAATTTATTTTACCTTAACTCTATCATTCTTTTGTTTAATCATTCTTTCTCTTTAAGCTCCTTTTCTTCTCCTATAAAAATTATAGCCCCATAAAGCCAACATTGCTCCTATAAACCAGTAAAAATAAGAAACTGGTTTTCCACCACCATGAACCGTTGTAAACAATCTCTCCCATCTAATTTTATCCATTCCTTTAGCATCTTTATTCCAGCTAAACCATATAAAAACCGGTTTTCCAACAATATGATCAAAAGGCACAAAACCCCAATAACGAGAGTCTTCAGAATTATGTCGATTATCACCCATCATCCAGTAATAATCCTGTTTAAAAGTATAACTTGTTACAGATTTTCCATTAATTAAAATATCACTGCCATTAACTTTTAGATCATTTTTTTCATACTCTATAATAATTTGTTTATAAAATGGTAATGACTCCAGATCTAAATCAACTGTTTTACCTTTTTCGGGAATATAGATCGGACCAAAATTATCTTTATTCCAATCAAGAGATTGAATATTTGGAAAAACATTTTCTCTTTCACCTTCAGGGGAAAGTCTCTTTTCAATACTTTTTACATTAGGATTTTTCTTGAGCAAAGCAGCATCCCCTTCTGTTAGATTTAAAACGTAATTACCGTCTTTTAACTGAAAGCCTTCCCTAATATGGTACCTATTTCTCAATACAGTCCCACTTATTGGTCTACCACCTGTATTTACATCATAATAAAGTTGTGTTTTTGCTCTATCGGGTAAAACAGTTTGTTTTCCGTTTATAAAAATATAACCTGCTTTTATTGCTAAAGAATCTCCGGGTATACCTACACAACGCTTTACATAATTAGATTTTTTATCAATCGGTTTTCTGATCTTTTTATTTGTTTTTCTAAAAAAATATTCAACCGTATCTACTGGCCAGCTAAAAACAACAATATCATTTCTTTTGATCTTTTGCAATCCGGGTATGCGTAAATAAGGTAATTGTGGCGTTTTTAAATACGATTTTGATTTAATGATCGGCAAAGTATCATGTACCATTGGAGCAGCAATAGTGGTCATAGGCACTCTGGCCCCATAATGAAATTTACTTACAAATAAAAAGTCGCCAATCAACAACGATTTTTCTAAAGAAGAAGTTGGTATTGTATAGGGTTGCATAAAATAGGTATGTACTATTGTTGCTGCCACAATTGCAAAAACTATTGAGCTTACCCATTCACCTGCTGCTGTACGTGGTTTTAAACTCCTGTCTTCAATATATTTTACATCAACCATATAGTTGATGTAATAAATATAAAACCCTAAAGTTACGATCGCTAAGATGGTATCAATATTAGAATTCTTGCCAAAACTTCTGATGGTTTCTACCCAAATTACCGGAAACATCAATAAATTGATAATGGGTAAAAAGAGCAAAAACACCCACCATTTTGGTCGGTTGATAATTTGCATCAAAACAACTGCATTGTAAATGGGTACAGCTGCTTCCCATGCTTTTCTGCCTGCTTTAATATATAATTTCCAGGTTCCCAAAAAGTGAATCACTTGAATTACCAAGAAAAATAAAAACCATTGTTGTAAGGTCATAATTTTATATTTTCAATTTAATTATTTTATTTATTGATTAGTACTTAATATCAATAGATTGTTACATCAACATTACCACCTATCACTATTAATTATAAATTTTTTATGATTATTTAATCACTCAATTTTTCAATTTTTCTATCTTTTAGTTTATATCCAACACATCATTCATCGTAAAAATACCTGTTTTACCAATAATCCATTCTGCTGCAATAATAGCTCCTAAAGCAAAACCATTTCTATTGCTTTACCCATTTTTACATATCCTAATAATACCATTTTCAAACCATTCTAAAATTAAAAATCATACTTAATATAAACTCCGGCAACTGTACTATTATCAACCGGATTAATAAATAGTGAGGGTTTAAATGATAGATTTTTATTAAAAGCTTTATCATCTAAATGGGCATCAACATTTGCTTCAATAATATTTAGTGCATATATACCAATTGTAATAAAAAGTGACAGATCTCTATTTTTTTTATAAATATTCTGAGCTCTGAGCAAACCTTCATTACTTACATAAGGATTAGGATCTACGCCATCAAATTCATCTGGATAACCCGCAATTCTTTGTTTGTAGGCAGTTTGATATCGATCTAATTGTTTTTTATTAGTGACATAAAAATACATACCGGTACCCAATGCAGCATAAACAATAGGAATTTTCCAGTATTTTTTATTGTAAGCTTGCCCTAAACCAGGCAAGATAGCTGAGTAAAAAGCTGCCTTTGAAGGACTCAAAGGGTCAATTTGCTGACTAATTACAGTACTATCAGCTTCGATTATTATATCACTGATCTGCTCCTGACCGAAAATTGGAATTGAGAATATATAAATAAGAAAAATACTATAGAAAGCTGATTTTAACATTTATTCCAGTAATTTTTTAATACGAATAAAATCCTCTTCGGAATGAAATGGTATAATTATATTTCCTTTTTCTTTACCAGAAATCTTAACTTCTACTTTTTGTCCAAAAAAACTACTAATCTCTTTGATATTATTTTTAACAAATTTAGGCAACTCTACCTGAGTTGTCTGTTTATTTTTTATTGTTTTACCTTCTCTTACTTTTTTAGTCAGTTGCTCAGTTTGACGAACTGATAATTTATTTTTTATAATATTTTCATAAATTTCTAATTGTGTATTTTGATCAAAAATAGTTATCAAAGCTCTACCATGCCCCATACTTAAAAACCCATCTCTTATCCCTGTTTGAATAATTGGATCTAATTTTAATAACCGAAGGAAATTTGCAACGGTTGATCTATTTTTACCAACCCTCCTACTCAATTCTTCTTGTGTAAGTTTAATTTCATCAATTAATTGTTGGTATGAAAGTGCAATTTCAATGGGATCAAGATCAGTTCTTTGAATATTTTCAACCAAAGCCATCTCTAGCATCTCCTGATCATTCGCAATTCTCACATAAGAGGGTATGGTTTTTAATCCGATTAATTTTGAAGCTCTAAAACGTCGTTCACCACTAACCAGTTGAAATTTGTTGCCTTCTAATTTTCTGACAGTTATGGGTTGAATTACACCCAATTCTTTAATCGAACTGGCTAATTCGCGTAAAGCATTTTCATTAAAATAGGTACGAGGCTGAAAAGGATTTACAGAAATTGCATTTAGATCGATCTCTAAAATATTACCAACAACTTTTTCGGCATTTTTATCTTTAACCGTCATGATATCATCATTGGTATCTTTTAATAAGGCTGACAAACCTCTTCCTAATGCTTGCTTTTTTATTGCTTTAGCCATTCTCACCGTTCTTTTTAATTATTTCATGCGCTAAGTTTAAATAATTAACTGCGCCTTTACTTGTTGCATCATAAGCTATGATACTTTCTCCATGACTGGGCGCTTCACCCAATCTGATATTTCGTTGAATAATGGTTTTAAAAACCATATTTTGGAAATGTTTTTTTACCTCAGAAACTACCTGATTTGATAAACGTAATCTAGAATCGTACATTGTTAATAACATACCTTCAATTTCAAGATCAGGATTGTGAACTTTTTGAATACTCTTGATCGTATTTAATAATTTCCCCAAGCCCTCTAAAGCGTAATATTCGCATTGAATAGGGATTATAACCGAATCAGCTGCTGTTAGTGCATTTAATGTGATCAAACCCAGAGAAGGAGCACAATCGATCAAAATATAATCATAGTCGTCTTTTACTTCCTGAACAGCTTGTTTCAACATATATTCACGATCATCACGATCAACCAATTCAATTTCAATGGCAACCAGATCAATATGAGCAGGAACAATATCTACATTGGGGGAATTGGTTTTTTCAATTGTTTCTTTAATATTTATTGAATGCTCTAAAACTCTATAAGTTCCCAATTCAACTCCCTCAACATCAATTCCTAAACCAGAAGATGCATTGGCTTGTGGATCAGCGTCGATCAATAAAACTTTTTTTTCTAAAACCCCTAAAGCAGCAGCCAGATTAACCGTTGTTGTGGTTTTGCCAACTCCTCCTTTTTGATTAGCAATTGCAATAATTTTTCCCATTAAATCAAATGATTTTTTAAAGCTGTAAAAATACGATTATTTATGAGCTTTTAAAATGAAGTTTTTAACAAATAGTTGATTAAATATTCAAAATTTAATATTTAAAATCCATTTCAAGGATTTAAGATATTTTTTAACTGGTAAAAGGTTGATTTCTATTTAAATTACAAAAACACTAAAGCATATTAAATTTGATCTTGAACATCCCTGATTAGTATTCACTAGTTTTTTAATATTTTGTTATCAATAACAGTAAAATGATATTAACTTTAAAAATTTTTCTCGCAAAGGATGCAAAGAAATATTCGTTTCGTTCTGTCCCTCCATTGCTCCATCTCTTAGGAAGCTTCCAACTTTTTACTTATTTTTCTTACTCCTAATCATCATTTCTAACATATCCCACATTTGCTCCGGAATTTTTTCTAACATATTGAACTCTCCTGCGCCCTGAAGCCATTCTCCTCCATCAATTGTAACTACTTCCCCATTTATGTATGAAGAAAAATCAGACATTAAATAAGCTGCCAGGTTTGCAAGTTCCTGATGCTCACCTAACCTACGCAAAGGTATTTTTTTTGTCATATCAAATTCCTCTTTTAAATCTCCGGGCAATAACCTGTCCCATGCTCCTTTTGTTGGAAACGGACCTGGTGCTATTGCGTTAAATCGTATACCGTATTTTGCCCATTCAACTGCTAATGAACGAGTTAAAGCTAATACTCCTGCTTTAGCTGTCGCCGATGGCACCACATAAGCAGAACCTGTCCATGCATAGGTAGTCACGATATTTAAAACTGTAGCCTTATCTTGTTTTATCTTTATCCAGTGTTTACCAAAGGCCAAAGTGCAATTTTTAGTTCCTTTTAAAACAATATCAATAATGGTATCAAATGCATTTGCAGAAAGTCTTTCAGTTGGACTGATAAAATTACCGGCAGCATTATTGAGTAATCCATCAACCTTGCCAAATTTATCCAATGAAGCCTTTAACATTTCTTCTACCTGATCATATTGCCTAACATCACATTGTAAGGGTAAGACTTCCCCACCTGTTTTATCTTCTAATTCTTTAGCCGTGTTTATTAACTTCTCTAAATTTCTGGAAGTAATTACAACTTTGGCTCCTAATTCTAAAAAGTATGTTGTCATGGCTTTTCCTAAACCACTTCCACCACCTGTAACTACAAAAACTTTGTCTTTTAAGCTACCTTCTTTTAACATGGGTTGTGTGTATTGCATTTTTTAAATTTTAATGAGAGAATGTGAAATTAATGCTTTTTTTTAAATAAGAATAATATTAATGTAAATTAGTAAAATAAGAACTGCATTTTTTCTTTTCAAATAATACTAAAATTTTTAAACTCATAAAATATTTATAGTTTAGAAACAACTGTTTGATTATAATTTAAAATATGAAATGATATCTAATCTTTAATATTAATAACTGCATTAACAGCATCTTTAACTTTGTCACGTTCAGGATAAAAAATATAAGGTGAATTTACCTGAAATTTTTCTACAAATTCATCTAAATATTTTCCTCTTACAATTAGTATTATTGGTCTTGATCTATCTTTCAGCAATTCTTTTACTTCCAATGACCAGCCTTTACCATCTAGCTCTAAACGTCCAACTTCATCAACAATTATTACATCTTTCCTATTGGAATGAATTATTCTTTGTAAAATATTTTTTCCAAATTCTAAACCTTCGTTTAACAGAAAGAATCTTCCAACTTTTTGAGCATTTTCCTTAGGCACTCGATAAGAAATCCTAAAACTTTTACCAGTGCTAAGATCTTTAAGGATATGTCCTTTTATTTGTTCACCTTCATATAAAGAATCCGCTATAAAGCCTACTTGTACTATAGTTTTTTCCTGGAGTGATCTTTGTATTTTACTCAGAAAATTGGTTTTCCCACTTTGAGTATCTCCCGTAATAATAATAATATTACTATTGATCTGATCTTCAAAAGTAGTAAGTAATTTATCAGCCTGATTCAACATCAATGGGAAAAACTCTAAGGGAGATCTAATACTTTTTTCGGGATTGGCAATTTTCATAACCGAAGGCAAACTAGAAAAAGACAACTCCATTGCCCAATATAAATTTCTTAGTCCTTTATTGTATAGTAGGTTCTTTACAAAAGGATTTTTTAGTTCAACACTTAAAGCAGAAAAACCAACGATCATCATTGCTGCACGAAGTGTAATTTTATAACCTACTATCATTCCTTCAATACTAAAAATATCACCCGAAGTAAACTTGTTCCAAAATAGAGAAGAGATAAAAGTTATGGCCAATAATTGTAACCAAAATTTTTTCTTTCGCAAATGAAAAACAGCTTTATCATAATACTTTACAACAAAAAAGATATATGTTAAAGAAACGAGTGTACTCAGCCAAAGAGGAGAATAATTTATTACAAAAATTCCGGTTATCAGCAACACAAGATGTAATGTTAAAAAGAAGAGAGAATATTCTTCATTTTCATTTTTAATCACTTTTTTGTGATTAAAATCTATATCAATTTTTTCATTACTTTGGATTTTTATTGCTTTTTTGGCTACAAAATAACCAATGGTTCCTCCTATTGCTCCCGCTATAAAATACACAGATGAAACCAGAATAATTAACCAAAAGACTGACAAATTTTCAATGCCGGCTTTTTTTACAAGAAATTGATAGAAACCATCTAAAACTTTAACTAAATCCCAGCCGTAGATAATTAGCATCATTACAACCTTGTGGAGTAATGCACTAAATACTGCCAAACCTCCGGCAATTATATAGGATATTAAATTTCTACCCAATAATAAGGTGAAAAATTCAATAAAAAGAGCCTCGGTAAAAATTCCAACCATAGGTCCAATAATAATTCCACTTGGAGATACTGCTTTTAACAAAGCTGTTATTAAACCTGCACGCCAAATCAGTCCTCTTTGCTTCCACATATACTGAAATGAAACCATAATGGCAACACCCATAGATGCTAAAATTGTACCTGAAAATGGAATTCTCATATTGTGAAAAAAGCTTCCTACAATAATTTCAAAAGAAGCCCAAAAACTTGCCATTACAGCTGCTTTAATCCAAATATTATTTGTGCTTTTTTGCATTAAGAGCCATTCATTTTTAAAGAGTATAGCTTAACGAATTTCTATATAAAAACGAAAATCTATTCAGAATATATTTATTATCTCACTTTTAAAATCACCTGCTCAGCTGATGGGTGAAGTTTTTTGGCTATACTTTTTTGTTAAATAAATCACTCTTTAATACCTTCCAGATCTAACATAAATACATAATCTATTGCTGTTTCTTTTAAAGCATTAAACCTTCCTGAAGCACCGCCATGACCAGCTTCCATATTTGTATGCAAAAACAATATTTTATCACCTGTTTTATAATCTCTTAATTTAGCAACCCATTTTGCAGGTTCATAATATTGTACCTGAGAGTCATGTAAACCAGTAGTTACCAAGATATTAGTATATTCTTTCTTTTCAACATTATCATAAGGAGAATAAGAAAGCATATAATCATAATATTCCTTTTTATTAGGATCTCCCCATTCGTCATACTCAGAAGTAGTAAGTGGAATGGTTTCATCTAGCATGGTTGTCATCACATCAACAAAAGGTACTGCAGCTACAACTCCGTTAAACAATTCAGGATTTATATTTAAAATAGCGCCCATCAGTAAACCTCCTGCTGAACCTCCCATAGCATATTGATGATTTGCAGAAGTATAATTGTTTTCAATTAAATATTTACCACAATCAATAAAATCAGTAAATGTATTGATTTTATTAAATAATTTACCGTCTTCATACCATTCTCTTCCCAGGTACTGGCTTCCTCTAACATGTGCTAAGGCATAGACAAAACCTCGGTCTAATAAACTTAAACGTGTGGTACTAAATCCATCAGGAATTGTATATCCGTAAGAACCGTAAGCATATAGTAACAATGGTGTGTCTTTATCTAATTTTGTATCTTTTCTATATACTAATGATATTGCAACCTTTTTACCATCTCTGGCTGTTGCCCAAACTCTTTCACTTTTGTAATTATTTTTATCAAACTTCCCGCCAAGGACTTCCTGTTCTTTTTTGATTTCTTTTGATTTATCATTCATATTAAAATCAATTACCGAAGCAGGTGTAGTAAATGATTGATATCCATAACGGATAATATCTGTATCAAATTCAGGATTGTTATAAACTCCTGCAGAGTAGGTTTCTTCATCAAAGGGCATATAGTAATCATCAGTATTATCCCAGCGCTTAATACGAATTCTATTTAATCCGTTAACGCGCTCTTCTAATACTAAATAATCATTAAATATTGAAAAGTCTTCTAATAAAGTATCATCTCTATGCGGAATAACATCTACCCAATTTTCTTTCTCAGTCTTATCAACCGGCGTTTTCATTATTTTAAAATTCTTGGCTCCATCTTTATTGGTCAGGATATAAAAATAATCTTTGTAATGTGCAACGCTATATTCAAGATCGCGCTCACGAGTTTGGATAATTTTAAATTTATCATTTGGTTTATCTGCATCAATAAAACTATACTCATTAGAAAGTGTGCTGTAGGAACCAATAATTATATATTTATTTGATTTGGTTTTATAAACAAACGTCCCAAAAGTATCATCTTTTTCTTCAAAGATCAATACATCTTTTGATGCATCAGTTCCTAAAATATGTTTGTATATTTTATCGCTTCGCAATGTAACCGGATCTTTCTTTGTATAAAAAAATGTTTTATCATCATTAGACCAGGCACTCCCGCCACCTGTTGTATTTTTAATAACTTCAGGGTAAATTTTACCGGTTTTTAAATTTTTAAATTGCAGATCGTATTGTCTCCTGCTTACAGTATCTACAGCAAAAGCAATCAATTTATTATTCTCACTCACATTTAAACCTCCCAAATGATAGTATTCATACCCTTCCGCCATTTTATTGATATCAAATAAAATCTCTTCTTTAGCTTTTAAAGTTTCTTTTTTACGAGAATAGATAGGATATTGCCCTCCTGTTTCAAATCTTGTAATGTAATAATAACCATTATCTTTATAAGGTACAGATTCATCATCCTCTTTGATACGCGCTTTCATCTCTTTAAAAAGTTCTTCTCTAAACTTTTCTGTATGTGCCATTTTTTGATCAAAATAGTCATTTTCAGCGTTCAAATAATCCAATACTTTTTGTGTATGCTCGTCAGGCGTTTTATCATTTCTTTGTTCATCGGTCAAACGCATCCAATAATAGTCGTCTGTTCTAACATCACCATGCTTTTCCAATTTGTTTGGAACTTTATCGGCTATTGGTGGTTTAATATTATCATTTCCCATTTTTTCTTTTTTGCAAGAGCTCGCAAGCATAATGCTAATTAGCGTTAATAAAATTATATATTTTCTCATTTTTAATTATTTAAGCCGTCAAATTTAGTAATTTTACCAACATTAATTTTAAAATTTATACAATGTTTGGAGATATGCAAGAAATGATGGCTAAACTCAAAGAAGCACAAGCCAAAATTGAAGAAACAAAAAAGAGATTAGATACTGTATATATTGATGGTGACTCAGGTGATGGCATTGTAATAGCTACTGTAACCGGCAATAGAGAAGTGAAAAATATTGCAATTGATAATTCTCTTTTAAAAGACAAAGAAGCTTTAGAAGATTATTTAATTATCGCTTTAAATAAAGCTATTGAAAAAGCAACAGCTATCAATGAAGCCGAAATGGCTGCAGCAGCAAAAGATGGCATGCCGGATCTACCTGGAATGGATATGTTTAAATAGATAGTTATCGGATAAAGTACCTAAATAAAAATTCGCTTAAAATCTACAGCGATATAGTTAAGCATCTGTTTATTTACTATATTTTATATGGCTTTACATGCCGTATGGAGGTTATTTATTGGCATCTGGTTTTAATTTTGATAATTCTTCCACTTTTTTTATGTCAGATAATTTTCGGGTATATTTTCGTCCATTTAAAAACTTTCCTATAAATGTGGCTCTGACTAAATAGTTATAAGTTATGA
>JAOZVI010000253.1 GCA_029938265.1 Flavobacteriaceae bacterium | reverse complement strand
AGAGACATATCTCGTTTGGAGTACACATATGGAAATTGCAAATGATCAAGGAACGGCCGTACCAATCACAATCCTAACGGGCTTTTTGGGTGCGGGAAAAACAACCTTGATGAATCGCATTCTCAATGATGATCATGGTTTGAAGATTGCCGTTCTTGTTAATGATTTTGGTGAAATCAATATTGATGCCGGACTCATTGTCGGCATCGAAGACGACATGATCAGTTTGGCGAATGGTTGTATTTGCTGCCAGATTCGGGATGATTTGGTGGAAACGGTTGCCGAACTGATCAATCGTCCGGATAAGGTGGAGTACATCTTGTTAGAGGCAAGTGGCGTGGCTGATCCCGCCGGCATCGTAGCGGCGTTCAAATCATTCAAGTATCGAGATATGATTCGCCTGGACAGTGTGACTTGTGTGATTGATGCTGATCAAGTTTTAGAACATCAAGAATATGCCGACTTGAATCAACTTAAATTACACCAGATTGGTTTCTCGGACATGGTTGTGCTTAATAAAGTGGATTTGGCTGGGGCGGAAAAGGTCGGTCAGGTGTATGAGTGGATCAATCATCACTTCAACCGCATTCGTATTGTGGAGACAAATTATTGTGATGTGCCCTACGAGGTTTTGCTGGGCGTCGGTCGTTACGACCCTGCGCGACTTTTCATAGAAGAGAATGGTGCATCGCATGATCATCATCCCGACCAAAATTTCGAGACGTGGAGCTATGAAACCGAACACCCTATGTCTTTAGAAGCGGTGCGCAAGATGGCGAAGAAGTTGCCTGGTGGCATTTACCGCTGCAAAGGTGTGGTTTTTGCCACTGAAGCGCCTGAGCGGCGGGCTGTGTTGCAAGTGGTGGGTCGTCGTTCTGATGTGTCGTTGTATGACGAGTGGGGTGACGTGAAACCAATGACTCAGATCGTGGCGATTGGCGAACCAGACAGCATTGACGGGGCTGAATTAACAGCTTTGTTTGATCGCTGTGTGGTGACATCGGCCTTAACATAATCTTGGCCGGATTTTCCGACTTGATGGCCCTGGCAGCGCTGCAAGGAGATAGTCGTCGGAAAAACTACTAATTGATGATAAACAAAACAGTTCGCATGGAGGTGCAACGATGAGACGAGGTGGAATGGGTGCTAGAGGTGGGGCCAGGATGGCAATGAGGATGAGAAGGCGGCGGCGAAGACGACGGGTTCTTCTTGTGGGTGGTTTGGTCGCTTTTGGCGCTTACAAGTTGAGCACAAAAGACGCGCAAAGGATCGAGGAACATACGGGCACGGACCCGGAAGAGTTGACTGATGAAGAACTAGAGAAGGCCATGGAAGAACTCAACATCGAGAAGCAGTATCGGGATGAGAGTGACCAAGAGATCGTTGAGAATTCCCCTGCTCAGGAAGGTCAGGGAGCTGACGAGCCGTCCTACCTGGACGAGCTGGAGCGGCTCGCTCAACTGAAGGATCAAGGAATTATCACGAAGGAAGAGTATGAGGACAAGAAGAAACAACTCTTGGGCCTATAGCCGGCGTTTCGGAATGTGTCAATGATAGGGTGGGATATTTTTGAGGCAGGTGCCTTGCACTTAGGAAAGTGCAAGGCACCAGGATGGTGCAAGGCACCGAGAGAAAGGAGATTTTTTGATGGGTGAAATTCTTGATTTGATTATGCAGTTGTCGGTGCTTGTTTTTGTTATTACGAGCATGTTTTCGATGGGTTTGAGCTTGACGATGGGGCAGATTATTGAACCGCTGCGCAGTGTGCGGTTGGTTGTGCTGGCGTTAGCGGCTAATTTTATTTTGGTGCCGGTTCTGGCAATTGTGATCTTGCTGATTATTCCGCTGGAGCAGGGGTTGGCGACGGGGCTGATTATTATGGCGACGGCGGCAGGGGCGCCTTTCTTGCCAAAACTGGCGCAGTCGGCGAAAGGGAATATGGCGTTTTCGGTAGGTTTGATGACGCTGTTGATGGTGTCGACGATTATTTACATGCCGCTGGTGCTTCCGTTTTTGCTGCAAGGGGTGGAGGTCGATGCACTGGCTATCGCCCAATCGTTACTGTTCACTATGTTGGTTCCGCTGGCTGTGGGATTGTTGATTAAGTGGCGGTATGAATCAACGGCCGATTCACTGCAGCCGCATATGGCGCAGGTCTCGACTGTTGCTCTCGTTCTACTGATGGTGTCGGGTTTGGTGATTAATTTCAGCGACATTGTCGACGTTATTGGCACTGGGGGGATCTTGGCTGTCTTGATCTTCCTGATTGTGGCAACGATCATTGGTTATTTGCTGGGAGGACCGGCGGTCAATACGCGCTCGGTGCTGGGGCTGGGCACGGCGCAGCGTAATCTGGCGGCAGCGCTGATCGTCGCGGGGCAGAATTTTGCAGATGATCCGGATGTTATTGTGATGATTTTAGTTGCCGGTCTGGTTGGATTGGTGGTTTTGATGGTGATTGGAGGCGAGTTGGGGCGGCGCAGCGAGAAGGCGGCGGCTTGAATCCGCCTTGGTGCGTTGCACTTTCTTTAGTGCGATGCACCTGGTGTTTGGACT
>JAOZVI010000252.1 GCA_029938265.1 Flavobacteriaceae bacterium | reverse complement strand
TTTCAATCTTTTGCTGACGCGCTTTCAGAGAGGAGAGCAACTCCATGGGTGGCAAATCGGTGTGCAATGCGTTCACGTCATAGTTCGGGCTGAGGCGGTTGAGCTTTTTCTTGTTTCGATCCACCCCCGAAAGCTTTTCGTGATGCTCCAATAATTGCCCGAGCGTTTGTTCCACCTCAGCGGCTGACGGAGTGCAATTTGTGAAGATGTTTTCCGCCGCTTTCAGGGCGGAGGCGATACCGCCCGCATCCGTTTCGTACTCTCTGGCAAGCCGCGCCAAGATCACTGGTGGGATCGCTTTAGACAATGGATGGTCTTTAAGCTGTATCCTCCATGCGCTTTCCCGCTGGGATGCGGTGAACTTCTTAAATTCTAAGCTGTAGGAAAAACGGCGCATTACAGATGATTCAATGGCATCTGACTCGTTAGCGATCCAGATCACCTTGTGCCGACACTCATCCATAAAATGGTTAATCCAACCTTTATCGACTCTCTTTGGCTGGAAAAAGGTTGCGGTGTTCAACAAGCGGTCGGCTTCATCAATAACCACTACGGCATCAACCGGAGCCATGCCCATTGTGGCGGTGATGGCACCACGTCGATCCCGCTCATCACCATCCGAGCCATATTTCACAAGGAATGCCTGGCGCCCCGCCTCGGCAGCTAGTGCTTTTGCCAGCTCGGTCTTACCCGTGCCAGGGCGGCCATAAAAGAACAGATGGCATGGAGCCGGATTGCTCAAGGTTTTCAGGAAAACCTTCAAATCTTTTTGTTCCACAGGAAAACTATCGAGGGGGAAAGACGAGCCTTTGGTCAGCGAAAACTCATCTCCTGTCAGGAAGTCGTCCGACAAACCAAAAAGGAAATCGAAAAGGGACTCACTTGTCTGGAGATTATTTTCCCCAATATCAAGAAGGCCCTTGGATGCCAAAACCCCTCCTTTCACAATCCGTTTGTTCACGGCCGCTTTGGACATCCCAAGCGCAACGGAAAAAAGCGCCACCCAATCTGAGGCGGGATACTGATCGCAATAGTCCTCCAACTGACTCCCCGACTGATAACAGACCGCACACTCAAGGACCCGCACATCATCCTCTGTCAAACCGAGCAACTTCATCAGGTGGGCTTTGCGACGGGCATATGCGGACTGAGATGATGGCAACGGCGGCATGCTAGAGCGCACAACCTCTACCAGCCGCTCTCTAAGTAGCTTCTCTGTCCGCTTTGTCGCCCGTTTCTCAAGGAGAGTCCGGAACCAGCGAATTAATTCGTCCGCATCCTCAGACGCATGAATTTCTTTTATTTCATCCGGAGACAAAACCTTCTCAAACACTGCGGCAAGTGCTTTGGCTACAGCGGAAACCCCACTAAATGATAACATCATTTCCAGAAACTCACTGTGAAGCGGTGTGACAGGAAGCAGGTTTAACGTATAGCGTGCCAGCAATGCATTCATTGGAAAGCCGGAAGAATCAGGCGTGGGAAAGCTCTGTTTACCGGAACGAAAAAAACGATGCCTACCTCTACTCATAATGGATCTCCTATATTTTTCTTGCAGAATAGCAGAGGGGGTCGGACATAGAGTGTCCCTGGAGAATGGAATGTTGGGAAAATGGAATACCGGAGTAATGGGGGGATTTCCACATGGAGACAACGAAGCAAACAAAGAGGCGAGAATATCTTTTACAACCGCTATCGCTTGAGGGGGACAGAGTTAGTCAGAGAAGAGTTTTGACCGCTAATCACGCGAATTTACGTAATGAACAACCAGCAAAGGCTTGAAGCGGACATCACAGAGGCAAACTCGTTTGCTGCTGAAATTTTCACTTAAACCCAACCCCTGCCATGCAGGGTTCCGTCAATGACGGCCCCGTTTGTTTTCCTCCCCTCGGAGCCTCTCGGGGTTCCTCTAGCGAAGCGGTTGTGAAAAATCTAATCAGCCAGAAGGCAGGAGTCGGGGAGCAGATAGTCCAGCACGGTGCTCCAGTCCGGAAACGTTTCTGTCCCGAAATGAATGTGTTCGCCCTCAAATCTGTCCGCGCCATTCTTCAACCGGTCATCGATGAGATAATCACCCCGGTTCAGGTTTTTATGGTGAGAAAGGATCAGCCGCTTGTGCGCACAGGGCCCAAGATGCTTTTGCACCCACATCAACTTATCCGACCCCGCAGACGGATTCCCCCACGGCGATGTCGAAAGGATATAGGTATCGAAATGCTCCGAGAGTTTGCGGAAGGCCTCGATAGCACCGGGCAAGGGAGACATCAGCGAGAAAATCCCGGGCACCTCATCATGCCGCCCCTCGTATTCTTCATAAACGTCCAGCGGCAAATGCGGAAACGCCGACGGGAAGTCCACCAGCACATTATCCATATCCACATACAAAATCTTTTTCTTCATCTTCAACTTTCCTTTAATAATTAAAAAATCCAATCAGCCAGAGGACGAGAAGAGCGGCCATGACGATCAGCAGCAAGCAACCTATGGCTCCGGCGATGTATTTCCAGAGGTGAACGATCAAAGCGAGTACCGCTAAAACAATTAACAGATCCAGCAT
>JAOZVI010000251.1 GCA_029938265.1 Flavobacteriaceae bacterium | reverse complement strand
GAGGAGGTTAAAGAATTCCGGTAAATCATCCTGTTGGATATCTATGAAATAGTTTGGATATGAACCCAGAAATCCTTTAATATAATCTGCATTATCACGGGAGGGGTCCAGAGCCGATTTCTCGTCAAACATAAACTGAACGTTATCGTGCCAGCGGTTGATGATCATTGAGATCACCACATCCTCTCCATCATTTTTGCGAATCCGGATATAAACCACGTTGGCATTAAAATCATTCACCAGTGAGAAAAACTTTGTTCCAGGCTTTGATACCGACTGAAAGGCCTGGAGGTAATCTGCCAAAGTTTCATATTTATCAGGCAAAGGTGGGAATTCAGTACCTGCTGGTAGATAGTTGACCTTGTCAAAAGTGATCCCTGTCTCAGGCAGGATCCGGTTATTAACAATCTCTTCAACAAACTCCCTTTTGGGGTTATCTGTCTTAAAATCAATTTTGGTTGGAATCCCCGCATCGGAATAGACAACCTTCTCTGGTTCCACTCCTTTATACCATGATTCCATCATGGGTATGCGCAACTCCTGAGGCATAAAGCTCAGAAAATGACTCTCCCCCTCAATACGCAGGCCATCCATATAGAGACGAACCATCAGCTGATGCCCCAAGGTCCCATACACATCAAAACCGGCCACCAGGGCGTAATAAATACGCTCCAGTTGCGGATAATCTATTACCCATATTGTGCGAGGCAAGTCACCAATGACCCCCTTGTGCACCGAGGCACTGTCAAAATGCCTGTACACCGTGAGTGCGGGGCTGTCTGAACCCTTATTCCCTTTCCAGATGACCTCGTAGCCCTGTCCGTTAAAGTTGTGACTCATATAGAATTCCTGACGCGCATCATAATATTCCCTGAATGCCTTATAATACTTACTGCCAAGCAGATCCCGCACTGGAAACTTACTGCCCATTTCAATAGGCATAATCAGGTTATCTTTCTGCAATTTAAGAAATCCCGGATACTGAACACTGAGGTCATGGTCCGGGTCCTGAAACAACAGCCAGAGATGATCGGGAACAACATTCAGGGCAATCTGGCCACGACACACCGGCCCCCGGATAAAGGTCATGATGATATAATGGGAATTATCGAGGAGAAACTGATAGCGTGAACGAGGTGGAATCTGCTGAAATATACCAAAGGGATTGGCACTCTCCGTAGCATCATACCCCATCAGATGAGGCTCCTCCAACCATGGCGGATCGATAAACAGCTCTTCAAAACGGGTAAGCTTGGCATCATCCAGACCAAAAACCATATGGGTTTTATGAACGATAGTGGAATGGATTTTACGAAAACGATAATAGAATGTCTCTGTCCCCGGATCGTCATATGGACGTACTGTATTGATAAGATCAACAGGAGTGCCGGGAGCTGTTCTCGAACGCAGAAGTTCATAATATTCGTTAGTGTCTGTGCCAAATTTAATATGAGCAAGAAAGAGATGTTCATAAAGATAACGGGCGGTCATAGCATACTTGGGGTCAGTATTGTTCAGAAAGCTTTCCCATGTTGTGATCTGAGCCGCATCCACTCCCTTGGGAGTGGTCAGTTCATGCTGTTCCGCTGCCGTTGGACCCTTTGCACCCTGGGCCAGCCAGCCGGCAATAAGTTCAAACTCATCTTTTTTCAAGGGGGGAAAACCAAAGGGCATTCCGCGGTTGGGATGCTTAGAGAGATAGCCGTCCAGTTCAATGGTGCTCTCGGAGCAGGTCAAGTCATCGGCCTCGGAATGGTACTCTCCTGTCGATTCTGGATTTTTCATCTTATGATCCAGAATCTGAAGCATAAGTGAGTTATTGAGCCCTTCAGCGGCCGTACTTTCTGTCACCGTATGAAAATTTTTGCCGCGCCACTCTTTGGTGGTCCTGGCGTCAATAAAGAGGCGAGTGGGATCCATGGTACTCAGGCGGGTGGCATTATAGACAGGTTTTTTACTTCCTCCCCGATCAACACCCTCAAATGAACTGAGCTTTAGCTGACAGGGAGAGTTGTAGCAAGAGTGACACACCGCACAACGTTTATCAAGAATGGGCTTGACCTCATGAAGATAATCGACAGGCCGGGTGGGGATCTGGACAGCGATCGGTTCAGGTGGTTTTTTGGCACAACCGGCAACTGTCAGGATCAAAAATAACAAGGGAAAGCATAATTTTTTCATAATGAATTATCCACAGTTTATTTCGTAATACTTTATTTGACCTCTTTTATCTTTCCTGCTCTCTACGATTTGTCGAAACACCATCAAAAAAGTCCAATTCTCTTATGGAGTTTTGAACCTTATTCGGAGTTGTGAGTCCACCTGGGGCATTGTTGTGAAGTTCATTTTATAGTGTCAGTAAAGAGTTATGGTACCTTGCATAGTCAGTATTCAACATTCAGCCAGTCAGCAAAAACCCGACTGTAGATCGCCAGAACTGTCAGAAACAGCGCTGCAAGAATTGGCCCGAGCACCAGACCGGAAGCGCCGAATAAGCTCAGACCACCAAGGGTACTGAGTAGGATCAACAAGTCAGGCATCTGAGTGTCACGACCAACAAGCATGG
>JAOZVI010000250.1 GCA_029938265.1 Flavobacteriaceae bacterium | reverse complement strand
TACTATTATATCTTAGATGAGGTTAATTCAACGCCAGTACCGTTAAAAAATTGATGGCTTACAATATTTTATAGGTTAAGAAATTTCCTAAATTCTACTCAACCTACTTTAAAATATTTACTTGAAGATCATCAAAATAAGTTACAGCATCCGCTTTTGACCATAGTCCAATTTTGCCTGCATTTGTAAAAGTTTCATCTTTTACCATAAATATTTGTTTGTTATTTAGATAGACAGTAAATATATTATCTAAAACTGTTAACTTTAAAGTATTCCAGCCTTTGCCAAGAGGTTCTACACTAATTCCATAAGTTTTTCCTTTACCTATTAATGGTAAATCTGATCTTTTTCCATTTTCCACTTTATATAAAACCACATTATCCTCAAGAGGATTTGCCCTAACAACATAATAATTATCGGCATCAATGAAGCGCCAGACAAAACCGCCACCTTGATCCATTTTTCCTTTAACACCCTTTAACTTAACTGTTAATGCTACGTTTTTAACTTTGATTCCATCGAAAACAATTTCATTAAAATGATAATTTGGATTATCACTTGATAATTGAGCTAAAACTTTATTCCCATTATCATTTACAATTTTCCAATCGGTACTTTTTCCTTTTCCTGTATAATATTGCGACCAACCGGATGGTATTTTGCCAAGTTCATAATCATTAAACGTGAAGGTAGTATCAACTGGTAAAATTGACATAATTTTACTGGATTCACTAATGTTCTCTTTTATAGTATTTGTGTTATTGATATTTGTTTGATAATAATTTATGAGTAAAACAATGCTCAGTGAAACAATACTTAATATTTTCATAATTTTAAGTTATTAATAATTAGTATTCTAAAAAATATTTTACAAATTTATTTTCCGATTTTTTTAGTTGTTTTGCACTTCCTGTTTCTTCAATCTTACCATCATTTAATACAACTATTTCGTCTGCTATTGCGAAAGCTTCCTTATGGTCATGCGTTACATAAATGAGTGTAAGGTCAAAATTTTGTTTCAGGTTTTTGATGTGTTCAAGTATTTTACTTTTCAGTTTTACGTCGAGGTTGGCAAGGGGTTCATCCAACAATAATATTTTTGGTTTTAGTACTAATGAGCGAGAAATAGCTACCAATTGTTTTTGTCCTCCCGAAAGTTGATGTGGGTACTTATCAGCATGTTCCTTTAAGCCAAAAAAATCAAGCATTTTTAAAACAGTATCTTTTACATTTTCCTCCTTCACTTTTTGGCTGGTATTTTTTCGTTCGGTTAATCCAAAAGCAATGTTTTTATAAACTGTAAAATGAGGCCAAAGTGCTAGATCCTGAAAGATAAAACCTATATTTCGTTGATGTGGAGGAATAAGTATTTGCTTGTTTTTAGTGACAGTTTCATCCTCGATGATAATCTGTCCGGTTTGTGGTATTTCCAAACCAGCAATAAGTCTTAATATAGTAGTTTTTCCACATCCTGAACCACCGAGTAAACAGGTTAGTTGGTTGGTTTTAAAATTTAGTGTCAGATTATGGAGCACAGGTTTGGTGCCATAAGAATGTGTTATGTTTTTAAACTCAATCATTGCCATAACGAAAATTTTTAATAAAAGGTTTTACTAAAAAGTAGAAACTGCTGATAAGCAACAAAGTTATAGAAAAAACAATCAAAGTCATAGAACTTGTAAGAGATTGAGGTGCATTTGCCATTATGGTAAAGACTTTTATGGGCATGATCTCTGTACCTGGCGGATAAAGCATAATTGTTGTTCCTAATTCACCAAGACTAAAAATAAAGCTAATGATAAAGGCCACAAACAGTGTGGGTATAATCAAAGGTATTAATATTTTTTTTTGCCGTGTAAAAAATGGAATGCCTTGAATTTGTGCAGCCTCATCTAATGAATTTGGAATTTGTTTGATGGCATTACCGATTAATTTGGCTGAGATAAATGAAAATTTTCCAATATAACCTATAATTATTATTGCATAACTTGAATATATGAAATCAAGAATAGGTTGATTATAAAATTTGATCAAACTAATACCAAAGATAGTTGAAGGAATTGCAAAAATAATGAGCAAAAACCAATCAAATAATTCTGTTTTTTTATTATGTGTCTGTCGTGTAGTGTGGTAAGCAGCAGTAAAACCAACTAAAATTATAATTAGTGCACCCAATAATGCCAGTCCTATTGAATTACTGAAAGTTGGTTTTAATAATTCAAATGCCTGAATAAATTTAGATGTTCCATTTTTAAAAGATTGGAAAAAGAGAATAATAAAGGGAAAAACAACGGTAATAAAGAACCAGCCAAACAAAAAGAATATACTTAATAGATTCCACTTTTTTAAACTGTAGGATCTATTGCTGGTTCCTTTTACGCTAATGGAAAGGAATGGAGCATTGGCAATATGTTTTTTTTCAGCAAACAAGAGAAAAATACAAATAAGAATCAGCAAAGTAGATTGTAAAATTGCAAGAGAATGATTATAAAATGCAGAGAATTGAGTAAATATTTCAGTAGTAAAAACTTTAATACCAAAAAATGCCGGAACAGAAAATTCGGAAATGCTAAAAATAAAA
>JAOZVI010000099.1 GCA_029938265.1 Flavobacteriaceae bacterium | reverse complement strand
AATAGGCTGTTTTGTTGTTCTGAGTTTGTTATTTGTAGTTTAGTAAGTGTTTATTATAAATATTAAAACTTATATCCTGAACTCAACTGAATTTTTTCTTTCCTCTTTCTTTCTTACAATTTTTGTATATATTCTAACATCTCTTATTCCTTTAAAACTTAAAGAAGAAATAAGCAAACTTTACCCCGAATATAAACTTTACCTAAAAGCATCATAATTTTTCAATTTTTTGTAATTTTACAGCCCTCTCAAAAATTTAATGTTTATAAAAAGAATAAATAAATATTTTGAAAAAAGTAGTATACATTTTATTATTTCTATTCTCATTCATCTTATTAATAAGCAGTTGTTCTACTAAAAAGGATACTTATATCAATCGTAAATCACATGCTATGGTTGCAAAATATAATATTTTGTACAATGGTAATATTGCTTTTGATGAAGCAAAAAAGCAATTAGATGAAACTTACGAAGATAATTATTGGGAACGATTACCTATAGAACCCCTAAAACTTGAAGAAGAGATTATTCCGATGCCCGGACAATCAGTTGCCAAATCAACTGAGTTGAAAGGTTTTGATAAATCAGAGGAAAAAGCCGTAAAAGCCATACAAAAACACTCAATGGTTATTGATGATCTGGAAAAAAATGAACAAATTGATGATGCCTATTTATTATTAGGCAAATCAAGGTATTATTCTCAAAGATTTGTTCCTGCTTTAGAAGCATTTACCTTCGCAATTGATAAATATCCAAATGCTGATCTTTATTACGAAACCAAGATCTGGAAAGCAAAAGCAAACATCAGATTACAAAATGAAAAACTCGCCATAGAATCCTTAAATTCAATTGTAGATATGTTTGAATTGCCTGAAGAAATTTTAGAAAAAGCACATACAGCTAAAGCAATGGCTTATACGCAATTAGATAGTACTCAGCATGTTATTGATCAATTAAAAATTGCGACATATTATTTTAAAGAACCAAATCAAAGCTCAAGAAATTTATTTATTCTAGGTCAAATTTATCGAGAAGAAAACAAGATAGACTCCTCAAATATGACATTTGAAACATTGTTATATCTAAAAAAAGTGCCCCGTAAGTACAAAGTTCACGCTCAAATTGAACGTGCAAAGAATTATACAGACAAAGATAGTACACAAGCCATTATTTTTGCTTTACGAGAATTGATCGAAGACAGAGAAAACAGACCTTATTATGATGAATTATATTATCAAGCCGGTTTAATAGCACTTCAGAAAGATAATATGGAGAATGCTCAAGGATTTTTTGAAAGTTCAATTCTGACCAATAAATTAAAACCTTATCAAAAAAGTTTATCATACGAGCAATTGGGAAATATAAATTTTGATAAAGCAAATTATATTACTGCAGGTGCCTATTATGATAGTGTTTTACAGATCAAAAATATAGATCCTAATACAAAAAGGATGCGAAAAATTGTTCGTAAAAATAAAAGTTTAGAAGAAGTTATTTTTTATGAAAATCTATTAAAGAATAATGACAGTATTTTGTATCTGGCTTCTTTATCTCCTGAAGATCAAAGAAATTATTTTGAAAAGTATGTTGAAGATCTAAAAGTTGAGGAAGAAAAAAGGAAATTACTTGAAGATCAACAACAAAGATCTTCAGGTTTTGGTAAGTTTACCAATGCGGGTTCTAAGCAAAATGTATCTGAGGGAAAATTTTACTTTTACAATGTTCAAATTGTTGGTTTTGGTATGCAAGAATTCCAAAAACAATACGGCAACCGCCCTCTAGAAGACAATTGGATCATTTCACAAAAAAGTATGGACAGTAGAGTCAATACTTCAGGCAACCAATCATTAATTGTTGATGATACTCAAAAATTTGATGTTGATTTTTACCTTGATAATATCCCTACAGAAAAGCAAAGTTTAGACAGTATAACAAGTTTGAGAGATGATGCCTATTATAACTTAGGATTACTATATAAAGAACAGTTTAAAGAATATGAAAAGGCTGCAGTTAATTTTGAAAATTATCTGAATTCTAATCCAGAACAATATTTAATACTTCCGGTTAAGTATCATTTATTTAAAATTTATGAAAATTTTGATACCCAGTTGAGCAATAAATATAAAAATGATATCGTTAGTAATTATCCGGATAGCCGATATACACAAATTATACAAAATCCGGAAAAGGTAATTAATAAAGAACAAAGAGAAGACTCCCCCGAAAATATTTATAAAAATACATTTATTTGTTATGAAGAAGGTGAATATATATATGCTTTATCAAGTATAAATGAGATTGAAGAACAGTATAAAGGTTTACCAATTGAAGCAAAATTTGAACTTTTAAAAGCTTTTCTTGAATTGAAAACAAGTGGTGAAGCAGCTTGCAGAAAACAATTAGATTATGTTATTATAAATTTTCCAAATACTGAAGAAAGCAAACATGCAACTTCAGCTTTAGAATTGTTGGATAAAAAAGAAAATAATAATCAAAAATAAAATATTATTATCATGTTTAACGAAAAAAAGGGAGTAGTTGCTCAGGTAACAGAAAGAAATATTATAGGAAAAAACACATCACTGGTGGGAGATCTTTCTTCTGACGGTGATTTTAGGATTGACGGTAAAATTGAAGGAAATATCAAAACCAACGGAAGAGTGGTCATAGGAAAGGAAGGTACTGTTAATGGAACTATTGAATGTACAAATGCTGATATTGAAGGAGTTTTTTCAGGAAAATTAATCGTTGATCAATTGCTGTCTTTAAGAGAAACTGCTACTATTAATGGAGATGTTATTTTGGGAAAATTATCTGTAGAACCAGGAGCCGATTTTAATGCAACATGTTCTATGAAAGGTTCAGTAAAAAAAATGCATCATGACAAATCAGAAGCCCAAAAAACAGCTTAATAAATACATTCGATTAACTGGAGTGGGTTTACAAATGGGAGTAACAATCTACCTATTCGTTTACTTAGGAAAGTGGTTAGATGGAAAATATCCCAATGAAAATGACCTATATACAATGTTTTTAACCCTATTGGGAATTGTTGTATCATTTTATAGTTTATTAAGGCAAGTTAAAAGCATCAACAAATAAATCTTTTTAATGAAAGAAGTAAATAAGTTTGTTTTAATATTGCTATTAAGTTTAAGTATTGCATTTTTAATTCACTTAACTCTTTTACATTTTAATGAATTACCATTATTTGAACATAAAATTATCGCTGCTTATGTAGTTAATTTTATACTGGCATTAGTTATCTATCTAATTTTATTCTACTCAAAAGAAAAATATTCTGCTCAGCTAGGTTTTATTTATATGGGCGGAAGTTTTATTAAATTTATTGTTTTTTTCCTTGTTTTTTATCCCTACTATAAATCAGATGGGAAGATGGAAACGCTAGAATTTGCTGCTTTTTTTACCCCTTATGCTATTTGTCTGATAATTGAAACATTAGGTGTCATTAAAATTTTAAATAAAGAAAAATAAATTAAAATTCAGGCATCCTGAGTGCTCAGATGAATTCATATAGAATTACTTAAAAGCTTTTATTATCAGCCTTTATATCGCTAATGAATACAGAATTATTCTGCCTCGCAGGGCCTAAGATTCTACTTTATTTTTTGTATCTAACTTCTTCTGGTTTGGGAATTTTTTTAGATGAGTTTCATCATAAAATAATATCCAAATTTGTTTTTTTACATATAAATAAAAATCATACATTTGCAAGACTTTATAAAAGCAAATAAAATTGATTGATATGCAAAGTAAGTTTTCAGTGAAATTCCTTACAATCACCCTTTTAGTTTTTAACTTAAATTTATTTGCTCAGCATGAAGTACCTGCTGCAAATGATGATAAAAATGATATAAAAAAAGAGATAAAAGCAGATATTGATCATCATATTCAAGATTCTCATGATTTTGTTTTTACATATGATAAAGAAAACAACAAGTATTATGGCTTTTCTTTACCTGTAATTTTATGGGATAATGGATTACAGTTTTTTTCTTCTTCTAAATTTAGCCATGGTGAAACAGTAGCCGAGAATAATGGAAATTACTACAAATTATATCACAATAAAATATACAAAACTGATGCTGAAGGTACCATTGATTTAGATGACCATCAACATCCAACGAATGTAAAACCTTTAGATATTTCAATCACAAAAAGTGTTTTCATGATAATTGTAACAGGTATTTTAATGCTTTTACTTTTTGGTGGATTGGCAAAATCCTTAGGTAAAGGATCGATATCTAAAGGTGCCGGCAGATTTTTTGAGCCAATAATAGTTTACATTCGAGATGACATTGCTAAACCCAATATTGGTGATCCACAGTATAAAAGATTTATGCCTTTTTTACTAACTGTATTCTTTTTTATATGGTTTTTAAATTTATTTGGATTAACACCTCTTGGTGTAAATGTTACAGGTAACATTGCTATTACTACTGCATTGGCAATAATTACATTTATAATTACTCAAATTTCAGGTAATAAGAATTACTGGAAACATATTTTTTGGATGCCCGGAGTGCCGTGGCCTATGAAAATTATATTGGCACCTATTGAATTATTAGGTGTATTTATCAAACCATTTGCTTTGATGATTCGTTTATATGCAAATATTATGGCTGGTCATGTTGTATTGATGAGTATTATTGGTTTGATGTTTATATTCAAAAATTGGTTAGGAAGTGGCTTATCATTTTTTCTTGCTTTTTTCCTTACAATTATTGAACTTTTAGTAGCTGCCTTACAAGCTTATATCTTTACTATGCTTTCAGCCTTATATTTTGGCTTTGCAGTTGAAGAACATGATCATGAAGAGGCACATTAATAAATGAATGTTTAATTTTTAATTTATATATATTATGGAGATTCCAAGTATTGTAGGAGCAGGTTTAATCGTAATTGGTGCCGGTATCGGTATTGGTAGAATTGGTGGATCAGCAATGGATGCCATTGCTCGTCAGCCCGAAGCTTATGGAAAAATTCAAACAGCTATGTTGATTGCAGCAGCGCTTGTTGAAGGGATTGCTTTTGCCGCATTATTTGTTGGCTAATCACACAATCAAACAATAGCTATAACGGTTGGTTATAGCTATTGTTTAAAACAAACTGAATTTAATAAAATATTATGGATAAATTAATTAATGATTTTTCATTTGGACTTTTTTTCTGGCAAATAGTACTTTTTATAGTATTGCTTTTGGTATTAAGAAAATATGCCTGGAATCCAATTTTAACTGCTTTAAATGATAGGGAAGAAGGTATTAAAAATGCTTTAGACGAAGCCGATAAAGCACGTCAGGAAATGGCAGAATTAAAATCCAGCAACGAGACGATCTTAAAAGAAGCTAGATCCGAAAGAGAAAATATGATGAAAGAAGCGCGTACAATGAAAAATAGCATGATCGCAGAAGCTAAAGATGAAGCAAAAACTCAGGCCGATAAAATCATTGAACAAGCCAAAGTGGCTATCGAAACTGAAAAAAAATCTGCTATTGATGATTTAAAAAATCAAGTAGCTGAATTATCAGTAGGTATCGCTGAAAAAGTACTAAAAGATGAATTATCCAATAAAGACAAACAGATCAAGTTAATTGATAAAATGTTGGATGAAGCAACTTTAAATTAGTAATATGAAAGGAACAAGAGCTGCTTTACGTTATGCGAAAGCTACATTAGAACTTGCAAAAGAAAAAGAATTAACTGAAGTGATCAATAAGGACATGGAATTGATCGCCTCTACTATTTCTGAAAATGATGAATTGGGTTTAATGATTAAGAATCCTGTTATCAAATCAGGAATTAAAAAAGAAGTTTTAAATAAAATTTTTGGTTCAAAGGTGAATACCATAAGTCTTGAACTAATTAATTTATTGATAGAAAATAAGCGTTTAGAGCTATTAGAACTTGTTGCTAGAGAGTATAATATTATTTACGATCAACTAATAGGAGTAGAGATAGCACAAGTTACTACAGCAGTTCCACTAACAAAAAAAATAGAAGAAAAAATATTAGCCAAAGTTAAAAGTATAGTTGGAAAAGATATTTCCTTAAATAATATTGTAGATCCTTCGATAACTGGTGGATTTATTTTACGTGTTGGCGATAAACAATTAGATTCAAGCGTATCGGGCATGTTAAATACTATGCTTAAAGATTTTGAAGATAATACAATATCTAAATTATAAATTAAGACAATAACAAAAAATGGCAACAATAAAACCAGCTGAAGTATCAGCAATCTTAAAAGAACAACTAAAAGGATTTGAGGGAAAAGCTTCATTAGATGAAGTGGGAACCGTGTTAGAAATTGGTGATGGGATTTCTCGAGTTTATGGTTTGGCAAATGTGCAATACGGTGAATTGGTTCAGTTTGAAGACGGACTTGAAGGAATTGTACTTAACTTAGAAGAAGATAATGTTGGTGTTGTATTATTAGGTCATTCTACAGCAATTAAAGAAGGTGCTACTGTTAAAAGAACCAATCGAATTGCTTCTATCAATATCGGTGAAGGTATTTTAGGACGTGTTGTAGATACACTGGGTTCTCCAATTGATGGTAAAGGACCCATAACAGGCGAACTATTTGAAATGCCTTTAGAACGTAAAGCTCCTGGTGTTATATTTCGTGAACCTGTTTCTGAACCTTTACAAACGGGTATTAAAGCAATAGATGCAATGATTCCAATAGGAAGAGGTCAACGTGAATTGATTATTGGTGACCGTCAAACAGGAAAAACTACTGTTGCTATTGATACGATCATTAATCAAAAAGAGTTTTATGATGCAGGTGAACCTGTTTATTGTATCTATGTAGCCATTGGTCAAAAAGGCTCAACAGTTGCCAGTATTGCCAATATTTTAGAAGAAAAAGGAGCTTTAGCTTATACTACAATTGTAGCTGCTAATGCATCAGATGCTGCTACCATGCAATTTTACGCACCTTTTGCAGGTGCTGCAATTGGTGAATATTTTAGAGATACCGGTCGCCCTGCTTTGATCATTTATGATGATCTTTCTAAACAAGCTGTTGCTTATCGTGAAGTTTCATTATTATTACGTCGCCCTCCGGGACGTGAAGCATATCCTGGCGATGTATTTTACTTGCACTCTAGATTATTAGAACGTGCAGCAAAAGTAATCAATTCTGATGCTATTGCTAAAAATATGAATGATGTACCAGAATCGTTAAAAGGAAAAGTAAAAGGTGGTGGATCATTAACTGCATTGCCAATTGTTGAAACACAATCAGGTGATGTATCAGCTTATATCCCAACCAATGTAATTTCTATTACTGATGGTCAGATTTTCTTAGAAACCGATTTATTTAACTCGGGTGTACGCCCAGCAATTAATGTAGGTATATCAGTATCTCGTGTTGGTGGTAATGCACAAATTAAATCGATGAAAAAAGTTGCCGGAACACTAAAATTAGACCAGGCACAATTTAGAGAATTAGAAGCATTTTCAAAATTTGGTTCAGATTTAGATACAGCTACGCTTAATGTAATTGAAAAAGGTAGACGTAATGTTGAAATATTAAAACAAGCACAAAATGATCCTTTTAAAGTTGAAGATCAAATTGCAATTATTTATGCAGGATCAAAGAACTTGCTAAAAGATGTGCCTGTTGAAAAAATAAAAGATTATGAAAAAGCTTTTATTGGACACTTAAGAACAAAACATATAGATACTTTAAATATTTTAAAATCAGGTAAATTGACAGATGAGGTGATTTTAGTATTGGATAAAGTTATTCAAGAAATTGCTTCAACTTATAAATAATATTTAGTAGTTAGTTTTTAGTATTGAGATCTATTCAATACTATTTACGCACAATATTTACAAGAATGGAAAACTTAAAAGAGATACGAAACAGAATAGCTTCTATCGGGTCAACGATGCAAATTACCAGTGCCATGAAAATGGTTTCTGCATCTAAATTAAAAAAGGCTCAGGATACTATCGTTAAAATGCGTCCATATGCAAATAAACTTACTGAGTTATTGCAAAGTTTAAGCGCAACTCTTGATAGTGATATAGGTGGAGCTTTTACATTGCAAAAAGAGATCAATAAGGTTTTAATTGTAGTTATTACTTCCGATAGAGGTTTATGTGGTGCTTTTAATTCATCAATTATAAAACAGACAGGTCATCTTATTGAAACAAAATATTCTGATAAAGAAGTTTCTATTTTAAGTATTGGTAAAAAGGGATTTGATATCCTTTCAAAAGATTGTAATATTTACAAAAATGAGAGTGAATTATTTGATAATTTAACCTTTGAAAATATTGCATTAATTGCTGATGATCTTATGAAGCAATTCCTAGATGGAACTTTTGATAAAATTGAATTGGTATATAATAGTTTTAAGAATGCTGCAACTCAGATAATAACTGAAGAACAATATTTACCTATATTACAACCTGATTCAGATGATAATACAAATACAGATTATATTTTTGAACCTTCAAAAGAAGCAATTGTTAAAGGATTAATTCCTAAATCTCTTAAAATACAATTGTACAAGGCCATCAGAGATTCTTATGCTTCAGAACACGGAGCTCGTATGACTGCTATGCATAAAGCAACTGATAACGCAACTGAGCTAAGAGATGAACTGTTGTTACAATACAATAAAGCTCGTCAGTCTGCAATTACCAATGAAATCTTAGAAATTGTTGGAGGTGCAGAAGCACTAAATAATTAGACGTAGCAAAGCGGAGTCAAATTACTCAAAGGTGCAGAAGCACTAAATAATTAGACGTAGCAAAGCGGAGTCAAATTACTCAAA
>JAOZVI010000249.1 GCA_029938265.1 Flavobacteriaceae bacterium | reverse complement strand
GGGTTAAAACATTCACTCATTAATGAAGTCCCTGAGCTTTTCTTGCAGCCTCAATTCTATTACGAACATCTAGCTTATCAAAAATATTTTTTGTGTGGGTTTTTACTGTAGAAAGAGATACAAACATTTTATTGGCAATTTCCTGATTTTTCATACCCTGTGATATGTATTTTAACACTTCTGCTTCTCTTGATGATATTCCATATTTTTCTAACTTGGCTGTTATATCAATCTTATTTTTTCTGCAATCATCACTTTCTAACCTTGATATCTGAACTAAATACTCTTCAATATTATTTCGCATATCTTCAATTTCAAGGGTTTTATTCTTTAACCTTAATTTATTATAAAAAATAAAGAAAATAACCAATAGTACTAATAAACCAATAGCAAAAAACTGATTGATAATATTACTTTTTTGAACTTTTGTTTCGAGATTTAATTGTTCTATTCTTTGATCTTTTTTTTCGGTTTCATACTTAACCTCAAGAGCAGCAATATGATTTTCGCTTTGTAAATTAAACATACTGTCTTTATAAACCGTCATCATTTCATACGTATCTAATGCTTTTTCAAAACGGTTGCTATGGTTATAAAGATCAGATAATGCTTTATAAGCCAATATGATATTTTCACGTGAAGAAATATCTTTTGCAATTTGAAGTCCTTCTTTAATATTGTTTTCGGCTTTATTATATTGTTTAAGATGAATTTGATCTATTCCAATATTGGTAAAAGTATTACTCAAATACCGCTTACTCCTAAATTTTTTAAGTACAGGAAGCGCTTTATTAAAATATTCTAATGATCTTTCATACTCACCTTTATGCTGAAACATCAAACCAATATTATTATTAATAATTGCAATATTATCCTTTGATCTAGCTTTTTCTGCAATTTTCAACGACTTTATATGATAGGCATAAGAGCTGTCATATTGTTTTTTAAACATATAAACTTCTCCCAGATTACTGTAATCATATCCCATCCCTTTTAAATTGTTATTTAATTCTTCTAAATTAAGGGCGAGTTCAAAGTATTTTTTAGCTTCATTATATTTTTCTAAGTTAATAAATGCATTTCCAATACCATTTAATGCCATGGCCATACTTTTAGTATCATCTAAATTTTCAGATAATTTTAAAGCTTCATAATAATATTTAAGTGCTTCTTCTTCTAAATTCATCTTCCGGTATGCAACTCCTAAACTGTTTAAATTTTTGACATAAGAAGCAATATCCCAAGACTTTTTATAATGTTCAATGGCTTCTTTATGAAGTTTAGTAGATTTTAAATACTCGTGCTGATATCTGGCATTTACACCTTTGCGATTTAAACAATTTGCAATTCCTGTTTCATAATTTATTTTTCTGGATATCTGAAGTGCTTCATCTAAAACCTCATTTCTAACCGGTTTGTTTTTTATGGATAATCTAAAAATTGTAATTAGATCGCTTACCTTGATCGTGTCTTCTTTACATAAAGAACTTATCTGATAGAGACTATCAATATTTATATTTTTAGTGGTTTTAAGCGCTTTATAATCAAACGCTTGGGTATTTGATAATGTATTATTACCAATTTCTCGACATGAATTTAGCGAGACCAGAAGAATTATTAAAACAAGCAATTTTTTATTCATCTATAAATAGATTTCTTAAAAACAAATATTAAAATTTTTAGACTAACTTTTTGTAACATTTGTCATGTTTTGAAAAATAGTGAATTATTAGTTTATACAAACGTTTAATTATTGCTTTTATGTTATTAAAGAATATTATTGATCAATTAAGCTATTTATAAACAAAAAACCAGCAAAATATTTTCACTGGTTTTTAGATGTTTAAATCACTTTAGTAATGTTATAAAAAATATTTACAATTAATCATTTATTGTCAAAGTCCATTGAGAAGTTTTTAAGTTGCGTTCTTCATGGAAATATGTATCACTTAGAGATTTTACTTCTTCCGTTTTACCATAACCAGTTAATGTATTTTTACTACCCCTAGCGATAGCTCCTGATGGAAATTTCTTGTTCAGTTTTGAATCATATATCTCATCACCTACAATTTCAAAATTATAAGATTTTTTTTCATAATCTGTTCTACTATCACTAGTAGTGCCGTTTTCATCTGTAGATTGTGTATTAATACTTATATTCATTTCATACCCCATAATTAAACTTGCCTGTACTATCATATACTTTGCTTTTTTAGTTTCAGTATCATACATTATGATAACCATAATAGGATAATCAGGAGTTTTAATTTTTACATTTGAAATCTCAGCATCTTCACGGTAGGTAAAAGTATGAGGAGTTGATATTACATCACGATGATCATAATAATCAATATGCCAATTATTTAAACTCCTTGATGTACTTATATAATAAACCCAATGTAGACCAAACATAGCGTAGTTCATCTCTGAATGCCTTTTAAGCTGCAACGTAATTGTTCCACTTTGATCTTTAATATAAATTGAGGTTTTTGTATCACCATCATCATCCTTTCTATCTTTTTTTATTTCTCTTAAATATCTGCTTGCTATTGAAAGTGTTGCATCAGAGCACAATGGATTAT
>JAOZVI010000248.1 GCA_029938265.1 Flavobacteriaceae bacterium | reverse complement strand
CTGATAGATATCACCTTTCATGTAAAACATACCAAAGTCAGCACTCGCACCCAGTGCAACCACATATGCATCAACAGTATCAGCACCTGTAGCATCATATGTCTGATAACCACCGGCAGCTGCCAAATCAAACATACCCAGTTTCAAATTATAACTGGCTTCAATTGCGGGGTAATCTACTTCAGCGCCTGCAGAAGTTTTCGGTTCGATCAAAGCAATGTTAAAACCACCGAATTTCAATTTCAATTGGGCTTCACGACCACTGTAAACACCACCAAAACCCAGCAGATTAGTATCCGCGCCATAAACCTGATTAGAGTAGAACATATTCAGGGGAGAATAAGCCTTACCCACAAGAAGTTTTCCTGCGCCAAAATTCCATTCACCATAAAGCAGACGCAGACTAGCAGCGCCACCGACAGAACCATATTCAAACCGGCCGGATACTTCATCACTTACTTTTACTCTTGCACCAATACGGGAGTTACCCTGAAGGGATTGACCATAATCATCGTTACCAGAAATGTCATAATCAAGAATAAAGGTCTGTACACGGGCAGAACCATAAAAATCCCAGTCAGCCGCGTATGCATACCCTGTAACCATTACCATTGCTGCAATAAGAGCAATTAATTTTTTCATCTTTTTCTCCTTAAACAGTTTAACAATTAATCATACTTTTACGTTCACCACCTGAACCGCCTGAAGACTAACGCTCCTTTTAAACGTAAGAATTCAGAATCTTCCCCTATTTATGGGGTTTTACAGCTTTTGTCAACCTCTTTTTTACAATTTTCAACCTGTTATTCCAGTTTATAGGAAATAATATTGGATAATACGCCTTTTGATCCAGTCAAAAATTTTGATGCTCCCACCACACAAACCACCAGTTCATTCTTTCCGTCTCCATCAATATCTGTAACGGCAAAATCACTGATCCACCCCTGGACAGACCGGGTTTTAAACACCGGGGCAAGAGCAATACCATTCCAGGAGAGAATTTCAAGGTTTCCCTTTGTAAAGCGTTTGTAGCGGCCAAAACCGCCGGCCAACTCCTCATTTCGCACGGCAAGTACTTCTGGTTTACCGTCATCATTAATATCATGAAAAAGAATCCTTGGATTCAAGTAAACCCGTTCCTGGTAGGATGCATCAGGGTCTTCCCTGGGAAGAAGAAAATAATGATCTGTTCCACCAAATTTATTATTTGCTTTCCAGTCTATCCTGCCGGTATCACTCACCACGGTCAGCCGTTCATGCTCATTGATCAACACATATTCCACAGCATCTTGTGCTGTCACAGCTCCCCTGGCAAGGGAAAGAACAGATGCACTGCGAGGCAGTATAAGCTTTTGATCCGTGACATAGTCCCTGCCCGATGCCGTCATGGTATAAATATTGCCTTTGAATGGATGTCCGGCAGATTTCTGGCCCAAAAGGATTTTGGTCTTGTCCGGCCCGTCAATAACACGGAAATAATAAGATTGCTTCTCTATTATAGTTACATAAGCACTCCCATCATATTCCAGCACAAAAGATCGCAGTCCCTCCCTGTGGATGTTCAGACTGGTCACAAATATTTCCGGGTACCCGTTATTATTGATATCGGCAATATCCAGGGCAATAATTCTATTAATGGAATTAAATTCAAGTTTATGTTCAACCACCAGTTGGTTATTTTCCAGTTTATGAATTAAAATATTGTAATCGGTTGCTGTCACCACCTGAACCATACCGTCCTTGTTCAGATCTCCCGTGGCCAGAGCCGTAATCACCCCCTCAAACTTAAGATGGGTCAAAAATCCCTTCCCGCCCGTCTGCTGAAGATTAACAAATCCACCACTGGTTCCGTTAACCCTGTCTTCTGTACCCTGAAGGGCTCCAGGCGCCTGAGACCCTTGTGACTGGGGTCTGGCATATAATTCATTGGCAATACTGCGGTTAAACACCTTTAAATTAATATCCCCGGCAAAGGTATTCACCATGGGAATCACATCCCCCATGCTGTTGCTCTGTTTAAAAAAGGTCAGGGTTGCCTTTTCACCTGTTATATCTACCATATTGGCATCCAAACTCACACTTTCTCCAAAATGGGTCAGGCTTCCGAAAAGAAGATAGTCAACACCCATATTCGCCCCGATGATCCTGGCTTTTGATTCATTAAGCGATCCCTTTATTTCATCAGCCTTTTTGGCCTGTGCCATCACCTTGTCAACGGTTTCACGATCCATTACATCCACTTTTCCCGGATCTGATAACCTGGAAAAAAGCATATTGAATAATCCATTTTGCAAAAAACCAAGATCCTGGGGTGAATTGATGAAAAAGGGAACTATCGCCACTTTTTTAGATGGGGCACACAGAGCGGGAGTGGCGGCGACTGTGACAAAAATTAATACGGCAGCAGCACATAGTCCTGCTTTTTTCATAATTTTCCTGAATTTCAAAATACAACTCCTTTAAATAACACTCAAAATAAGATAACCCTTGTTTTCCTAGGCTACTGCAGTTAGTTTATCCGTCCGATCTTCCAAGGCTTGGATGATCTCCTGAATAGAATCCACCTCATGTTCATCAAAATAGACTTCACCACA
>JAOZVI010000247.1 GCA_029938265.1 Flavobacteriaceae bacterium | reverse complement strand
GATGCCGATCACCACAGGATTGGGTGAGATCTACCAATACGTGCTTGAGCCGGAACCTGGATATGAGCACTTATATGACCCAATGAAGATACGCACGATCCAGGATTGGATCGTTAAGCGGCAGTTATCCGGGATCCCCGGGATTGTTGAGATCAGCAGCTTTGGCGGTTTTCTGAAACAATACGAAGTAACTATCAAGCCAAGAACACTTGTTGGGATGGACCTCAGCATTACAGAAATATTTGATGCCCTTGAAAAAAACAATCAGAATTCAGGTGGCAGCTATATTGAAAAAGGCCCTGATGTTTACTATATCAGGACCGAAGGGCTGGTTAAGAATCTCGATGACATTAAAAATATCGTGATCAAGAACATTGAGGACATACCTATACTGATAGGTGATGTTGCCGAAGTTAATCTCGGAGCCCCCCCTCGCTTTGGCGCCATGACCAAAGACGGCAAAGGTGAAGCTGTTGGTGGGATCACGCTCATGCTCAAGGGAGCTAACACCTCACAGGTGATCAAAGCAGTGAAGGAAAGGGTGGAAATTGTACAGAAAACTTTGCCTGAAGGACTCCGGATCCATCCTTACCTTGACCGGTCAGACTTGATCTCCAAAACAATAAAAACAGTACGCAACAACCTTATTGAAGGAGGTCTGATCGTTATTTTCATACTTATCCTCCTTTTAGGTAATTACCGTGCCGGCCTGATCGTAGCCTCTGTCATTCCCCTTTCAATGCTTTTTGCCTTTTCTCTTATGAATCTTTTCGGCGTTTCTGCCAACCTTATGAGCTTAGGAGCTATTGACTTTGGCTTGATCGTCGATGGCTCTGTGATCGTAGTGGAAGGGATCATATACCAGATTCACAGGAGTGGGATCAAAGGACGTATATCGCGGCATGAGCTTGACAGAAATATTAGTCTGGCCGGGGCCAGGGTTAGTAAATCAGCTGTTTTCGGTGTTATCATTATCCTGATTGTTTATCTTCCGATACTGGCTTTTACCGGTATCGAGGGGAAGATGTTCAAGCCAATGGCACAGACAGTTAGTTTCGCGCTTTTGGGAGCCCTTATCCTTTCCCTGACTTACGTTCCTGTGATGGCATCACTTTTACTTGGAAATGAAAGATCACTCAAAACCAACTTCGCCGACAGGATCGTTGGATTTCTGGAAAAATCACATAAGCCGGTATTGCAATTTGCTCTCAGGAACAGAGTTTTATTTAGCTTTTTAGTCCTTGTAATATTGCTTATCAGCATATGGAAGTTTACCCGCATGGGAGGTGAATTTATCCCCACACTTGAAGAGGGCGACCTTGCTGTGCAGATGACCTTGCAACCCGGTTCTTCACTCAGCCAGAGCATTGCCTCAAGCACTCAGACTGAAAAGATCCTCCTTGAGAATTTCCCTGAAGTTATCGAAGTGGTTTCAAAGATCGGGACGGCAGAAGTTCCTACAGATCCAATGGCTGTTGAAGATGCAGACATCATGATCATAATGAAACCCAAGTCAGAATGGGTTAGTGCAGGGTCACGGGATGAACTTGTTGAAAAAATGAAAGAGGAACTGAGTGCTCTCCCCGGGGTATCATTTGAATTTACACAACCCATTCAGCTGCGCTTTAATGAACTCATGACCGGCGTAAAATCGGATGTGGCGGTTAAGATCTATGGTGAAGACCTTGATCTTCTTTATAACAAAGCCAATGAAGCCGCCTCTATCATACAGAAAATAGAAGGGGCTGGGGATGTACGTGTTGAGCAGATCGTAGGACTACCTCAGCTGGTAATAAAATACAAAAGGGATAAAATTGCCCGGGCCGGATTGAATATCAACGATATTAACAGGGTGATCCGTACTGCTTTTGCCGGTGAGTCGGCCGGAACAGTCTTTGAAGGAGAGCGGCGGTTCGATCTTGTTGTCAGGCTTTGTGAAGAATGCAGGAACAACTTTCGGAGCATCCAAAATCTAAGGGTAAGCAATCCTGCTGAGGAGCTGATCGTACTCAACCAGGTTGCCGATATTGAAATCCTTGAAGGGCCGATGCAGATCAGCAGAGATAATACAAGCCGGAGGATCACGATAGGGATCAATGTGAGAAACAGGGATGTTGAATCTTTCATTAGTGAGGTTAACGATAAGCTGACTGCGCAATTTGAATTACCTGCCGGATACTACATCACCTTTGGCGGACAATTTGAGAACCTGCAGACTGCAAAACGCAGCTCTTCTATAGCTGTTCCCATAGCCCTTACCATTATCCTCATATTGTTGTATTTCACATTTTACTCACTGAAACATGCTTTAATGATATTTACTGCAATCCCCCTGGCAGCAGTTGGAGGAATATGGGCATTGGTTTTAAGGGAAATGCCTTTTAGTATTTCTGCCGGAGTAGGCTTCATTGCTCTCTTTGGTGTAGCGGTCTTAAACGGGATCGTTTTGATCTCATATTATAATCAGCTTAAAAGTGAAGGCATGACAGATATTCTTGAACGTGTATTGGTTGGAACCAGAACACGCCTGAGGCCGGTGCTTATGACTGCTTCTGTTGCTGCACTTGGCTTCGTTCCGATGGCCCTCTCCACCGCTG
>JAOZVI010000246.1 GCA_029938265.1 Flavobacteriaceae bacterium | reverse complement strand
ATCAGGATAATTTTGTTGATTTTATTACCTAAAATGTTTTTCTGATTGCTGATTCAAGACCGTTGCAAAACCTATTTTAACAAAAAAGCACGACGCTAGAGAAAATTTAAACCCGCAGCAAACTAGTGTTTGTGAGGACTTTAAATTTTTGATAAGGAAGTGATTTGAAGCTAAAAAGGTTTTAAAGTATGTTTTTATTGAATATTGCAACGGTCTTGATTCCTTTAATTTAGGACCACAATTTCCGATTACCATTCGGTAGCCTGGAAGCTTGTACCTTTAATGCTATTGGCTCTTTGCTTCTTACTTCAAACCCCTCCGTCCTGCGGACACCTCCCCTTAAAAGGTGAGGAGCTTTCTGTACATCACAATTTTCAAAGACGTATGTCATCCTGTATTCTATGACTAAAAAGAACAAATAATTTTAAAAGTTGTATTTTTGAGCAAAGTTATGATTATGAACATAATTATTAATAAAAATTTAAAAGAAATTGAGGCTCTTTGTGATGCACACAATGTGAAAAATTTATATGCTTTTGGATCTGTTTGTACTAATAATTTTAATGATTCCAGTGATATAGACTTGCTCATTTCCTTTGATAAAATGGATTTTGGAGATTATGCAGATACTTATTTCCTTTTAGCTGATAAATTTGAAAAACTGTTTCACAGACCTGTTGATTTAGTCACCGATAAATCGCTATCAAATCCATACTTTATTAAATCTGTAAATCAGACAAAAACACTCATTTATGGATGTTAAGGTAAAGAAATATTTATATGACATAAAAGAATCTATAGATTCGATTGAAAATTATTTAGGTGATAAAAGAGATTTTAGTATTTACTTGAATGATAAAATGCTTAGACGAGCTATTGAAAGAGAATTTGAAATAATTGGAGAGGCAATGAACAGAATTGATAAAATTGATCCAACCATAAAAATATCAACTAAAGATCAAATTATTAGTATGAGAAACCGTGTTATTCATGGTTATGATAGGGTTGACAATGAAATAGTTTGGGGAACAATTGTAAGGCATTTACCAATTCTAAAAAAAGAAATAAACAGATTACTATAAACAGATTCCTCCATTTCGTTACACTCCAGTCCTTTAGATTTGTATAAATTCTTTTTTTGATTTTCAAATTAACTAATTAATAAATCAATCCCTCAATCTTCAAATTAATTCAACAATTAATAAATATAAATGTTTTACTTATAAGTAAAGTATTGTATATTTGCTTCAAAAGTTTTACTTATGAGTATAATAGAACGAAAAACATATCTAAAAAATATAAAGCAATTTATTGACAAAAAATTGATAAAAGTATTTGTTGGTCAGCGTAGGGTTGGTAAGTCCTATTTATTGAAAATGACAGGTAATTATATACTAGAACAAAACAAGGATGCACACATTATTTTTATAGATAAGGAACAGTACGCGTTTGATTCAATTAACGATTATCACTCTTTGATATCTTATGTGGAATCAAATTTATCAGATACAAAACTAAATTATTTATTTATCGACGAGGTACAGGAAATAAATGGATTTGAGAAAGCACTACGTCATTTTCAAAACAAAGATGCCGTAGATATTTATTGTACGGGAAGCAATGCTGAAATGCTTTCAGGTGAATTGGCAACTCTACTTAGCGGACGCTATATTCGTATTCAAGTTAATTCATTGTCATACATAGAATTTCTTAAATTTCATAAATTAGATGATGATAATGACAGTTTGTTTAAATATCTAAAATGGGGTGGCTTGCCTTTTATCAGAAACTTAGAAAAAAATGATGAAGTAATATTTGATTATCTTTCAAATATCTTATCTACTATAGTTTATAAAGATGTTCTCTACAGATATAAAATAAGAAATGTTGAGTTTTTTGATAGACTGATTCAATATATTGCGGCAAATACAGAAAACTTAATTACTTCAAAAAAAATTAGTGATTATTTAAGATCACAAAAGGTTGCTATTTCTCCAAAAGTGGTTCTTACCTACCTGCAATACCTTCAAAATGCTTTTCTGATCTATAAACTCAAAAGAGTTGATGTTAATTCTAAAAAAGTTTTTGAAATAAACGATAAATACTTTTTTGAAGACTGGGGACTAAAAAATGCCATTTTAGGATTAGGACATTTTTCTATACCTGATAATCTTGAAAATGTGGTTTTTTCACATTTAAAGCAATTAGGATACGATGTTAATGTTGGTGTATTAAAGAATCTTGAAATAGATTTTATTGCCAAAAAAGGACAAGAGATCATATACGTACAGGTAGCATATATTATTTCAGACGAGAAAGTTAAAAAAAGAGAATTTGGAAATTTAATGTTAATAAAAGATAATTATCCTAAATATGTAGTTTCTCTTGACCCGGTAGAAATTGGATCATATAAAGGAATTAAACATATACATTTACGTGAATTTTTAAAAAATGATAATTTAAGCTTATAGTGTAAACCAAAATTTCTCAAATCATAATAATAAAAAACGTCATCGCAACGAGCCTAACTGCAAGGAGGAGAAAAGCGGAGAGATGGAGAGATGGAGAGACAGAACGAAACTAATATTTCTTAGAAAACTTC
>JAOZVI010000245.1 GCA_029938265.1 Flavobacteriaceae bacterium | reverse complement strand
ATTTTTAACTCTATTTATGTTGTTATCATTATCAGCAAATGCACAATTCTGTAATAAATATGCCGATAAAGCGGTAGCACAATATAAACTGGCTAAAAAAAATAATCTACCCAACATTAATTGGCCTTTGTGGACGGATGACTGGAATGGACACGTTAACTGGTGCAAAACAGTTCCTCACGAAGTTGCGATAAAAGAAACTGCAAAACGACAGGCTTATTTAGACAAATATATCCAAGAAACCAATGACACACAGATAAATGATGCTACAAGAAATATTATGAATGATATGGTAAAAAATCAACCAAAGTATAAAGTTTTGGATAAAACATCTGATGTAAATGTAATCCCTTCAGTGACAACCATACCTATTAACCCGGATCGTGTCCAGTTACTTTCATCAGAGAAATATACGGTAGGGCATAATCTATCTGGGGGGAGTACCGTATACAGGGACAGAAATTTCTTATATTGGGATGTTCCTAGCAAGCTTAAGGGGCTTGATTATCTGATTACCAATAACAATGACAAATTTACTTCAGGAGATCATCTTTTCACTATAAAAGATCCACGGAAATTAACTGTTTATATTGCTATTGACCCCCGTATTACCCCACCTTCATGGATGATCAAAAACGGATATAACAATACCTATGAAAAAATAAAATTCTGGATTCCTGACACCAATAATTATTTATCTTTCAATATTTTCCAGAAGAATTATGAAAAAGGAGAAACGATAGTTTTTGGCGGAAATCAGAATAGTCAAAACCAAAAACAATGTGGTATGTATCTGGTTTTCTTTAATACGAAGGTACAAATCGGTATCGATCTTAAAAATAAATTCAAAGGTTCAATTATTAATGGAACCGGTACAATAAAAGTTACAAAAAATGGCACAACAGACTATGTAGAGGATCTTAAAAATGGTCAAAAAAACGAAAATGAAGATATAAAAAACAACAAAATCTGTTCTACAGAAATAAGAAGTCTAAAAGGAAACAATTCATCTTTGTTCCTTTTAAGCGATCAAAGAGATAGTGATCTCTTTCCCGGTAACATTCTAAGTATATCTGAGATTGAGTCAGGTAATTATACTAAGGCCTTAACACCTGCAAGAAAACCATATAATATTTCTACAAATATGATAGGAAACAATCACCCTGTTATCAAAGTGGCCGATGCGACTCTTGATGATTATAGAATAGCTAAAAGTAAACTCTTAGATTTTAAACATGATATTGGACCGAGGGTAAGCTTGGGAGAATATCAATCAGTACAATCAGCTGTTGACTTTGCGGTTAAAACAAGCGGTAGCTTTAGATATTTTATTTATAGTGGCAATGCTTCAGCCAGTTTTCAGGAAACCACCAAAAAAAACCACTATGAAATTACAATCGATAAGATCTATTATAGTATAGATTTTACCCCAAACCGGAATGATTTTTTTAAAAATCCGAATATTTCGAATAATAATGATTGGGTATATGTTTCAAACGTGCAGTACGGCACCAAATTAATCCTTGATATTGAATCCGATTATTCAGAAGATGAGGTGAAAACTGCACTAAATTTTAAAGTTGATGCCGGAGTAATTTCGGGAGGAGGAAATGCCAGTTTTAGGTATAAAGAAATTTTGAAAAATATGAAAATTAAGGTCATCGCATTAGGTGAAATGACTAAAATGGGTGTAAACCATCTAATAAGCGATCCTAAAGATCCCAAAACTTTTGCCGATGTTTTTTCAAATAGTAAGATCAATGCTTATACACAATTATATCCATTATCATATACGCTAAAGTTTGTTGATGATAATAAAATTGCCCAGATAGAAACTTCTGCAAAATACACACAGCAAAAGTGCAGGAAAATATCAAATATTCTGGAATTTGAATTTCATGATATTTATGTGGTTGAAAGTGATGATGAATCAGATGGAGAAGATCTAAGGGGATGGATGAAAATAAGACCCTGGGGTTATAGTGAAAAAGAAGTTTTTAACCAAAAATTTGAAGAAAATAAAGAGGGGGGGAAATCTCCTATTTTATTGAGTCCCAATAAAATTTATTATTTTAAATATTCACATAAGGGCATAGATGATCCTATGAAGAATCTTGAAATAGAGGCTTATTTAATGGAGGATGATGATGGCTCTGCAGATGATGATTTTGGTCATACATTAGTTAGAATACCCTTAAATAAAATATTCTCAGGTGCCCTATATGAAAAACAAACTCTTGATGATATTGGACTTGCTGTACCAAAAACGTGGAGTTCAATTAATACTATTAAAGACAACACCTGTAATGGATGTCTTGTGATGCCCTTTTCTAATGGTGATTCTAAAGTACTGATACGGTTTAAAATTAATTTACCTGATAAATTACCGGCTGGGAAAAGCATTAGTAATTAACCTTTAGATTAGCTCAAATCATCAAAATACATTTTTTCCCGTTTTTTATATATGGGAGGAAAATAAAAATGAGCTTAGTATCAGTCATTCTATAATACTCTAAATAAAACTCATTATGAAAAAAATAATTTATTTTTTTATCTTTAGTATGCTGATTTCACTCTCAGCAAACGCACAATTCTGTAATAAATATG
>JAOZVI010000098.1 GCA_029938265.1 Flavobacteriaceae bacterium | reverse complement strand
ACTACTTCTTTTTCAATTTTATCTTCTACTTGTTTTTTTAACTTTTTTAAAAATTGTGCATTTGTATTTTGTGTAGCACTTAGAAGAAAAATTACTATAAATGTAATTTTAAATAAAAGTTTCATTTCTGACAGGTTTTTAAGTGAATTGAATTCTTTTTTAATATTAGAAATTACAAAAAACCGTTTGATTTGAACAAATCAATAATTTCTTGTAAAACGATGAGGATAGTTGACCTAATAAACTTTTAAGTCAACTTTTAACAGGACAAGATCAATACCGGAAAGGATTTAAATAAAGATTTCATATATATTAGGTTTTAAGGGGGTTAAGTCTTTATTTTGACTTATAAATATACAAAAAAATCATTTAATTTTAATGTGATATGCATCACATTTTAAAAAAGTTTTTTAATCATAAAACGTCTTTTTGAGCCGCCCTAAAAAAATCCTAACCTATTTTAAGGCGACTCAACTTTAAAAACATATTCTACCTGCTGTAAACAGATAGTATTACTTAATTATTCTCTAAATATTTCAACAATAATTAGAAAGGATTGGCTACTCCTCTAGCTTTAATCGTAATTCTAATTATAAAACTTACATCACTTCTGTCAACAGTTCCTTCTATCCTGGCAGTAAATGATTTTTTACCACCTAAAATTTGGTTTACTCTATCCCATTGTCCGCTTGAATTATCTAAGGTATGACTAGCACCTACTATTACATCAAAATTATTAATTTCCCAGGATGCAACTCTTGAACCATCAGTAACTATAATATTACCGGTTATAATTTCTACTGGAGCTGAAATACTTAGGACTCTAGCGGTAACTCCTTCTACATTAAGTGATTTAATTTTATCAATATACTTTTCAATATTAGCATCAGCACGTGGATTGATGGTAGCTTGTGCTGAAAAACCGGTGGCCATCATCTCTGCAGATTTTCTTAAACCTTCAGCAGGAACCACAACATTTAGATCAGCACTCAATTCAGAATTAAATTTAACATCCAGTAACTCTTCAGCCTCATCACAAGAACTGAAACTAATACTCACTAATAATAAGAGTAAGATTTTTATTATATTTTTCATAATTTTTATATTTATAGGTTAAGATTAAGAGGATAAAATAAAGACATCTTATAAATTATATCTATATTTTCTTACATACTCAATAGCATTTGTATAATGCTATTTTTTATTGGCTAAACCGTAAGGTTTGCTTAAAAACATGCTGACTTAAAATCTTATTAAGCCAACTCTAAAAAAGGAAACATTAACACGAGAAAGGGTTTAAATAAAGGCTTCATATGTAGAATTATTTTAAGGGGTTACTCTTTATTCAATCAATAAATGTACGAAAAAAAGTCAAATTTAACTAATCTTTATTACTTTTTTTATAGCGCTATTTCAATACTAAAATATTAAGTATTTTTACCAACTTAAAACTATTCAAAAAATAGTATTTTAAATATGGGGAAACATAGAAAACATACCAAACTTAACATAAAAAATAATGGTAATTTCGCACTGAATGAAATTGCAATATTAGGATCAGATTGCGCTGTAATAAGTGATCTTGTTAAAAATATTACTGAAGAACTTCAAATTTCTGCAAAAATTGCCTTTTTAGATGCTTCACATAATAAAGATGAAACAGCTCCTTTATTTGATACTTTTACATTTAATCAATCCGGGAAATTAGCAAAACAAAGTAATATTAAAATGAACAGATATAATGATAAAATTCGTTTTTCAAAATATGATCTGTTGTTTATTAATGGCAATCATTATCGCGGAGAACAACAAATATTGATCTTGGATAATAAAAAAGAAGCTTCTGTTTTAAAACGAATTGATCAGCTGGATAATGTACAATTTGTTGTGAAACTTGCAGATGATGCACAATATTTTGATCTGTTGGTTAAAAAATATCCACATATCAAAAACTTAAATTGTTATTCAATTAGTGATATCAAAAAAATATCCGATCATATTGAAAAGATCATTCAGCAAAAAATTCCAAAAATTCAAGGTTTGGTTCTTGCCGGTGGAAAAAGCATTAGAATGGGAACGGATAAAGGTTTATTGGCATACCACGGTAAATCACAACGAGATTTTGCTATGGAAATGTTAGAAAAATTAAACTTTAAAACCTTTCTATCTGTAAGAAAAGAACAAAAAATTAAAAATATCGCTATCATTGAAGATACTTTTTTAGGATTAGGCCCCTTTGGAGCAATTTGCTCCGCATTTCAACATGATCCTAATTCGGCCTGGTTGGTTTTAGCTACTGATCTACCTTTTGTTGATGAAAAAATAATTCAACAATTATTAAAAAAAAGAAATCCAAGTAAAATAGCCACTGCAATTAAAGGAAAGGGGAAACAGTTTCCAGAACCATTGATCACAATCTGGGAACCAAAAGCATATCCTATAATGCTAAATTATTTATCGCAAGGCATTTCTTGCCCTCGTAAGGTTTTGATCAATTCTGATATAGAAATTGTAGAAATTGATGATCGCTATATAACAAATGTCAATACACCTGAAGATTTTGAATTGGTAAATAAAAAACTGAATGGATGAAAATTACTAAAGAACAACTTTACCTTCGTCAAACTACATTAGATGAAATCGGCGAAAACGGACAAGAAAAACTACAAGATGCAGAGATCTTAATTGTTGGTTGTGGTGGTTTGGGCAGTGTTGCTGCGGTTTATCTTGCAGCAAGTGGAGTTGGCAATATTCATCTTATAGATTTTGATATTGTAAATATTTCTAATTTGCACCGGCAGGTTTTTTATAAAACAGACGATATTGGCCGATCTAAAGCCGAGGTTTTAACTGATCATATAAAATCAATTTCTCCTTTTGTTAATGTTACTTATAATAAACAAGCCATCAACAAATCAAATGCAATTGATATCATAGATGATTTTGCAATTGTAGTTGATTGTACAGATAGTCTGCCCACAAAATATTTATTAAATGATGTTTGTGTGATTACCGATACCATTCTAATTTATGGATCTTTATATAAATACGATGGTTATGTAGCCACTTTTAATATGACCAAAGACTCTAAAAGAACTGCAAATTTACGTGATGCTTTCCCTGAAATGGCATCACAACAAATTCCAAACTGCTCAGAAGTTGGTACTTTAAATACTATTGTAGGAATCATTGGTATGATGCAGGCAAATGAAGTAATTAAAATTATTACACATACCGGTGAACCTTTGATGAACCAGATCTTGATCTATAACAGTCAGGAAAACTCACAATTAAAAATGAAACTAAGCAGTGAACCCTGTTATAAAAAAGCTGAAAGAGGATGTATCTTAAAATCATTTAAATACAATAATTATGATGATCCTAAATGTGAAACCCAAGAAGAGAATTTGATGATCTCTTATGAAGAATTAAAACAAAAAATTAAAAAGAAAGATTTGATTATCATATCACTTTTTGAAGATAAAAATACCTCTTTACCTTTTCATGTAAATTTAAAAATTCCCTTTTCAAAGTTTAAAATCGACAATTTAAAAATCGATATTAATAAAGTTTATACTTTTGTGTGCAAAAAAGGAATTTTAAGTTATGCTGCAGCAAAAAATCTAAAAGAAAAACACCCTTATCTAAACGTTTATAGTTTACAATACGGGATTGAAAATCGTTAAATGATAAAACCAATTGATTTTTATATTTCCGAAAGGGAATATTTTACAAAAAAAGAACAAAATTTGAAGAAAAGACTTGCTAATTCTAGTCTTTTTCGTCTAATAATTTTTATTTCTACAGCCATCGCCATTTATTATTTTTTTGGTAATATAAAATTGGCAATTCCAATAACACTTATAGGTTTAGGTATCTTTATTTATTTAATTGTCAAGCACAATGATCTGCGCTATAAACAAAAAAAAACAAAAGAATTAATTAAAATAAATCAAAAGGAGATTAATATCCTTAATGGTGACTATAAAAATTATGATTCCGGTGATGAATTTAGTGATGCCAATCATTTTTTTAGTTTTGATATCGATCTGTTTGGGAAAGGATCTTTTTTTCAATACATCAATCGAACTGCGACAAAATCAGGGAAACAAAAACTTGCATCCATTTTAACTGAAAATTCAATCAATAGCATTGAAGAAAAACAAAAAGCACTTGAGGAATTGTCAAAAAAACCAAAATGGCGACAAGATTATTCGGCAACAGCAAAAATGATCTCTGTTGATACTGATTCTAAAAGTATTTTAAATTGGTTAAAGAATTACAATTTTTTTGTCGCTGATCATTTTTCTTTTATCCCGCTTGTTTTTAGTTTTATTTCACTGATCCTAATTATTTTATCCTTTTTAATGATTATACCATTTTCTGCTTTGTTTTTATGGTTTTTAATCGGAATTTCAATCATCTTTTTTTACATTAAAAAAATAAATGACCTTTACAATAATGCCAGTAAAGTGAAAAGCAATTTTAACCAATATCACAAATTGCTGGATCTGATCGAAAATGAAGATTTTACTACTTCTCTTTTACAAGGAAAACAAAAAGAGATCCAGACTGAAAAAGAAAAAGCATCATTGATCTTAAAGAGTTTTTCAAAGATCTTGGATGCTTTTGATCAAAGAAATAATATGCTTTTTGGTATTTTAGGTAATGGGTTTTTATTATGGGATCTACAACAGAGTTACAAAATTGAAAAATGGATAAAAAATTACGGTGATAAGGTTGATAATTGGTTTGAAGTTATCGCATTTTTTGATGTACAAAACAGTTTGGCAAATTATCATTTTAACTATCCAGATCATACGTTTCCAGTGATCAATAAGAACAATATGGTAATTGAGTCTAAAAATTTGGGTCACCCTTTGATTAAAAACGATCAAAGAATTGATAATGATTTTACAATAAAAAACGAAGAATTCTTTATCATCACCGGAGCAAATATGGCAGGTAAAAGCACCTTTTTAAGAACGGTATCTCTTAGTATTGTAATGGCAAATATTGGTTTACCGGTTTGTGCTGAAAAATATAAATACACTCCAATAAAATTAATTACCAGTATGCGAACCTCTGATTCATTATCTGAAGATGAATCTTATTTCTTTTCAGAATTAAAGAGATTGAAATTTATTGTTGAAGAAATCAAAACAGATCAATATTTCATTGTTTTAGACGAAATTTTAAAAGGCACCAATAGCACCGATAAAGCCATAGGATCAAAAAGATTTGTAGAAAAACTTGTCAATTCCGGTTCAACCGGAATTATTGCCACACATGATCTAAGTCTTTGTGAAATTGAAAAAGATTATACCCAGATAAAAAATAAATATTTTGATGCTGAAATATTAAACGACGAATTACACTTTGATTACAAATTAAAAGAAGGCATTTGTCAAAACATGAATGCTTCTTTTTTATTAAAAAAAATGGAAATTGTCTAGGATCTCTATTATGAGACCTTTTCAAAAGTCTTATTATTTTATATCTTGTTGCTGACTTAGCATCCATTTATAAAAATCGGGATCACTATAGGGTATTGACCAGCTGTCATGACCTGCATCAGGATAAATGGTAAGTTTTGGATTTCCTCCGGCTTTTTTAAGAGCATCAACCATTCTTTGAGAGTTAGAAACAGGTACAACTTCATCTTTTCCACCGTGAAAAACCCATACAGGTTTATTTTTTAAACTGCTTACTTTTCTAGGGAAATTATACATAATTGGAGCACATATAGGCACTACAGCTGCAAAAAGTTCAGGATGTTCCATGGCCAAATTCCATGTGCCATATCCTCCCATACTTAAGCCCGTCAAATAAATTCGGGTTATATCAACTTTTTGTTTGTAAACAATCTCTTTTATCAACGTGTATAATATATCATTCTCCCAAATTTCTTTATCAGGGCATTGAGGTACAACAATAATTGCATCCAATTTATTACCCTCATTCAGGTATTTTAATGGTCCGTGGATACCTACTTTTGACAGATCATTACCTCTTTCACCCGAACCATGTAAAAACACAATTAAAGGCCAATTTTGTTTTGAATCTTTATACCCATCCGGGAGATGTAAGACATAATTAACTGAAATGTCTTTGGTCATTTTTTTTGTTAAACTTTTTTGCTGATTCTGAGCGACTAAAAAAAGAGGTAAAAAAAGAAATAATAATTTGATTTTCATAATATTTGGTTTTTAAGGATGTGCGTTTACCCAAACTTCGCCATCGTCAAAATGTTCTTTTTTCCAGATGGGCACAGTTTGTTTTAATGTATCAATTGTGTATTGACATGCATCAAAAGCTGCAGCTCTATGAGCAGAAGATACAGCTATAATTACCGGTATATCACCAATTTGTAATTCACCTAATGCATGATGAATGGCAATTTTAATAATGTCATATTTTTTAAAAGTCTGTAAGGCAATTTTCTTAATTTCCTTTTCTGCCATAGATTCGTGTGAAGAAAAATCTAGTCGATTTACTGTTTTCCCTTCAGTAATATTTCTAACTGTTCCTACAAATAAAGCAATCCCTCCACTTGAATCATCGTTAACAAGATCATAACAAACTTGCATGTTTAATCTTTCGGTAGTAATTTTTATAGAGATCTTATTTTTCATTTCAAATTTTTCCCTTTTTGGGAAATAAAATAAGTATTTTACCCACCACTTACAGGTGGTATTACAGCTATAATATCATCTGCTTTAATTTGGTGGTCTGAGGTAACATATACTTCATTAACAGCAAAAGCAAAACTATTTATATCTTTAAGGTCAACATATTTTTCTTTAAGAAATACCTGAAACTGACCTATGGTTTTAATACCATCTAAATCAAAAATAATATTGTTATGACCAACAATATCTTTTGCAATTCCAAAAAATAAAATTCTAATTTTCAAATAAATCGTTTTCACAAATATAAATAAACCTGTTTACAGTTCAAAATAATTTAAAGTAATTATAAATAGTGCTTATAACTATTATAGAATCAATCTATTAATAAATATTTAGCTTTATTATTTAAAATAATGTTACTCTTATTACATATCCTTAAACATTTTCTTTAAATTTGGATATCTATCCATAAATCAAAGATATTTTAAAGATAGAATGTTAATTATTATATGATTAAACTATCTTTAAACAACAAACCTAATTTAATCTGAACACTTAATAAAATGAAGTACGGTTTTATAATTGACAATCGGAAATGTATTGGTTGTCATGCTTGTACTACTGCCTGTAAAAGTGAACATGACATCGCTGTTGGTGTCAACCGAACTTATGTAAAGCAAGTAGAAAAAGGTGAGTTTCCAAATACCCGAAGAATCTTTTCAGTAATGCGTTGTAATCATTGTACAGATGCACCTTGTGTGAATATTTGTCCGGTTGAAGCACTTTACACTCGGGATGATGGAATCGTTGATTTTGATAATAATCGGTGTATTGGCTGTAAATCATGTATGCAAGCATGCCCTTATGATGCTCTATATATTGATCCTGATAATAAAACAGCTGCAAAATGTAATTATTGTGCGCATAGAGTTGAGGTAGGTAGAGCTCCTGCCTGTGTTGAGGTTTGTCCTGAGCACGCAATAATAGCAGGAGATATGGATAATCCAAATACTGAGATATCATTTCTGTTATCAAGAGAACAGGTTACAGTTAGAAAACCTGAAAAAGGAACCAATCCTAATTTGTTTTATATCAATGGAGATTTTCAATCATTGAATCCTGAAGCTACTGATAAATCCGGACCTGGTCTGTGGAATTCGCAAGCAAGAGGTGTAGGTCATTATGCTAAAGCTGCTGAAAAAATGTTACATTCAAATGATGATGTAAATTTATTGCAAATGAGTATAGATAATGATTTAGAGGCTGCTTATCAGAAAGAAGACTCAGAAAACCCAAATTATATAGATGTTCTTAATGGAAAAGCTCGTAGAGTTTATGATACTCCTGATAAAGGCATATTATGGGGCTGGGAAGTATCAGCTTATATTATGTCAAAAGCAATTGCTGCAGGAGCATTTTTGATTCCGTTTATAGCGATGCTTTTTGGTTATGAAGTTTCTGCTACAAGCAAATTATGGTCGGTAGGAATTTCTTTGGTGTTTTTAGGATTAACAGGTTTATTCTTGGTTATGGATCTTGACAGACCTGATCGTTTTTTAAATGTTTTGCTCCGACCACAATGGAACTCATGGTTGGTTAAAGGTGGTTATACAATTACAATTTTCGGCCTTTTAGTTACCCTTTGGGGAGTATCAACTTTGTTTGAGTGGAATATCCCTGAAATGCCACTCTTATGGATAACTGCTTTTTTTGCAATACTACTTGCTATTTATACAGCATTTTTATTTGCTCAGGCAAAAGGAAGAGACTTTTGGCAAAGTCCTACCTTAGTAATTCATATGTTCGTGCATAGCATCATGGCAGGTGTTGCAGTTTTTGCTTTAGTCTTACTACTTTCCGGTTATGAAAATTGGATGATTATTTTAAAAAATATTATGATTACGGCAATTCTTATTAATCTGTCAATTTTATTAATAGAATTAACAATAACTCATCCTACAACTGCTGCAAAAGCTGTAGTAAAGATGATCACAAAAGGCGAATACAAAGCCTTTTTCTGGATTGGAGTTATACTTTTAGGAAATATTATTCCACTAATTTTATTGTTAACCATTCCAAATAATATAACAATTGTACTTATAGCAATTTTAGTGTTAATTGGAATTTATGATACAGAAAAAATATGGGTTGAAGCACCGCAACGTGTGCCATTGGCCTAGCATAATTATTCGATTTATTTGATTTTTGATTTACTCGATTTAAAAATACCATGGAAGAATTATTAAAAAAAAGAACTAAGAATATTGCAATAATGGTTTGGAAAAATTGCCAAAACACAGGCAATGAATTTAAAGATTATAAAAATCAATTGATT
>JAOZVI010000097.1 GCA_029938265.1 Flavobacteriaceae bacterium | reverse complement strand
ACTAAAAAAACCGAAATGCTAAGTTGGAGCAATTCGGTCTAGATTTAAATTAACCAAAAAATTAATAAAATCATATTCAAATATAATCAATATATCAAAACAGATTGTAACTATAAGTATAGAAAAAGCCGAAGATCCCCTCAGTACTTCGGCTTGTAGATTTATAACAATTTCTTTTTTTCTCGAAAAGCGAAGGTAATAATAAATATTATATTATAAAAGTATCTTTAGTTACATAATAAAATAACTTGTTCATATGATAATAATATAAGTGATTGTATTACCAACATAGTATTAAAATATTTAAAATCTATTAAAAGAAATTGAAAGATTAGAAAGATAAGCATTCTTAAAAGGAGATATAGATCTTGTTTTAATTATTGATTCATTTGAATTTGAAAATGAACTACCTATAGAAAAGGATTCAAACACTTAATATTAGCTATGCACATTGAAGGTTTTTAATCTTTTAGAAGATTTTGATATGATCGTTGGATGTCTGTATCAGTCTTTTGTTATTGGAGTATATTTAAAAAGATAGTGGCCTGGGATCACTTATTTATTCAGCATAATTTGAAGTTATAATCATTTTTAAATTAATACTTGCAGATATGCTTATGTGTAAAAAAATGAGCAAATGAAGAATTTAGATTTATAACAATTGAGTTTCACTAATAAATTCTATAGTTATTTTTTTGAACATTTGATAATTCAACTTAAATTTACCCATTATTAAAAATAGAAAGATGAAACAACTTATTGCTATTTTATTACTCGCAATATTATTATTCTCCTGTAAAACGGGTTCAGAAACTCAAGATAAAAATTGGATCTATTTATTTGATGGAAAAACCACAAACGGATGGAGAGCCTACAATGGTGATGTATTACCCCCCGGTTGGCTTGCAAAAGATAATGTTTTGACTTTTGATACAGAATTGGGTTTAGAGCAAAATTATAAAGGAGGGAAAGATATTATTTATGGACTTGAAGAATTTGATAATTTTGAACTTTATGTAGAATGGAAACTACCTGAAGGTGGTAATAGCGGTATTTTTTATCATATTAAAGAAGGATATAATTCGATTCCGGAAGTATCTCCGGAATATCAGTTGATCGATGATATAAATTATGCAAGAATCCATGACCTGACAGAGTACAACCTGAGTCTTGGTTATACCAAAAATCCTGCTGAATTAAAACCATTACAACAAACAGCTTCAGATTATGCCATGCATCCGGCTGATTCTAAAAAGAAAATACTTAACCCTGTTGGTGAGTGGAATTCATCCAGAATTATTTTTACACCTAAAAAAGTGGAACATTGGCTAAATGGAAAGAAAGTATTGTCGTTTGTACCATGGGATAAGGCATGGTACGAAAAAAAGAATTCAGATAAATGGAAAAACAGTAAGGACTATGGTAAGTATAAAACCGGTTATATAGGTTTTCAAGATCATTCTAGTCCTATTTGGTTTAAAAATATTAAAATAAGAAAATTATAAAATTTAAACGTATGAAAAAAAGAGACTTTCTTAAAAGTACAGGGGCATTGGCCATAGCAGCACTTTTACCATCATCGGTTTGGGCTTTATCAAAAAATCAACGCTTGAGAACTGCTCATATTGGCGTTAGTGCAATGGGGGGATCAGATCTTGCTTCTATTTCGTCACATAAATTGGTGGATGTTGTAGCTCTTTGTGATGTAGATTCAAATGCTTTAAAAACAGCAAAAAAATTACATCCAAATGCAAAGGTTTATACAGATTATAGAATCCTTCTTAAAGAAATGAAGAATGATATTGATGCTGTTATTGTTTCAACTCCAGATCATACACATGCTCCCGCCTCTATGCTGGCTATGGAATTTGGTAAACCGGTATATTGTCAAAAACCATTAACGCACCATATTGCTGAGGCAAGAGCAATGAACAAGTTGGCAAAAGAAAAAAAGCTGGTAACCCAAATGGGTATTCAAGTACATTCTTTTTATGATTATAAATTGGCTACTTCATTGATCCAGGGTGGAATTATTGGAAAAGTAAAAAGTGTTAGGGCATGGTCTCCAAAGAATTGGGGCTATGATGGTCCTGAACCTCAAGGAAATGATCCTGTACCAAAAAATTTAGATTGGAATCTTTGGCTTGGAACTGCTGCAAAAAGACCTTATAAAAATAAATATTACCATCCGGGTAATTGGAGAAAGCTCTTAGATTATGGTTGTGGAACGTTAGGTGATATGGGGGTACATATTTTTGATACACCATATAATGCTCTTGAATTAGATGTGCCAATGACCATCAAAAATAGTTGCAGAAAACCAACCGGATTTGGATTTCCGGAAAAAAATATGGTAACCTATAAGTTCCCGGGAACTAAATACACAACCGATACACTAGAATGGGTATGGTATGATGGATCCGGAGCTCCAAATAAACATAAAGATCTAATACTGCCTAACAATGAAAAACTTCCGGAACAAGGAGCTATGTTTATTGGTGAAAAAGGCAGATTATTATTACCTCATTTTATGCAACTTCCAAAGCATATCATCAATGGAAAATATGTAAAACTTGACATGTCGCTTGTAAAAGATTCTGATAAAATAGGTTCGCCAACTAAAAGTTATGATGAAGAAGGAAATAAGCATTACCACCAATTTGTAGATGCCTGTTTGGGAAAAGATAAATGTAGCGCACCGTTCTCTTATGCCTCAAGGCTTACTGAAACAATACTTTTAGGTGTTATTGCAGGACGGTTTCCTAATAAAACTTTACATTGGGATAATAAGAATGCGAAATTTTCTGAATCAGAAGCAAATCAGTTTTTAGACGCTCCATATAGAGATTTTTAATGTTTATAACATAATTCCCTGTGGTTTCACTGCAAATGTCATTGGTTTCGCTGCAGGGACAAATAGTATATTAAAAAATTACACAAATGCCGGTATTCCGGTAATATCCATACCGGTAATCAGTAAATGAATATCATGAGTTCCTTCATAGGTAATTACAGATTCAAGGTTCATCATATGACGCATGATTGAATAATCGCCAGTAATTCCCATAGCGCCTAAAATTTGTCGTGATTCTCGGGCAATATTTAAAGCCATTTCTACATTATTGCGCTTTGCCATAGATATTTGAGCCGAAGTTGCTCTACCCTCATCGCGTAAAACACCCAAACGCCAGGTTAAAAATTGTGCTTTGGTAATCTCAGTGATCATTTCGGTTAATTTTTTTTGTTGTAGTTGGAAAGCGGCAATAGGTTTACCAAATTGTGTTCTTTCTTTGGCATATCGCAAAGCTGCGTCATAACAGTCCATTGCAGCGCCAATAGCACCCCAGGCAATTCCGTAACGAGCAGAATCTAAACACATTAAAGGAGCTCCTAAACCACTTTTACCGGGTAATAGATTTTCTTTCGGAATTTTTACATTATCAAAGATTAACTCACCTGTTGCCGAAGTACGCAATGACCATTTATGATGCGTTTCGGGCGTTGAAAAACCCTTCATACCACGTTCAACTATCAAACCATGAACTCTACCTTTTTCATTTTTTGCCCAAACCACAGCAATATCGGCGAAAGGTGAATTTGAAATCCATAATTTAGCACCATTCAATAAATAATGGTCGCCCATATCTTTATATTTAGTTTCCATTCCTCCCGGATTAGAACCATGATTTGGTTCAGTTAGACCGAAACAACCCATCAATTCACCAGTTGCCAATTTTGGTAAATATTTTTGTTTTTGTTCTTCCGATCCAAATTTCCATATAGGATACATAACTAGTGAAGATTGTACTGATGCTGTAGATCGCACACCTGAGTCGCCTCTTTCAATTTCCTGCATAATAATTCCATATGAAATATGATCTAATCCTGAGCCTCCATATTCTTCCGGAATAAAGGAGCCAAAAGCTCCAATTTTAGCTAAACCATCAATAATTTGTTTTGGAAATTCAGCTTTTTGAGCAACATCTTCAATAATTGGCGTAACTTCGCGCTTTATCCATTCACGAGCAGCATCGCGAATTAGTTTATGTTCATCGGTAAGTAAATCATCTAAATGATAATAATCAGGTGCCTGATACAGATCTTGAGCCATAATGTTTTTATTAGAAATTAGTAAACAAATTTACAATTATTGCCTTGATGTAAACAAAGGTTTTAAGCAGATAATATTAATTTGATATTTTTGCAATAATGCGAAACACATTTAAAAGGGAAGAAAAGTTAAAAAAAAAGAAATTTATAGATGAATTGTTTGTGGCAGGTAAGACAATAAGCGCATATCCTGTTAAACTAATTTATTTACAATTTGAACACGATTCGCCTTATAAAATTCAAGCCGGAGTATCGGTTCCTAAACGAAATTTTAAAAAAGCTGTTGATAGAAATAGAATTAAAAGATTACTAAGAGAGGTTTACAGGAAGAATAAACATTTAATTTACGAATCAGAACATACTAAAAAACATATATTTATGTTTATATATGTGGGTAAAAAGGAAGAGAATTATACCCTTCTAGAGAAAAAAATGCAACAAGTTTTGCAGCTATTTCTTAAAAAAGATTTTAATAATAAAATAGTGCCAAATGAAGAAGCTTAAAAAAACGGGGATTATAACTTTATTACTGAGTGTGATCTTGGTTCTATTTGCGTTTAAAACGGATTATTTTGAAGTTGCCAAACAAATTGAGATCTATACATCTTTGTTTAAAGAGCTTAATTTGTATTACATTGATGAAACAAATCCGGCAAGTCTTACCGAAAATGCCATTGATAACATGTTAAAAGATTTAGATCCTTATACTAAATACTATGATGAACAAGGTGTTGAGGATGTAAAAATAATTTCAAATGGAGAGTATAGCGGTATTGGAGCAGCAACCAGATTATTGGATAATAAATTAATTATTGTTGAACTTTATATAGATATGCCTGCCGAAAAAGCGGGAATTATAATTGGAGACGAGATTGTTAAAATTAATGATGTTATCGTAAAAGAAAATAATAATAAAGAAATTTCTGCTCTATTAAAAGGAACTGAAGAAAGTAGTGTCAATTTACAAGTATTAAGACAAAACAAAACAATAAATTTTAAAGTTCCGAGAGAAAAAATTGAAATTAACCCTGTACCTCATTATCAAATGATTGATGATAAGATTGGTTATATTTCTTTTATAAAATTTAACGGCAAAGCATCCGCATCAGTCAAAAATGCTTTTATAGATCTTAAATCACAAGGGATGGAAAAATTGATCTTTGATCTAAGAGGTAACTTGGGGGGGTTATTAAATGAAGCAATAGAGATCACTAATTTTTTTATTCCAAAAAATGAAGTGGTTGTAACCACCAAAGCAAAATTAAAAAAGTGGAGTGAAACCTATAAAACTAAAAATGAACCCATAGATTTAAATATTCCAATCGTAGTTTTAATTGATAATCAATCCGCTTCAGCTTCTGAAATAGTTGCAGGCTCGTTACAAGATCTGGATAGAGCTGTAATTTTAGGAGAAAGATCTTTTGGTAAAGGATTGGTTCAACGATATAGAAATTTACCCTATGGTACCAAACTTAAATTAACCATTTCAAAATATTATACACCAAGTGGTAGAAATATTCAGGAATTAGATTATTCACACAGAATTGAAAATGATATTCCTAAATATTCCAATACCCAACGCAATGCTTTCAAAACAAAAAATGGGAGAACAGTATATGATGGAGGAGGTATAGAACCCGATGTTAAATTTGAAAAACCTCAAACAACTAATGCAACAAAAGCATTATATAATTCAAATGTAATATTTAATTTTGCCACAAATTATTATTATAAACATCCAAATATTGAAAAACCTAAAGATTTTAAGTTTGATGAATCAGAATATCAAAATTTTGTAAACTATCTTAAAAAGAATCCTTCATCGTTTAAAACTAAAACTGAAAAGTTATTTGAGGCAGGATATGAGTTGGCTGATAAAGAGAATTATAAATCAAATATAGAATTAGAGTACAAAGATCTAATTCAACAATTAGAACAAGATAAAATTCAGGAATTAAATTTGAATAAAGTTGATATTAGTGAACACTTAAGTGATGAAATATTAAACAGATACTATTTTAAGAAAGGAGAGTATATCAATCATATTTATAATAACAAATTTATTTTAGAAGCCATAAAGGTTTTAAATAACGAACAACAGTATAAAAAAATATTACAATAGATTATTATGAATAAAATAATACGAACTAAAGCTCAAGAATCCTCTAATGCTATTGAGCGCCTTTACATTACCATGCGACATTTATTTAATCGTGGATTTTATAAACCAATGGGGGTTTCAGGAAAAACTTTAAGAGAAGCTTTATTAACTCTACGCCCTGAAATTTATGGCTCAATTGCGGATGAAAAAGCTGAGATAGAAGGGCTTTTATATGTAATTGACAGGTTGCCGGAAGGAATTGCAGAATGTAGATTTATCAGTTTAACGGCCGAAGAAGGGTTTTCTAATTCGCATTTTAAAGCTATTATTCCTGCAAAGAGAAGGCGAAATTGTTATAGAATTGATAAAAATCAAATGAATATTGAAATAACCAGAGGGAGATCTGATATTTATGATGTATTAACACATTTAACATTTTTATATATTGAATCCGAAAAGATTGCTAAAAAAGTTTTGGTCACTGAAGATGAAGAATTGACCAGAGAATGGACTTTTTTAGAAAATATAGTTCTTCAAAATAAAAAACTTACTTATAATGACAAAGAAGTTCTATTCTCATATATATCTAGTATTTTAGGGAGAACATTTCAGGAAATTCAGGAAGCATATAAAAATTTCTCAACCAATCAAAATCCAAATCGTTTTTTTGAAATTATTTATTGGATGGGGAAACTGGCTTTAAATGAAATTTTAAAAGATCAAAAACATACCATTACATTTAGTCCGGTTTTAAGAGAGAGAATTGGGCACCATATTTACGGTGATATTTGGGCAACAAACATTAAAAAAACACTTATTGAAAAAGGATTATCAAAAAGACCAATTCATATTATAAGTGCCAATATGCATAGTGTGATGAATTCACTATATGCACCGATTGCCTTACCGGTTGAGAATAAAAACCATAAGGATATTGCTTTATTTGAATTATTGAGTAAAGATAATAACGAAGCATTGCGCAAAAAAGTTAAACAAAAAGCTTCAAAAATTGGTTTAACATATTTAAAAGATTCTTCGGGCACAAATATTAATGTCCAAATAATTGATACTCAAAAAATTGATTTTTCTAAATCAATATATCATATTACCAACGAAGATTCAGAAAGACCTGTATTAATTGTTATGGATTATGCTTTTGGTGAACAGGCTTATGAAACCATGGATGAACTTTTAAAACCATTTATTACGGATGATGAAGAAAGATTATATTTTGATATTGAATCAATATCTATTATGGGAAAAGCTGGAATCCTGAAAGGAGGTAAAGGGGATATTATGATTCCAACTGCACATGTTTTTGAGGGGACTGCAGATAATTATCCATTTAAAAATAATCTAAAAAAGGATGATTTAAGAGGTTTGGGTTTAAATGCATACAAAGGAACGATGGTTACTGTTTTAGGAACTTCACTCCAAAATAAGGATCTATTAGATTTTTTCCATGAATCAACATGGAAAGTTATTGGATTAGAAATGGAAGGAGCTCATTATCAAAAGGCAATACAATCGGCTTCAAAAATAAGAGGGAATATCAGTAAAAAAGTAAAGGTAAGATATGCTTATTACGCATCTGATAATCCGTTAGAAACCGGAAGCACTTTGGCATCAGGAGGTTTGGGAACAACAGGAGTTAAACCAACCTATTTAATTACACAAAAAATTTTAGAGCAAATATTATAAAGCTTTTGATTGTTTATATTTGTTAAACTAATTTTAATTCATAATGACTAATAAAAAATTACCTCCTCAAGAAGAAGAAGTAGATTTAGGAAATCTATTTAAAGTAATCGGTAAAGGAATTAATACTCTTTTTAATGCAATTCTTCATTTTTTTGCTTCAATTTTTCATTATTTTATTTTGCTTTTAATCTTTTTAAAAAACCATGCACTTAAATTGGGTTTGGCTATTTTGATTGGATTTATAATAGGTTTTATTTTGCATAAAATTGAACCAAAATCATATGTTTCAAATATGGTTATGGAAACAAATTACGGTAGCGGAATGCCGTTGTATAAACAAATTGATTATTTAAATGATCTGGTAAAGAAAAAAGATTCTGCTTCATTGGCTAATCTTTTAAATATCAAGACAACAGATGCTATAAAAATATCTGGATTTAAAGTATCTGCCTATCAACCGGAACGAAACCTATTTAATGCTTATGATGAATACCTCAAAAAAACAGACACAATTTATACAAGAAATTTCAAATTTGAAGATTTTAAAAAGAGAGTAGATGAGTATGATTTGCGCTATCATCAAATTAAAGTCAGTTCTGAGTTAAATACCATATTTATCAAACTAACTCCGGGAATAATAAATTTGGTTGAAAATGATTATTACAAAAATAAAAGAGATATTAAACTAAATGAACTCAATCAAAAGCTACGTGTTTTAAATAAAAATTTAGTGCAAATTGACAGTTTGCGAAAAACCTATAAAGACGTCTCTTTAAAAGAAGCTGAAAAACTTACGAGTTCTTCAACAATTGAGATCTCAAAAAGTGATTCTCAAAAAGATGAAAATGATATTAAATTATTTGAAATATCTAATGATTTATTAAATAATATTTCATGGACAAATGAAGATTTGGTTAGAAAAAATAATGTAGTTAATATTATTTCTGATTTTGATATGGTTGGTGTGCCGGATAAAAGCATAACCCATAAAAAATATTTTCAGTTTGCCATATTATTTGGTGGATTGATGTTGCTTTGGATCTTATTACAACAATTGAACAA
>JAOZVI010000244.1 GCA_029938265.1 Flavobacteriaceae bacterium | reverse complement strand
GGAAATGTAGGTCAGGTGAATAATCGTGATTCTAAAGATTTAAGCAAACATAAACTCCCTGTCGGTAAGTACATGATGAACGTTGAATACAATAACATGAAAAAAGAAGTAGTGTTTGAAGTGAAAGCTGGTGAAACAAATAAAATACATATTGTTATGGGACAAACTGGGAATGTAGAGATCTCTGCTTCTGAGAAAGAGGGTGGAAGGTGGATTGCTGCGTATCATAATATTGTTGAAAATGAAGATGGTAAAGCTGGAGATCTTGTTGCTAGAGCTAACTCTCAGAAAAAAAGTGCAGGAACACGTCAACTACCGGTAGGAAAATATATTATTGAATCGAGTTATAATAATTTCAAAAAAGAAACACCACTTGAGATAAGAGCAGGTGAGACAACTAAAGTCCATGTAACCTTTGGTCAGTTTTTGATTGATGCCAAATGTATTAATAGAGGTGATAACATAAGTTATGAAGTCTATGCTAGTAGTGGACAACTAGTTAATGAGAAGACAATCAAGTGTTCTGATACTTTAAAAATAACATTAGACAATGGCGACTACAGTGTAGAAGCCAAAGTAGGAGATGATACAAAAGAAGTGAAGTTTACTGTGGGTGGAAGTAGTTCAAAACTTCTTATAGATATGACAGATATTAAAAGAGAACCTACTAAAGAAGAGCTTATTAAAGCAGACTCGGAAGAAGTAGTAGTTGTACCTGCAAAAGCGGAGGAAAAAGAGCTTGAAACGCAAAAAGCTGCGACTCAAACTGTCGCTATTGGCGGAAAAACCGTACAAATTGACGGTTTGGATCAGAAAGATGTTGATGAAGTAAAAAAATCTTTGGGTGAACTTGGTGCTTTACTTGGTGGAGCAGGTGGTGTACAAAAAAGCATAGAGAGCAAGCCTATGCAAGGTATAAAAGAGAGTCTTATCGTGGCATTGCCATATATGGAAAAAACAAAAGAGTGTTATGGTGCATCTCAGACTTTAGAAGATGCAAAACTTTGTGATGTCATCGCTAATGATGGTGCAAAGGTAGCACAAGAGAAGATGGAGAGTGTTGTAGGTATAAAAGGAAAAATGGCTAAGACCATTGCCCATACAGAGTGGAGTGAAGAGATACGTGTAAAAGAGCTTGCAAGAGAAGAGAAAGATATTAAAAATGCCAAGCTTTACATAGTCTGCATAGACAAGGGTGTAGGTATGGGACAACTTAAAGAGTGTGCTGCTAATAATGGAGAGTTTACACCTAAAAAAACTGAGGTTGAACAGCTTGGTGATATGTTGAAGATGTTTGGTGGGATGAAGTAGCCTAATGAAAAAAATATTATTGTCATGCTTATTACTATTTTCTTTTTTGCAAGCGAATAATAATGATATTCCATTAAAACCAGGAGAAGTATGTGAGAATAATATAAGTATCTATCTTCTTTATAATAGGAATACAAGAGATATATATGATGTAACTAAATATACTGGTGAGTTCAAATATAAGGGGTATAAGAGTCGTTGTGCTCCAGGTACAAAAGCAAATGCACTAATATACGATAAGGAAGATCGTAAAGCTATTCCTGAAGAATTAAAACCTATAAAGAATAGAAATTGTACTACAAAGCAAAATAAAATTTTACAGATAGCAAAAAAAAAGGCACTAATTCTTGCAAAATATGCTGAAGAAAGGGCAAATAAATATAACGCAAATGTTGTAACATATAAAAAATGGTTTGGTAAAGCAAATAATTCTAAATTGATAGCTTCTGTTTATAGGCTTTTATATAATGCATTGGATACAAAAAAAATAACATTTGACTGTGCATGTGCGGGAGAAAAAAGTGATGAGGCTGATGCATATTCATATTCTAGTACCTATTATTATATTAATTTTTGTAAATGGTTTTGGTATTTTCCTGACACTGGTTTTGGAACTAAGGCAGGAACTATAATACATGAAATGACTCATTTTAAAATTATTGGAGAAACAACGGATTACGAGTATGAGGTCAAAAAATGTATAGACCTTGCAGAGAATAATTCTTCTCAAGCTGTAGCTAATGCTAATAATTTTGCATTTTTTGCTGAAGATACCATGAGCTATTTTACTATTATAACAGAAGTAGAAAAAACGGAGACCGTAGAACCAATGATGAGAACTGGAGGTCGAAAGTCAAACTTGAAAACAATAACGACAAAAGAGACAAAGCAAGTGGTGGGTATTGATCCAATAGTAGGTGAAATTATAAATGTACCATTTGTTGAAGAAACTTCAGGGAAAAAAACTTCAGAAAAATATGAACTTGATTTATTATCCTGTATGTATAGGGTCAAACTAGAACAAGAGGAACTGCCTTATAATAAACTATCATTTACCTATTTAAACGATTTTAGTTCAAGTAGTGTATTTACTGAGGATACTGTTTTCGATTTACAAATATCTGCCATCAAAGATAAAGTGATAAAAGTAAAGTGGAAGACGCTCATGGAAAGTGGTCAGTTTTCAGATATGTCACATTTGACACAGAAAAAGACTCAAATTGAAAAAGAGACTGAGTCCAAAGGAATATTCCAGTTAAATCCTGAAGGAGAAGCAAGACTTGCTGAGCAAAAAATGATTAGTGATCTTGTTAGAGCA
>JAOZVI010000243.1 GCA_029938265.1 Flavobacteriaceae bacterium | reverse complement strand
TGGGCGTTAGAAATTTGAGTGGATCTGACTCTAGTACGAGAGGACCGAGTTGGACGAACCTCTAGTGTACCAGTTGTCTCGCCAGGGGCACTGCTGGGTAGCTACGTTCGGAAGGGATAAGCGCTGAAAGCATATAAGCGCGAAACCCACCACAAGATGAGATTTCTTTAAAGGGTCGTGGGAGACTACCACGTTGATAGGCTACAGGTGTAAAGGCAGTAATGTCATAGCCGAGTAGTACTAATAACCCATAGGCTTATGTATATCCTCCCCTGCAAGGGGGAGGAGCAAACTCTTTTTTACAGATTATTTTTATTATTATTTTAGTATGTCAACCTTATAAAGTTGGCAGTATGATGGTCATAGTGAGCAGTTAAAAGCTGTAAACTGTAACTACAAACTGCAGACTGAAAATCTTAAGGTGATTATAGCGATAGGTCTCACCTCTTCCCATACCGAACAGAGAAGTTAAACCTATCAGCGCCGATGGTACTACCACCAGGTGGGAGAGTAGGTCGTTGCCTTTCTTTTAAACCTTCAACATTTATTTGTTGAAGGTTTTTTTATGGAAAAAATCGGAAGAGTCCCGAGTTGCGTTGCATTGGGATTATTTAAATCTGCTAAAGTAATAACAGCATTAGGTTATAAAACAAATTTCCTTTTTCTTTGTGTACTGTATGCGTAATATAGCCACATATATATTATTATTTATTACATATTTTGCTCACTCACAGGTGGGAGGTGAACGTATTTACAATTTTTTAAATATACCTTCTTCTGCTCGTCAGGCTGCAATTGGTGGTGAAATCTATACTTTAAATGATGATGTAAATCAACCATTGTGGAACCCTGCATCTATAAACCGTTTTATTGATAATCATGTAGCTGTAAATTATATCAATTATTTGAGTGATATCAATATTGGATCTGTAACTTTTGCACATATGATCAACAGACATTTTGGTACAATACATGCAGGAATTCAATATATTAATTATGGTGAATTTATTGGAGCTGATGAGGAAGGCAATGAAACAAATAATTTTAAAGCCGGAGATCTAGCTTTTTCTTTGGGATATGGTTATCAAATACCATGGACAAATTTTTATTTAGGCACCAATATAAAATTATTAAGCTCAAATATTGAAAACTACACTTCTTACGGTGCAGCTTTTGATTTTGGTATCAATTATTATAATGATTACCGTCCTTATACTTTTACAGCTGTAATTAGAAATGTTGGTTATCAAATTTCACCTTATGATGATATACGTGAAAGATTGCCACTTGAAATAGCAGTTGGAGCTTCATATCAACTGGAAGATGTTCCATTAAAATGGCATATTACGATTAATAATTTACAGCAATGGAATATTGCAAAACCAAATCCATCTAATAGTCAGACTGACCTTGACGGAATTACTACAAATGAAGATATTAATTTCTTTGAAAATACTATCCGACATATAGTTATTGGAGGTGAATTTTTTCCTGATAAAAAATTTAATCTTAGATTTGGTTATAATTTTAGACGTGCAGCCGAATTAAAGTTGACAGAAAGTAGAACTTTTGCTGGAATTTCTGCAGGTTTTGGACTTAAAATGGGACGCTTAAAGTTTGATTATGCTTTTACAAAATACCATCCGGTAAGTAACACCAGTACGTTTACTTTATATTTTGATTTAACTAAAAGAGGATTTTAAAATGAATAAAATAATTACCATTGCAATTGATGGGTTTTCATCAACAGGGAAAAGCACCGTTGCTAAACATTTGGCAAAAGAATTAGGATATGTATATGTTGATACTGGAGCAATGTATAGAGCTGTTACTCTTTTTGCTATGCAGAAAGGATATATTTCAAAGGATTATTTTAAGAAAGATCAATTGGTTTTAGATTTAAAAAATATTGATTTACATTTTATTTTTAATCAGGATATTGGTTTTGCTGAAATACATTTGAATGGCGTAAATGTTGAAAAAGAAATTAGGACTTTAGAAGTATCGAATTTTGTGAGTAATATCGCTGCCGTTTCAGAAATTCGTAAAAAGTTGGTTGAACAACAACAAATCATGGGTAAGAATAAAGGACTTGTGATGGATGGAAGAGATATTGGTACCGTTGTTTTTCCTGATGCAGAATTAAAGATATTTATGACTGCAAGTCCAGATGAGAGGGCCCACCGTAGATATAATGAAATGATAAATAAAGGAGATAAAGTTTCTTATGAAACAGTATTAAAAAATGTTAATGATAGAGATAGAATTGATACAACACGTAAAGATTCTCCTTTGGTAAAAGCAAGTGATGCAGTTGAATTAGATAATAGTGATCTTACTGTTGAAGAAACTTTTGAAAATGTGAATAAACTAGCATTAGAAAGAATAGTAAATAACTAGTAATTAAATATTTACATTTCAATCAGGATTTTACTATTATTAGTGAAGTCCTGATTTTTTTATTAGTAAAACTCAATTTTGAGGAGTTTAAAAACGAACTCAAAATATTAGTTGAACCCGCCAGCCGGCGTGGCAGGCTAATCCCGCTGCCTGTGCTGAACCTGCCTGCCGGCAGGCAGGCTTGTTTCAGCATCTAGCGTGATCAAGGTTTAATACCTCGAACCTTGGGTTGATTCCTATAATTGG
>JAOZVI010000096.1 GCA_029938265.1 Flavobacteriaceae bacterium | reverse complement strand
TATTTAGGATTGTTATACTCCCAACCGGTAAGTGTTGAAACATTCTTACTACTCTTGTTACAACTAGCCATAAGTATAGTTGCTAAAACTAAAAGTACTACTTTGCCATTGCTAAACTTTCTCATAATTTTTATTTGATTATAATTTGAGCTAAAAATACCTTTGATTATTTCAGTAAAGGTCAATTATTGTTATTATTTTTGGCTCTCGGTTCATGTATAACGATTGTTTTTTTTCTTTATTATATGTAATGTTGTAAAATATATAATATTTGTACTATTAAAACCTATTTTATTTATTTTGAGATTATTCACGTACATTTTCTTTTCATTATTTCTCAATTTTGGTTTTTCACAAAAAACTGAAACTAAAGATTTTAATCTAATCTGGAATGATCACAGTACTTTAATATTTAATTCCAAACACCAAATTACTGTTCCATTAATTGAAAATAACTTCGTTGATAGTGATAATCTCCCGGTTTTCAGTACTTCATTTAACGTTCAAAAAAATGCAATATTACATAATTACAATATAATAAATGTTAAATACCAAAACATTCCATCCAATTCAGCTATTAATATACAAAAAAATAAAATTCCAACTCAATTAAAAAGCAATTTTAACATTGGTATTAGCAGGGATAAAGCTAAAGCAATTTTAAAAATTACTCCATTAATATATGATGGCAGCCAGATTAAAAAAGTTGTTTCTTTCACTTTAGAATACCAACTTACAAACCAACAAAATAACCTTAACAAAAATAGTGCCCCACCGCCTGTTTATACTGAGAATTCTATTTTATCCTCCGGCACCTGGTTTAAATTTGCTGTAGATACAACCGGTATATTTAAGATTGATAAACAATTTATAGAAAAATTAGGAATAAATACTAATAATCTCAATCCAAAAAATATTCGAATTTACGGTAATGGAGGAGAAATGTTACAGCAATTGAACAGTGAATTCAGATACGATGATCTACAAGAAAATTCCATCTTTATTGAAGGTGAAGAAGATGAAAGTTTTGATAATAACGACTATATATTATTTTATGCTAAAGGTCCACATTCTTGGAATTACGATACGATCAATATCGGATTAACAAAACATCAAACCAATATTTATAGTGATAAAGCCTTTTATTTTATTACAACAGATCAGGGTTTAGGAAAACGAATATCAAATACTAAATCAATTGAGTTACCTGTCAACACTAATATTATCAGTTATCATGATTTTTTATTTCATGAAAAAGAGGATAAAAATTTATTTGCTAACGGACAACAATGGTTAGGTGAAGATTTTAGTTTTGAAGAAACACAATCATTTCATTTTGAATTTACTAATATTAACAATGAACATGATCTATTTGTAAGAATTAGAGGTGTGGCAATTTCTTCAACATCTTCTTTTATGGATGTAAATTTAAACGGTAAAAATTTAATGCAATTAACCTTTCAGGGGATACCATCAAGCTCATTAAATTTAGCCATCCCGAGTGAAAAAATTCAAAGCACTCAAACCAATCAAGAAAATATTGAGATCACTTTAATTTACAACAATAATGGAAATCCTTCTGCTAAAGCATTTTTAGATTATATTGAAATAATGGGAACCAAAGATTTATTTTCGCAGGATAAACAATTCTCATTTAGAAATCTTTCAACTACCAATTTGTCAAGTATTTACAAGTATCAAATCAAAAATGGAAGTAATATTTTTCAGGTTTGGGATGTAAGTGAATATACCAACCCCAAACAAATCAACAATGAATCAACCCAAAATGATTTTACTTTTAAATCATATGGAAGTGAAAAACCTAAAGAATTTATCGTACTAAATGAAGGCGATTTCTATAATCCTGAGGTATTGAATGAAAGTAAAGTAAAAAATCAAAATTTGCACAAACTTCAGGATGTTGATTATCTCATTATTACACAAGAATATTTATTTTCTGAAGCCAATAGATTAGCAAATTATTATAAAGACAAGCATAATTTTAATACGCAAGTTGTTGGGCTTAATGAAATTTATACTGAATTTGGTTCGGGTTCACCTGATATAACTGCCATACGCGACTTTATTCGATTTTTATACCTCAATGCAAGTACTCCTGAAAAAAGAATAAAATATGTATGCTTATTTGGTGATGCTTCTTTTGATTTTAAAGACAGGATCACTGATAACAACAATATTGTTCCTGCATTTCAATCATTTGAAAGTTTTAACTTAGCCAGAGGTTATGTAACCGATGATTACTTTGGAATGATGGATGATGATGAGGGGAATTTGGTCTTTTCTGACCAACAAGATGTTGCAACCGGAAGATTTCCTGTAACTTCAGTTTTAGAAGCAAAAAATACAATTGATAAGACTTTATCTTATTATAACATCTCTTCTTATGGAGATTGGCGTAATCAAATAACCGTTATTGCTGATGACCCTGATAAACCCGGAGAATTTATTTTACAACAAACTGTCGATATCATTGCCGAAGATATCAAAACCAATAAACCGGGATTTAATATCAAAAAAATATATTGTGATGCATACCAGCAAGAAACTTCTGCTGGTGGTGAACGTTACCCACAAGTTAATATCGCTATTGACAATGCTATCGAGTCAGGCACTTTAGTCGTTAATTATTTTGGGCATGGCGGAGTTGATGGCTGGGCTAATGAAAGAATTTTAGAAGTACCTCAAATACAAGACTGGAAAAACTTTAAAACGCTCCCTTTGTTTATAACGATAACCTGTGAATTCTCTCGTTTTGATAATCCTTTACGTCCTTCGGCAGGTGAATATGTTTTCTTGAACTCACAAGGTGGTGCTGCTGATATGATCACAACAACCCGGGAAATTTTTATTAGTCTTGGACAGATTTTTAACAAAAAACTCAGTCAGATCTTATTTGAATTTAATAATGAAAATTATACTATTTCCGAAGCTTTAATGCACACAAAAAATGAGTTTAGTTCTATACAGAGATTCTTTGTATATAATTTTGGTGATCCTGCAATGAATTTGGCACAGGCAAAACCCAATATCAAGATCACTAAAATGAATGGTGTTGATATAACCCAATCCCAAGACACATTAAAAGCATTAAAACATATTACTTTTGAAGGAATCATTACTGACGAATCTAATAATCAATTAAATGATTTTAACGGAGAAATATCTACAACCGTATATGACAAAGCCCTGAAAAAAACTACATTAGACAATGATAATTTTGGTAAAACAATGGCGTTTACTTCAATTGAAAGTAAGATCTTTAGAGGCAGAGCCAGCATAAATAATGGTCATTTTTCATTTGAATTTATCGTACCTAAAGATATTCGTATTGCTTATGGTAAATCAAAATTGAGTTTTTATGCCGATGACAAACAAACTGATAGATCAGGATTTGATTTTGATATTATAATAGGTGGAATTGATTCAAATGCTCCTGAAGATAATATTGGGCCGGATATACAACTATTTTTAAATGATGAATCTTTTGTTGACGGCAGTAATACAAACAGTTCGCCTTTATTAATGGCATCATTAGATGATGTATCAGGAATTAACACATCAATTACCGCTGTAGATCATGATATTATTGCTGTTATTGATAACGATGAAGCAAATCCAATTATCTTAAACGACTATTATCAAACTGAATTAGATGACTTTACCAAAGGCAAAGTTAAGTACCAATTACGCAATTTAGAACCCGGTTTACATAATATTAAATTTAAATGTTGGGACACGTACAATAATTTGTCTGAATCTACGTTGAATTTTGTTGTAGTTGATAACAACGATTTAGTATTAAGTAAGGTTCTAAATTATCCTAATCCGTTTGTTAATTATACCGAATTTTGGTTTAATCATAACAAACCTAATGAAATTTTAGAAACACAAATTCAAATATTTACCATTAGTGGAAAATTAATAAAAACCATAAATCAATCGATACAAACCAACGGAACTTTATCAAGAGATATTTCGTGGAACGGTTTAGATGATTTTGGAAATAAAATTGGCAAAGGGGTTTATATTTACAAACTAAAAGTTAGATCGTCATTTTCAAATATTTCAGCAGAAAAAATTGAAAAATTAGTAATTCTGCAATAATGAACATAAATTGAACCCTGTAAAGCAGAAAATCAAATGAAAAAAATAAGCTTTTTAATTCTACTTTTATCTTTTGTAAATCAAAATATCTTTGCTCAAGATGAACCAAATCCAATTACAACAGCTGCACCGTTTTTATTAATTGCACCTGATGCACGTGCCGGAGGTATGGGTGATATCGGTGGTGCAACTTCACCAGACGCAAATTCATTACATTACAATGCCGCAAAATATGCATTCTCACCGGCACAATATAATATTGGTATTAATTACACACCCTGGATGAGAAATCTAACCAATGATGTTTTTGTGGGTAATGTTTCTTTTTCCAACAGAATTAATGAAAGAAGCGCCTGGGCAACAAGTATTACTTATTTTTCACTTGGTACAATTGATCTCACCGATGATACTGGTCAGATCATTGGCTCTGAAAATCCAAACGAATTTGCTATTGATGGCGCATATGCATTAAAATTAAGTGAGTCCTTTTCAATGGGTGTCGTTTTGCGTTATATAAGATCTGATTATACATTACACATTGATAATTCAGATATACAGACCGTTAATACTTTTGCGGTTGATCTAAATGGTTATTACCAAAGTGAAGAAATGAATTACGGAGAATTTAACGGAAAATGGCACGGAGGATTTAATATCTCTAACGTTGGGCCAAAAGTTGAATTAATTGAAGGAGGAGATGAAAGTTTTATTCCTACAAATTTAAAATTAGGCGGTGGTTTTGATTTTATTCTTGATGATGTTAATGTCATTACAGCAAATGTTGAATTTAATAAATTACTCGTGCCTACACCACCAATTATTGATAATCAAACGGGTGAAATTATAGCAGGAAAAGATGATAATGTTGGATTTGCAAAAGGAATGATCCAATCTTTTTATGATGCTCCTGATGGTTTTAGTGAAGAATTAAATGAAGTTGCCTGGGCACTTGGAGCTGAATATGTTTATAACAAAACCTTTGCTGTTAGAGCAGGATATTTTCATGAAAACGAAATGAAAGGAGCAAGACAATATTTTACCTTGGGCGCCGGTTTTAAATTTAGAAGCAGTACTTTAGATGTTTCTTATTTAATAAATTCATCCGATGTTACTAACCCTTTGGAAAGTACTTTGCGTTTTTCACTTTCATTTAACTTAGGCGAGTTGTACGAATATTTTTAAACAATAATGAACGAATTAAAAATAACTTCAAAATTTACAGTTTACAATAATAACTCTGAACTTTCCAAACAAGACAATGAGTTATTTATAAAAGCAATTGAGGCAAGAAGTAAGGCTTATGCTCCCTACTCACAATTTAGTGTTGGAGCATCTTTACTTTTAAATAATGGTACAATTATTCAAGGAAATAATCAAGAGAATGCTGCATATCCATCCGGAATGTGCGCTGAAAGAGTTGCTATTTGGAGTGCTGCCTCTCAATATCCTGATGCTAAGATCTTAAAAATATTTATTGTAGCAAATTCATCTACACCAAACATTGATAAACTTGTTTCACCCTGTGGTGCCTGCCGCCAAACAATTGCTGAATACGAATTCAAACAGTCAAAAAATATTGAAATATTTTTTTCAGGAGAAACCGGAAAAATTATTAAAGCAAATTCTTTAAAAGAACTATTGCCTTTTACTTTTGATAATAGTTTTTTATGATCTAATGAAAAATGATATTTCTAATCGCCAAGATCTTTATTTAATTGTTAGTGAGTTTTACAAAAAATTACTTACCAATAATGAAATGGTTCACTTTTTTGAAAAGTTTAAAGAAGATAAAACACTCGAAAAACATCTACAAATATTGGTTGATTTTTGGGATAATGTGATATTTCATTCAGGGACTTATCGGAAAAATGCAATGCGACCCCATATAGAATTACATCAAGAAAAACCCTTTTCAGAGAAGCATTTTGAAATTTGGCTTCAACTTTTTAATCAATCTATTGATGAACATTTTGAAGGTGAAAATACAAATATTATAAAAAATCGAGCGCTTTCAATTGCGGCTGTGATGAGAATAAAAACCATAAATTCTTAAACTTCAATTTAAAAATATCTATATTTGTTTTTTGTATTTTTTATTTATAAAATAATAATGAAAATCTTATTTTTTTAAGGATTTTGCAAATATCTTAGCTTACAAATAATTATCTTTTAAATAACGAACATTACAATATTATTTTTCATAAAGCGCAAATATGAATTCAATTATAACCGGTACAGGTAGTTACATACCAAAAATTATCAAAAAAAATTCCGACTTCTTAGATGAACATTTCTACGGTGAACAAAATGAACCATTTGTCAGTTCAAATAAAGAAATTATTGAAAAATTTGTTGAAGAACGAAGATATTTAGAACCTGATCTTCAAAATAGTGAAGCGGGTACTATTGCAGCTAAAATTGCCATTGAAGAAGCCAAAATAAACCCCGAAGAAATTGACCAGATTATTTATGCACATAATTTTGGTGATATTAGGTTTAATGATAATCAATCGGATATGCTCCCAAGTTTAGCTTCCAGAGTAAAACATTTATTGAAAATTAATAATCCAAATTGCGTTGCTTATGATGTAATTTTTGGTTGCCCGGGATGGCTACAGGGATTAATTCAGGCCGATAGTTTTATCCAGGCAGGAATTGCAAAAAAATGCTTGATAATTGGAGCTGAAACACTTTCAAGAGTTGTTGATCCACACGACAGAGATTCTATGATCTATGCCGATGGTGCCGGGGCTTGTATCCTTGAAAAAGGAAACAATTTAAGTAAAGGAATTTTAAGTCATGCCGCACAATCATTTACTTATGATGAAGCAAATTACCTCTATTACGGTAAATCGTATAAAGTTATTCCTAAGATAAATACACGATATATTAAAATGTATGGGAAAAAAATATATGAATTTGCTCTAAATAATGTACCCAATGCAATGAAAACTGCATTAGACAAAAGTGAAATACCTATTTCAAAAATTAAAAAAATTATAATCCATCAGGCTAATGAAAAAATGGATGAAGCCATCATAAAACGCTTTTACAGATTATGTAAAGCTAAAATACCAGAAGGTATTATGCCTATGAGCATTCAAAAATTAGGAAATAGTTCTGTTGCAACTGTCCCAACTTTATTAGATTTAATATTAAAGCACAAACTTGAAGATCATGAGATCAATGATGGTGATGCAATTTTATTTGCTTCTGTAGGTGCCGGAATGAATATTAATGCTATTGTTTATCAGTTTTAATCCATGTTTCTAATTTAGATTCAGGTGATAGTTCTAACGGTTCTTCACCTTGACGGAACAATCGTGCCGGTAATTTTCCTTTCAACGTTATAGAATCATCTAAAACTTCTAACCAGCTACCTTCTCTCAATCCCAAAACTGGAATACTATTACATACAAGATATTCGAGAATTCGTGTTTCTCGGGTCTCTCCCTTGTGAGTAGATTCTGGATCAGGATCAATATAATGGGGATTGATATTAAAAGGAATCAGATCTAAAGTATTAAAACTCGGCGGAAAAACAATTGGCATATCATTTGTAGTTTGCATCGTTATTCCGGTAATATTACTTCCTGCACTTGTACCAAAATAAGGCGTTCCATTTTTTACAACTTCTTTAATAACAGGCATCAAATTATTATCATACAGTGTTTTAACCAATAAAAAGGTATTTCCACCACCTACAAATATCGCCTTTGCATTTTTTACTGCAACTACTGGGTCATTAAATTTATGGATACCTGTAACATCTATATTGATCTTGGCAAAACCCTTTTTGGCAACATTGGTATATTCATCATAGGTCAATCCACTAGGGCGTGCATAGGGGACAAATAACAATTCGTCTATTCCGGTAAAAAATACCTTTAAAGATGGTAAAATATACTCTAAATAACCACTACTGTGAACAGTTGATGTACTGGCAATAATCATTTTTTTCATAAAATTCTCTATTTTCTTCAAATTTAGTAAAACAATTTCTTTAACAAAAGTTTATCATCTTGTTAATCTTTTTTATGATAATTGATTTGTTCCTTTGAAATGATGAATCAATTGAATCTATTAATTGCTTTCCTACTGATTGCAAATATTTATGCTCAAGACAATCGTATCCTTGTTAAAGGAATGGTTTTAGGCGATTCATTACCCATTGAAAATGTACATATTATAAATATTTCTTCTAACAGAGGTAGCTTAAGTAATAAAAATGGTGAATTTAAAATATCTGTTAAAGAAAATGATACATTAATGTTTTCTGACATTCAATACATGATCAAAGAAATTATCATCAACAAAAATCATATCACCAACAGAAAACTAAACATAAAATTAGAATTTAATACGAATAAACTTGATGAAGTGGTTATTTTTAAAAACAAACAATTAACCAATCCGCTGGGATTGCCAAATGCAGATAAAAAACCGCTCAATCAAATTGAAAGAAAATTAAATTATTACAGTCAGGAAAGTACGCCAATAGTTATTCTGGCAATGCTCTTAGGACAAAAAGGCGGTATTGAAGACCTGTACAATATCATTTCTGGTAACCGAAAAAAACATCGAAAACTTAAATCATTAATGGATCAGGATGAAACTGATGCCTACAATAAAATAAGAGTTGAGGAGATTAGAAAACATTTTAAAGATGATTTCTTTTTACAAACTTTACATATTCCTCAAGATAATATCAGCGATTATATTCATTATTGTATTTCAAAAGGTATTATAAACTTATTTGAAAAAGAACGATACCTTGAAATAGTAGATGTTTTTATTAAAAATGAAGCAGATTATTTACAATCAATTCAATAAATGGTATTAAACCTCAGGGCAAGCCCTGAACCCAATTATAGAAATCGACCCAAGGGTCGAGATATTAACCTTGATCCCGCTAGATACTGAAACAAGCCTGCCTGCCGGCAGGCAGGTTCAGCACAGG
>JAOZVI010000242.1 GCA_029938265.1 Flavobacteriaceae bacterium | reverse complement strand
CTTTAAAGTTTAATAAAAGTGGAAAATTGTCTCTGCCAAATTTAAAGTATCCAATTTATTTCAGATCAAAAACAATAGATGAATATACTATAATTGAAATATTTGGATTGAATTGTTATGATCTGAATCTACTTTTTACACCGAGTTTTATTATTGATGGAGGTGCTAATATTGGGTTGTCAACAATATTTTTTGCAAATAAATATCCTAATTGTAAAATTGTAGCTGTAGAGCCTGAGACCAACAATTATAATCTTTTAATAAAGAATATTAAGAATTATAAAAATGTTAAGCCATTGAAAAGTGCGATTTGGAGTAATAATGCTTTTTTAGAAATTAAGGATAAGGGTTATGGATTAAGAGGATTTATTGTTGAAGAAACTTCTACACAAACAAAAGAATCTTTTAAAGCAATTTCAATTGACGAAATAAATTCAAAGAATCAAATTATTGATGTATTAAAACTAGACATTGAAGGAAGTGAAAAGTATGTTTTTAAGGATAATTATCAAAAATGGATTCCAAAAGTAAGAGTTATTATAATAGAGTTACATGATGAAATAGTTGAGAATTGTTCAAAAGTTGTTTTGGAAGCGATATCAAAATATAATTTTAGTCAATATCAAGAAGGAGAAAATTTAGTTTTTATCAATAAAGATTTGATATGAAATTATTTATTTTTGTGATAATTATAAAAAACTATAGATAAAATAGAAGTTACCCACATAATGATTGCTGAAGTTATGGCAGCTCCTAAAATTCCATATTTAGGGATTAAGATATAATTTGATATTAGATTGATGACTATTGCAATAATTGAGATCCAGTAATTTATATATGCTTTTCCAATTGCCGATAATAAATTCCCGTATAGACCTCTTAAAATTAATATTGCTGTAATTCCTATAATTAAAACTCTAAAAGTTAAAGTGTATTGTTTGAACTCCTCTCCAAATAACCCTAAAAAAAATTCAGAAAATAAAAAGGAAAACAAAATAATAAAAACACTTAAAGATAGGAATAAGAATAAATAATTTTTTATATAATTTTTTATAAAAGTTTTATCTCTATGATTTTTAGTAAGTGTAACAAAATCAGTTGTTAATAATACTCTTGGTAAAAACAGAATACTAATTGGGATAAGAGAAACATATTTGTAAATTGTAATTATTTCTGGATCTTTTAAAATATTACCTATCAATACAATATCCAATACAATGAGTAGCTGTGATGCCACATTAGAGAGCGATGTAAAAAAACTGTATTTCCAGAAATCAAGATCAGGGTTTTGAAAAGTACTTGAATTTAAAACTCTGAATTTAATTTTAGGAAGGTAGATCAAAAAAGTTAAAAGGGGTGCTATTATTAAAGCTGCAACATACCCATTTTCTTTAAAATAATAACTTCCTAAAAATACCATTACTACAAGAAGAACATTGAAACTTATCTCGGTTTTAGCAAAGAGTTTGTTCTTATGCAATATTCTAAATTGAACTTTGATACTCTCCAATAAAAATAAAGTAATAATTGAAAATGATATGGCAATTAAATAAGCTCTTGTTTCTGATAAATTGTTTGTTAATAGCGAACTAAATAAAATAACAATTACAATTAATACAACTGAAAAAACACTTCCTTTTTTAAGTACATAGGTAAACAAATTGTTTTTTTCTTCGTCAGTTTCAAGCAAAGCACCGTAACGCAATAAACCCTGAGAGGCACCAAAACCACTAATTGGAATGATTAAAGAAATAATATTGATCGAATAGATTACCAAACCTAATTCATAATTTGGAATCAATTGTAATGCTATCCACGAAGCAAAAAATGATAAAATTCTGGCTAAAATTGTAGCATACAGAATATGAAACCCATCTCGGTTTAAAAATCCAGATATAAATTTTTTAAAATTTAATATCATAGTTTTCTTTTTAAGATACTTTTATAAAGTTTAGAAAAATCATCATTTATTTTTTCTTTACTAAAGTGATCAATAGCATATAGATGCATTTCATTTTTTTGGTGATTATTAATATCGTACAAGTTTAAAATCTCATCCAGCAATTGTTTTTCATTTTTAATACCGATTAATTTACCGAAATTATTTGGAAAAAATTCACTAATTCCACCCACATCAGTTGAAATAACCTTTACACCGCATGCAAAGGCTTCTAAGATCACGCAGGGTAAATTTTCATAGTTACTAAATAAGATCAAAACATCTGATTTTTGCAAATATTTTGCAACATCAAGATGTTTTATTTGATCGATCAATTTGATATTTTTTTGATTAATTTTTAATGATTCGATCAAATTCTGATATTGAAAAGGATTATCTCCAATTAGATAAAATAAAAAGTTGGGTATATGATTTTGTAACTTGCTAATTGCATTTAATATTCCCGTAATATTTTTGTGATTATCGACTAAACTGGATAAATGAATAAGTGTAAATACTTTTTCATTCTTTTTCTTTGGTATAAATATTTTAGTATCAACTACATTTGGAATGACTTTGTAATTTCCTTCCAGACCCAACATTTGCATATTTTGTTTTAAATTTTCACTAACCGGACAAATATAATCGGCTTGTTTGACAATTATTTTTGATATAAACAGTTCAGTTTTACTAATATTTTTGTTTTGAGGTTTTAAATATCC
>JAOZVI010000241.1 GCA_029938265.1 Flavobacteriaceae bacterium | reverse complement strand
GGATTGAAGAAGTCAGCATTGATCCTGCTGGACTTACTAATATATTTGAGTTGTCATCATTTGCCCACGAGGTGTTTATTTTTCTGGGGAAATTGTGGGCCCGCCGAATCCCATGGCCAATTCGGCCACCGTGGATTCCACCAACCGATTATTCATGAAAACGCGGGCCTGGGCCCGGTCATTAGCCAGGCGGATACTCGCAATCTTTGATGCGTCATCGCCAAGGGCTGCGGCCGGTCTGGCCGCGAGACCTCGCAGGATCGGATCCGGTGCTGCCATATAAGGGGCCAGGTACGGTCCGGCCGGCCGGATCAGCTCTGGTCTGGATTCAGCCAGCCGGGCCAATCCCCAAAGGACGCCGCGCTGAAGCCCCTCATGCTCGATGTAGTTCATATCTTCCCGAATATACGATACGAGGATGTGGGCAAATTCTTTCGCCAGAAGCGGGCTGCGGGCCAGAATCTCTCCCATGGCCTCGGGAGATCCCCAACCGATGCCCCCCGACTCGTCGTTTAAGTTCCACATGAGGCGCCGCATGACCACGCGGGCCGATTCCGGATCGGTTTCAGCCAGGTGGGCGACTACTGCTCCCATGGCAATGATGGCCCGCCAGCGGATCTGCTCATCAGTATTATAGAAAAAGGAAAAGAGAGGGTTGACCGCCTGACGCGCGGGCAACCGTTCGATAATGGCAAGAGCTTGATTAAAATCGTCCTGGTGAAGCAGTGACAGGATTTTGCTTTTCAATTGTCGGCCGGGAAGCCGCTGGTCATTCATTTATCACTCGACGATACCTTTAAAAAGATATGATTTCGAAACCATCGTCGCGATAGCGCGCCATGGCGGGGTGGCCGGCGATATCGGCCAGCAACGGCAGCCCCTCTTTTTTGGTGGCTTCAAGTGTCTCCATCTTATTGGCACAGGCCTTACAAACACCCTCGACAAGGCCAGCGGCTCTGACCTTTTCCCAAAGGCCGTGGAGCTGGTTTTCAGGTTTGGCTAGTTCGGGAATCAGCTTGGTGGCGGCCCCTTCCACGATGATTTTAGCCTCATAACCTTTTTCGTTCATGTCCAGCGCATTGAGCAGCACATGAATGAAACACATGGGATCGCCATTGAAAACGAATAATGCCATTTTTTTCATAGTTCCTCCTATCGAATTCAATCATCTTCCCAAAAAATACAATCCTTCGGGCAATATTTGATCGCCTCGTTTATATCCGCTTCGGGATAGACATCCAGCTCCGCGATTTCAATCATTCCGGCATCGTTGATGAAAAATACGGAGGGGCAGACCGCCACACAGCCCTCGCATAAGTTACATTCACTTAAGTCGACACCGGGTATTTTATTCACCGGCGATGGCCGCGCCGATCTTCTGTCCCCATTCAAAACAGGCTTCCAGGGCTTTATTATCCGGCACGTATTGAATTCGCAGCCCCGGATCCATAATCTCCAGCTTCATGGCTTCGAATTCCTTGTTGATCAGCTTCACGGCTTCACCGCTCCAGCCGTAGGAACCGAACGCGGCCGCCAGCTTGTTTCGCGGCCGCAACCCCTTCATGTAAACCAGCATGTCGGCCACGGTGGGGAAAATATTATTGTTCAGTGTGGGTGAACCGACAATGATGGCTCCGGCGTCCATGATTTCAGCCATGACATCACTGCGGTGCCATTTGCGCAGGGTCATGGGTCTCACTTCCACGCCCTTGTCGTCAATTCCCGAAGCGATGGCATTACCCATTACTTCAGTACTTTGCCACATGGAATCGTACACCAGGACGGCTTTTTTAACCCGTTCCTGGTTGGCCCAGCTGACGTATGCATCGATGATTTTTTGGGGGTCGGTCCGCCACAGGATGCCGTGATCCGGACAGATCATATTAAATTCCAGCCCCATTTCCCCCACGGTTTTCAATAGCTTAAGGACCTGGGGTGAAAAGTGCATCAGGATATTGGCATAGTATTTTTTGGCATGGGGCATGATGGCATCGCCGATGACGTCGTCGAATTTTTCATTGCCGGCATAATGCTGTCCGAAAGAATCACTGGAGAAGAGGATTTTATCCTCTTTGATATAGGTATACATGCTGTCAGGCCAGTGGAGCATGCGGGTTTCCAAAAAGACCAGCGTCCGTTTGCCCAGGCTCAGCTCGTCACCGGTCCCCACCACCTGAAAATTCCAGTCCCGGTGAAAATGGTTCAACAGGCCTTTTTTACCCATTTTAGAACAGACCAGCGGTGTATCCTCGCCGACAACCCGTAACACCTTTTCCAGAGAGCCGGTATGATCCATCTCGGTGTGATTGCTGATGATGTAATCGATTTTCTCGGGTGGGACAATCTGGGCGATATTGCTTAACAGCTCTTCGGGAAAATGTCCTTTGTCCTTGACCGTATCAACCAGGGCAATCTTTTCGTCGATAATAAGAAAGGCATTGTAGCTGGAGCCGAAGGGCGTCGAATACCCATGAAAATCGGAAATATTCCAGTCATTAACCCCTACATCGAAAATCCCGGGGGCGATTTCTACCGGTTTCATTTTTTTCTTCCTTGTATATCCTGAATTGAAGGTACAGCAAGGCCTGCCCCTTCAAGCGAACGGTTTAAGTCGTCACTTGAAAGGGCATGCCAAAGCCAAATAAACCAAATGATTCTGCGTTGTTA
>JAOZVI010000240.1 GCA_029938265.1 Flavobacteriaceae bacterium | reverse complement strand
TACCTGATTAAAACTATTTAGGAACATTTATAAGTGATCCAAAAAACACTGCATTCATAAATAATTTATTTGTTCCATACCAGGATCCTCTAAAATTAAGATTATCAGCAAACATTACAACTCTTCCATTTCCTATTTTACTAACCACAATAGATGCTGCTTTACTCATTTTTTCTAGATTCTCCTTAGTTATATAACCATCAATATGAGGGTTTTTTGAATATTTTGCCACTGTTGAAAATCTGCTTTTACTTGGCATTAAAAACACACTATTATTTTTATAAACGGGTAGTTTACTACTGTGATAACCAAAACCAATTGGATGTGTAATATCAAGATCTACTTGAAAAATGGCACCACCAATACTTTGTTTCCCAATTGTACCTTTCGCATCTGCATAATTCAATCGCTCTACCGATTTTGAGCTATCCTTTTTTTGATCTACTAAACTTTCTTTTATAATTTTATTTTTTATAGCCCATGTATTAGCTTTGGCAGAAGTAATTAAAGTATTTCCCTGAGAAACCCATGATTTTAACCTTTCTTTATTTTTTTCATCAAGCATTTTATACCTTCCAGAAACCATAATAATAACATTATAATTATTCAAGTCAGTTTTAAAAAACAATCTTTCCGGAACTTTTGTAATAGGCATTTTAATTTGCTGATCAAATAAATACCAAACTTCACCTGCTTCATAAGAAGAAACTCCTCCTTCAACCAACATCATAACTTTTGGTTTGTTTAGATTTGCTATACTATTGCTGCCCAAACCATTTCCTTTAATAGTAAGACCTGTATTTGCTCCATAAGCTTGAACATTATATTTTTTACTCGTAGAGCTAACTGTAGAAAACAACGAGTCTTTCGCAATTTTTTGTAAACTTGAAGTGATTATAAAAGATCCTCTATTAAAACTAGTTTCCTTACCATTGGCAAGTATTGTAAAAGGTTTAGTTGAAGATTTTATAATTAACCCTTCTTTTTGTAATTCATATAAAACCGCAGGTGCGTAGTAATCATCCCAAGAAATTATATAGGCATAATCACTTTTTTGAATATTTTCTAATGCGATTTTATTATTTTTTACAGTAATTTCATTTGAATAACTAGGTATTTTAGTTAGTGAATTGTATTTCATATTATAAAAATTGACCAATGACCAAGCTGAAGCATCGTAGTAAACACTGTCTCGATATTTATCGTAGGTTTCAAAAATTGTTTGCACCATATAGTATTGTTTTTGGTTGGTAGGGACAATAAAACTATTTCCGGCTTTGAACTTTTTATTATTAACATCAAAGTTTTTATCCAAACTATATACCTTTATTTTATGTTTTAATAGAATATCTAAAAATGCTTTATTCCTGTTTTTATCATAATTATCACCAAAAACATATCCTTTGATCTTACTTTTTGAAGATTTTTCAATAGCTTTTTTAAAGAAAGTGTTTTGATAATTATACAATAGATCTTTATGTTTTATTGTAGCCTTTATAGTTGCAAAACTAGAAATGTATTGATTTCGGATAGTGAAAGGAAAAGACAGATCACCCGTTTTTGTTTCTTGTAAATGTCCTCTTGAGCTCGCCTGTTCAAATAACAATGCTAATGAACCTTGTAGATCCATATAAGTTGATCCATAACCAGGGTAGGTTGCATCGAATTGTTCTCCACTAAAATATAAAGATCCTATTTTGTCAAGATCAGCTGAAAATTGTTGGGCAAAAAGATTATTTAGAGTTGTATGATTCTCTTTTGGCGTTACCGGATTAAGCGATGCTGACATATTCTTTGGTTCGAAAAAATAGGTACTGTTTGTTCCCATTTCATGAAAATCGGTCACTACATTTGGAGACCACTCATGATACCATTTCAATCTTGCCTTACTTTCAGGTTGAACAGCCAAAAGTAGATCTCTATTTAAATCAAACCAATAGTGATTTGTTCTTCCCCGAGGCCATCCTTCATTATGCTCAATATCATTTTTATCTGCAATTAATGGATTTCCTCGATAAGTATTTACCCAATTTGCAAACCTATCTCTTCCATCAGGATTTATAGTAGGATCCAGGAATATTATCGTGTTATCAAGGTATTCTTTAACCTTAGAATTTTCTGAAGCAATCAATGTATATGCAGTTAGCATTGCCGCTTCAGTGCTTGAAGGTTCATTGCCATGCACGCCATAAGCTAAATTAATAAAAATTGGAAGGCCTGAAAAATCAGTAATATTTGTATTATGATCAACAACCTGTAAATGTTTTTTCTTAATTGCTTCAATATTTTGAAGATTTTTTGGTGAAGTAATTGTCAAAATTGTCAATTTTCTATTCTCATTTGTTTTTCCATAAATCATAAGATTAGCTTTATCAGAAAGTTCAGCTAGTTTTTCCAAATAAGCTACAACTAAATCATGACGGGTATGAAAATCACCAATAGGATAGCCTAAAAATTCTTCAGGACTTGGAATACTTTTATCAAATGGCTGATATTCTTTAAAATAATAGTTTTGAGAATTTGCATTTTGTAAAGCTATTAAAGTCAATAAGACAATAAAACAGAATTGGATAGTTTTTAATTTAATCATTTTTAAATTTTATTTAAAAATAAAAACATTATTTAAATTTAATAGTGTTTTTTGTTAATTTCTATTTCTTAAAAATT
>JAOZVI010000095.1 GCA_029938265.1 Flavobacteriaceae bacterium | reverse complement strand
GAAATGAAAAAATAATACAAATGATCAATACGCATTTGGATAAAGAATTGATAAAGCACTTAAAACTTGTATGAACCAAACGTATAAAAGTTCTATTTTTTTCATTTATAATTGTCTTATTTTTGATCAATCAGTCAGATATTTATGATACAGAATAATATTTTATTGATTTTTTTGGCGCTGGTATTGACAGCTTTTATTGTTTATTTTCAGTATTTCTATAAAAAAATTTCGAAAAGTAAATTTATCTATTTACTATCTTTTTTGCGATTTATTGCCATTTTCAGTTTACTATTATTGCTTATCAATCCTAAAATTGAGCAAAGATCAGTTAAAAACATAAAACCAAAATTATTAATTGCAGTTGATAATTCTTCTTCAATAAAGCATATAAAACAAGACTCTTTGCTTAAACATCTTGTAAACGGAATTAGGTCAAATAATAAGATCAATAAGAAGTTTGATATTGAGTTTTATGCTTTTGCATCGCAATTAGAAATGCAAAAGCCTTTGATTTTACAGGAGATCAAACAAATATTTATAATGCTGTTAGTGAGTTAAATACTTTGAATGACAAAAATATTGCGCCAATTATTTTGCTTAGTGACGGTAATCAGACTTATGGTAATAATTATGGGTTTTATAAATCAAAACAGCAGATATTTCCTGTAATTATAGGTGATACAACTTCATATAAGGATCTCAAAATTGAAAACATCAATGTTAATTCATATACTTACATCGATCATAATTTTCCGGTAGAAATTTTTATCAATTACCAAGGTAAGCCAAATGTAAGTTCGAAACTAGAAATTTTAAAGAATAACAAAGTTGTTTTTAAACAAATTTTGAATTTCACATCAAATGATAATAGTAAAAATGAATCATTCAAATTGCCAGCGCAATCTATAGGCAAACACCATTACAAGGCAATAATAAATCCGTTAAAGAATGAGAAAAATAAAGTCAACAATGTTTACAATTTTTCAATTGAAGTTTTAGATGAAAAATCAAAAATTTTGCTTTTATACGATGTACTACATCCCGATATTGGATTTTGGAAAAGAACAATTGAAAGTAATAAACAAAGAAAATTAATTATTGAATATATTTTAGATTATAAAGACAATATTAGTGATTATCAGTTTGTTATACTTTATCAGCCCAATAATAGATTTAGAAAGGTTTTTTCCCATATCAAAGATCAGGATATTAATTTCCTATTACAAACCGGCACAAATACTGATTGGATTTTTTTAAATCAAATTCAAGATTTTGTTCAAAAAGATGCTATTGAAACTACGCAAAATATTAATGCAATTTTCAATACCGGATTTACAACATTCCAATCAATCGACTTAGATTTTGAAAAACTACCACCACTACAAAATATTTTTGGAGATATTAAAATTAAAAGATCACATCAAAATCTATTATATCAAGCAATTAATAATATTCAAACAGAATCTCCATTATTAACAGTTTTTCAACAAAATAATTGGAAAAGCGTTTTTTTGTATGCTGAAAATATTTATTCATGGAGAGCTTACAGTTATATAACACATAAGACATTTGAGAATTTTGATAACTTTACCAATAGTATTTTTCAATTTTTACAATATTCTAACAAAAAGAATAGGATAGAAGTTAAATACCAACCATTTTATTTTGCTAATGAAACGATAAAGATTAATTCAAATTATTATGATGCAAACTATGTCTTTGATAAAAATGCCGATTTAGAATTTGAGCTGATTGAAAAAGAAAGTAAGAAAAAAACAAATATTCCTTTTGTATTAAAGGGGAATTCATTTGAAGTAAATTTAAAGAATTTAAGATCAGGAGTGTATGATTTTAAAGTATTTTCTAATGTAAATAAACAAAATTTCAAAGGCAATTTTTCAATTTTGGACTATTCTATTGAACAGCAAAATGTGCAATCAAACTATATTGATTTACAAAATCTGGCAAAAAATTCTAAAGGGGAGCTGTTTTTACCTTCACAAATTGATAAATTATTAAATAAGCTTTCAAATTCTGAAGATTATATAATTGTGCAACAGGAAAGTACACGTATAAAATCATTAATAAATTGGAAGTGGTTATTAGCTTTAATTGTATTATCTTTGGGCACTGAATGGTTTATCCGGAAATATAACGGACTCACCTAAAAAAATCATTAATTATTAATATTATTTAAAATTATATCAAATGGCACAAAATCAACAATTACAATTGCCCAAAGGAATTTTATCTTTAATTTTCTTAGGTATTTTAGCAGTAATTTTTATATCAAAATCTACAGTAACAATAGGTGCTGGTGAAGCAGGTGTGTTATGGAAGAGATTTGACGGAGGAGTTGTTACAGATAAAGCGCCTTTGGGTGAAGGATTTCATTTAGTTGCTCCATGGAATGAAGTGATTGTGTATGAGACCAGACAGCAAGAGCTTACAGAAAAAATGAAAGTATTATCATCAAATGGATTAGACATACAATTAGAAGCTACAGCGTGGTATCAACCAGATTATGAAAACCTTGGGTTGTTACATCAAACCAAAGGAGAAAATTATCTGGATAGAGTTTTAAAGCCAGCTATTAGATCTGCAACCAGAAGTGTTGTGGGAAGATATACTCCTGAACAGATTTATTCTTCAAAAAGAGATGCAATTCAGCAAGAAATTTTTGATGAAACAAAAAAAATCACGGATGATCAATTTGTACAATTAAATGAGGTATTGGTTAGAGATGTAACCTTACCTAACGCAATTAAAGATGCAATTGAAAGAAAATTAGGACAAGAACAAGAGTCTTTAGAATACGTTTTTAGATTAGAAAAAGCTGAAAAAGAAGCTGAAAAACAACGTATTGAAGCTCAGGGGAAAGCTGATGCCAATAGAATTTTAAATGCTTCACTATCAGAAATGATATTAAGAGATAAAGGAATTGAAGCTACTTTAGAACTATCACAATCCCCAAATTCTAAAGTTATTCTTATAGGTAGTGGAGATAGTGGCTTGCCAATAATACTAGGAAACAACTAGTATTTTACAGTTTTATATAAATTGAAGATTTTATATATAAAATAGCTTAATTTTAAAATGACCAGATCATTTTTAAAAAATAGAACTTCTTATACCTCTCGATGGATAGTTTTGTTAATTGATATCTCAATTAGTTTGCAAGCATTTTTTCTTGCATATTTAATAAGATTTAATTTTACACTAAACTTCGGGCAGTTTGATTTTGTTGGTAATTTGCCGTTGGTAGCCTTGGTATCATTGATCAGTTTTATATTAGTTGGCTCCTTTAAGGGTATTGTAAGACATACAGGTATAAAAGATGCTATACAGGTATTTTGGGCTGCTACTTTGTTAATGGCATTATTGTTGGTCACTGCACTTTTAGCAAATAATTATAATTTAGATAAAGTTTTTCAAATACCATTATCAATTGTTTTTGTTCATTATTTATTGAATATCGTTCTTTTAATTTCAAGCCGTTTTATTTTTAAGTATTTGTTTACCAGAATTATATCTAATTATAAATCACCAAAAAATATATTAATTTACGGAGCTGGTGATTCGGGTTTGTTGACCTATACTACTTTGAGTAATAGTACGCAAAACAAATATAAAATTGTTGGGTTTTTAGATGACAGTAAATTAAAGATTGGTAAGCAATTTAATAGGATAAAAATTCTTGATCCTGATAAAATTGATGAAGAATATATCAAAAAGAATAATATTTCTGAAATTATTTTTTCTATTCAAAATATCAATTCGTATGACCTTTTTGAAAAAGTTGATAAGATTACTCAGCTACCATTAATTGTTAAAATTGTACCTCCGGTACAACAATGGATTGACGGCGATTTAAATGTAAATCAGATTTCTGAGGTTAAAATTGAAGATTTATTAGAAAGAACCCCTATTGCAATTAATAATCCTATAATTCAAAAAGAATTTATTGATAAAGTTATTTTAATTACTGGAGCTGCAGGATCTATTGGACATGAATTTGCCAATCAAATTAGTCATTATGATTATAAACATTTAATTTTATTAGATCAGGCTGAATCGGCTTTATATGATTTACAACAGACTTTTAAACGTGATGAAGTAAAGAATTTTTGTGTAGAATTGGTCGATATTAGAAATGATCATAGGGTAAAAGAAATTTTCAAAAAATACAATGTTAATATTGTTTTTCATGCAGCAGCTTATAAACATGTTCCGTTGATGGAAAAAAATCCCTATGAGGCAGTTCATGTAAATATTGTTGGTACATCAAATGTAATGAATCAGGCAGTTGAAAATGGAGTGGATAAGTTTATAATGGTTTCTACCGATAAAGCTGTTAACCCAACTAATGTAATGGGTGCTACTAAACGAGTAGCCGAAATTTATGCTAATTATCTAAATGGTTTTGGGAAAACAAAATTTGTTACAACGCGTTTTGGTAATGTTTTGGGTTCAAATGGTTCTGTAATTCCTTTATTTAAAAAACAAATTGATGCAGGGGGGCCACTTACTGTTACACATAAAAGTATTACTCGTTTTTTTATGACAATACCCGAAGCTTGCGAGCTGGTATTAGAAGCTGGAATTATGGGTAATGGAGGGGAAATTTATGTGTTTGATATGGGAGAATCTGTTAAGATCTTTGAATTGGCTAAAAAAATGATTCATTTAAGTGGGTATAAATATCCCGAAGATATTGATATTAAAATTACAGGATTACGCCCGGGTGAAAAATTATATGAAGAATTACTGACAAATGAAGAAAATACGATTCCAACATATCACGATAAGATATTAATTGCCAAAACTGAAAAAATAGATTATAATAAAATAAAAATTGAAATTGATAAATTAATGATCTTGGATGGTCAATCTACTAATGAAATTGTTTCAAAATTAAAAAGTATTGTCCCAAATTACATTTCAAATAATTCAGAATTCGAAAAATTAGATGTTAAAAATGTTAAAGTTAAAAAATTAAATATCGGATAATTTTTTTAACATTTTCAAAAAATTTGCTTGATAAGTCTGAGTTTGTGTGTGTGGCGTTTTGTATCGATATTATAAATTCCGCTATGATCTAATCTATCTATTCTTACTTTTCCATAACAATGAATGATGTGATTGTTATTCAGAATTAACCCAACGTGAATAATGTTTCCTTCATGATCATCAAAAAATGCAAGATCTCCCGGTTCACTTTCTTCGATAAAGCTTAGAACATTACCTTGTTTGGCTTGTTTACATGCATCTCGGGGTAAAAAATGACCATTAATCTTGTAAACCATCTGTATTAAACCTGAGCAATCAATTCCGAAAGGAGTTTTGCCTCCCCATAAAAATGGTGCATTTAAATATAAATATGCAGTTTTAACAATTTCACTTTTATTAAAAACGCCTATTTTATTATCACCCTCAAAAAAAAATTGTTTTTTATTGATACTTAAGTTATTTTCTTTTAAAAGCGGGAGGGAAGTACCAATCGATATTGGTATCAATGAATTATTTTGCTCTGTTAAATAATTGATTAATTCGTTAGTAAATATTTTTTCAGATTGATTTATTTGTTGATAAAATTTCTCATCAATAATTTCAGCCTGATTCTTAGAAACCCAACCTTCATACTTATCATAGTCTGAAACAATCTTAACAAAATACGTATTTGAATTAATAATTTTAAAAGTTTCTCCAAATAAAATTTGAGATACCATCTCACTTTTATCACTGGCTTCTTCCCGTAAAGGAATAGCATTTAAAATACAAATTCCGAATTTCATCAATTCTTGGTAGGTTAATTATTTTTTAATAAACTTCTAATTACTCTATACTATTTCACATTTTCAATAACCATAGCACTTGCGCCACCACCACCATTACAAATACCTGCAGTACCTATTTTTGCATTATTTTGTTTTAGCACATTGATTAGCGTTACAATGATTCTTGCACCTGAACAACCTAAAGGATGACCCAAAGAAACAGCTCCCCCATTGACGTTCACTTTTTCAGCATCTAAGTTAAGCATTTTGATATTTACCAATCCTACAACTGAGAAAGCTTCATTTAATTCGTAATAGTCCACTTCACTATGATCAATATTTGCTTTTTTTAAGGCAATCGGAATTGCTTTAGCCGGTGCTGTAGTAAACCACTCAGGTTCTTGAGCAGCATCTGCATAACCTTTTACTATAGCAAGAGGTTTTAATCCGAGTTCTTTAGCTTTTTCGCTACTCATCAACACCAAAGCAGCAGCTCCATCATTAAGTGTAGATGCATTTGCAGCTGTTACAGTTCCATCTTTTGTAAAAACAGGACGAAGATTTGGAATTTTATCCAATTTTACATTTTTAAACTCCTCATCTTCTTTAACGATGATTGGTTCACCTCTTCGCTGTGGAACTTCAACAGGAACAATCTCTTCATCAAATTTTCCGGTTTTCCATGCTTTTGCTGAACGGGTATAAGATTCTATTGCAAAATTATCCTGATCTTCACGAGTAAATTCTTTTTCATTTGCGCATAGATCGCCACAAGTTCCCATATGTTTTCCATCGTAAACATTGGTCAAACCATCTTTTAAAAGTCCATCTTCTAGAACGATATTTCCTAATTTTTGTCCGTTGCGTCCTTGATGGTAAAATGGAGTTTGACTCATATTCTCCATTCCACCGGCTATAATAATTTCGGCATCACCACATTTAATCGCTTGTGCTGCAAATGAAATCGCCTTCATTCCCGAGGCACAAACTTTATTAACAGTTGTACAAGGTACAGTATAGGGTAATCCGGCAAAAACAGCAGCCTGGCGAGCGGGTGCCTGACCAACACCGGCTTGCAGTACATTACCCATAAATACTTCATCAATTATATTTGGATCAAGATTGATTTTATCTAGTGCCCCTTTAATGGCTATAGCCCCCAATTTTGCAGCTGGAATACTTGAAAGACTTCCCATAAAACTACCCATTGGTGTTCGAACTGCTGATACAATTACAACTTCTTTACTCATGATAATATTTTTTAATATCTTTCTTACGAAAGTACTTATTTTTAATGAATTTATAATGTATATTTATTGTTGATTTTATTTTTGTAATTCACTTTTAAAAATAATTTAAAGAAAAATTTTAAGAATTAATTTAAAATTCAAAAGGTATTAAAACATGATTGACTCTAGTATTAACAAACATTATATAGCAATTATTGGAGGGTCAATCTCCGGTTCTGAAGCTGCATTTACATTAGCTACAAAAGGGTTTAAAGTAGTTGTTTTTGAAATGAATGATCTGCCTTACGGGAAAATTGAAGATGGTTTGCCTAAGTGGCATGTTGGATTGAGAGATAAGCAAGAAAAAAATATTGATCAAAAGCTTAATCATGAAAATATACTATATATACCTAATGTAAAAATAGGTAGAGATATAAGTTTTGAAGATTTGGTTAAAAATTGGGGATTTACTGTTATAATTATAGCAAATGGAGCTTGGAAAGATAGAGACCTGCCAATTAAAGATATCAATAAATTTAATGGTAAGGAGTTGGTTTATCAAAATTCATTATTGTATTGGTATAACCACAAACACGAACCTGAATATAAAGGTTCAAGTATTGAAATTTTAGATGGTGCTATTGTTGTTGGTGGTGGTTTAGCTTCATTAGACGTTATAAAATTAGGGATGATCGAATTAGTTCAGGATGCTTTGTTATCAAAAAAAGGAATTTTGGTTGATCTTTTTGAATTTGAGAAAAAAGGTATTGCAGCCGTTTTAGAATTAAATAATACTAATTTGCAAGAATTACAAATCAAAGGATTAAGTTTAGTTTATAGAAGAACTGCAAAGGATATGCCATTAAAGTCACCTAAAGATGATACAACAGAAAATGTTGAAAAGGCTAAAATGGTTTCAGAAAAATTATTACAAAAATACCTCGACAAATATTTATTTAAATTTATTCCACTGAGTATTCCAATAGATATAATTGAAAAAGAAGGCACTTTAAAAGCATTGGTTTTACAAAAAGTAACCATTGAAAATAGAAAAATTATATCAAAACCAGGTGATACATTAACTGTTGAAACTCCAATGATAATCTCGTCAATTGGTAGTTTGCCGGAACAAATAGAAGGTTTACATTATGAAGGATCTTGGTTAAAAATGGAAGGTAAAGGAAACTATAAAGTTTATGGTTATAATAATGTTTTTGCAATTGGCAATGCTGTAACAGGAAGAGGTAATATTCAAGAATCAAAAGTGCATGGCAAACGAATGACTGAAAAAATAATTGATAAACACCTTCTTGAAGATGATTTATTTGAAGACTGGCTTGAAAATTTAAATACTGATCTTTGTAATAGAGTTGATGAAAATGTGGAAGCTATTGAAGTCTTTATTAAAACACAAAAAATCATGCCTGATAGAATAGTAGATAATATCTTAAGAAAGACCAAAGAACTACAGGATAAAGTTGGATACACAACTTATACTGATTGGATTAAATCAAAAACACCTATACGATTAGAAAATTTGCTCAAATAAAATAATGAATCATTTGATAAATCATTACTTTTGAAGTTTAAATGAATAAAATGAAAGATTTTATCAATAAACTTTATCAAAATCATGCTCTTATTTATAAGATCATTCTGTTTTTGGTAACTACTTTTTTTATTGTTTATTTATTTCCAAAGGGAGGTCAATTTAAATATAATATTCAAAAAGGAAAACCCTGGCAATATGAAAATTTATATTCGCCTTTTGATTTTGCTATTCAAAAATCAGATGAAGAACTAAAACTTGAAGCTGAAGAAATAGAAAACAACAAACAATTATATTTTGTTGTAAATAATGAAGTAGAAGAGAGAGTAAAAGAAAATTATATTAAAAATATCCCTCTAATATTACAAGATTCAAGTGCTATTGGATTTAATAAAAGAAGGCTTCAAAATTTTGGTTTAAAATTTATTAACTCTGTTTATAAAGTTGGTTTTCTAAACAAAGTTGATAATAAAAAGGTTAAAAAGAATAAATTAATCTCTTTGAGAGAAGGGAATGAAGTTAAAGACATTATTTCCGATCAATTATTTACTACTGATAATTTAGTTTCTTCAATTAATAATTATTTTGAAAAAAGTAAATATCAAGTTTTAGAAGATAAATACACATCGTTATTTTTTGAGATATTAGAACCAAATGTTTTTTTTGATGAAG
>JAOZVI010000239.1 GCA_029938265.1 Flavobacteriaceae bacterium | reverse complement strand
ACGATTTTAAAGTGCAAAATAGATATGGAGGTGGATACGGTTATGGATACGGCTATGGTTATGGTAAATATGGGAATGGATATCATTCAAATGAAAAGGATTCTTTTATAAATAAATTAAAAAAGAGAATTTTAAAATAATAAAATATATCTTTTGGATAAGTTAAGAGGTTTAAATACAAGACAAAGTTTTGTTAAGCGAGTATTTGATCTCTTTTTTTCTTTTATTGGATTAGTTTTTCTTGCAATTCCAATTTTATTTTTAATTGTGGTTGCTTCATTTTCAACGAATACATTTGGATTATTTTCTCAATGGCGTGTTGGTCAAAATGGAGAATTATTTAAAATGTATAAAATTCGGACAATGAAAGGAAATTTATTGGATGATAATTATATAACAACAAAAAATGATATACGTATTACTGCATTTGGTAAATTTTTACGATTGTTTAAATTAGATGAATTACCGCAGTTGTTTAATGTATTGATGGGTAATATGAGTTTTGTTGGTCCGAGGCCTGATGTTAAGGGTTATGCAGATAAACTAGTAGGCGAAGAAAGAATTATTTTGTCGGTAAAACCGGGAATAACCGGTCCGGCTACATTAAAGTTTAAACATGAAGAAATTATATTGGAGAATCAAATAGATCCAAAAAGCTACAATGACGAAATAATATGGCCAGAAAAGGTTAAGATCAATATACAATATATAGTAAACTGGTCGTTATTGTATGATATAAAATATATTTTAAAAACAATTTTTTAATTAAATTTGAACCCCTTTTAAATTAAATAATTATGGAAAACATAAAAATCGCAATAATTGGATTAGGTTATGTAGGATTACCTTTAGCGGTTGAATTTGCAAAAAAAAATCAAGTTGTTGGTTTTGATATCAATACTGATAGAGTTAATGAATTAAGACGAAATAAAGATCATACTTTGGAAACATCTTCCGAAGAATTAAAAGCCGTAAATGTAGATTCATATGAAACCGTTCAAAAAAATGGTAAAGGCTTATGGAATACTGATAATTTTGATGAAATAAAAGATTCAAACTTTTATGTAGTTACAGTTCCTACTCCTGTTGATAAAAATAATCGTCCCGATCTTACACCACTTTATAAAGCCAGTGAGACAGTAGGGAAAGCATTGCAAAAAGGTGATATAGTAGTTTATGAATCAACAGTTTATCCTGGAGCAACTGAAGAAGAATGTATGCCAATTTTGGAAAAATTCTCAGGTTTAACCTTTAATAAAGATTTTTATTTGGGTTATTCACCCGAAAGAATTAATCCGGGAGATAAAGAACATACTGTGACTAAAATATTAAAAGTGACTTCAGGCTCTACTCCTGAAATTGCTAAAAAAATTGATGATATTTATAAAACTATTATTGTTGCCGGCACTTATATTGCTCCAACGATAAAAGTAGCTGAAGCGGCAAAGGTTATCGAAAATTCTCAGCGTGATATTAATATTGCTTTTGTAAATGAATTATCAAAAATTTTCCGTTTAATGGAAATTGATACACAAGATGTTTTAGATGCTGCAGGCACAAAATGGAATTTCTTACCATTTAAACCCGGTTTAGTTGGTGGTCATTGTATCGGTGTTGATCCGTATTATCTGGCACATAAGGCGATGGAGTTAGGTTATAATCCTGAAATAATATTGGCAGGTAGAAGATTGAATGATAGTATGGGTCCTTTTGTTGTTCATGAAACGGTTAAGTTGATGATTAAAAAAGGTTTACAGGTAAATGGGGCCAATGTTTTAGTTTTAGGTATAACATTTAAAGAAGATTGTCCTGATATAAGAAATTCAAGAGCTATTGATATTGTTGAAGAATTAAAATCTTATTCGATTAATGTTGATGTTTTTGACCCTTGGGCTTCTCCTGAAGAGGTAAAATCTGAATATGGAATTGGTCTTATTTCAAATAAAGATGAAATTATCAAAAAATATGATGGTATTATCATTGCTGTTTCTCATAAAGAATTTAAAGAACTTGATTTAAATGATTTTGTTAAAAAAGATCATGTTAAATTTGATGTAAAGGGCATGTTAACAAAAGATATGACAGATAGTCGTTTATAATTCATTTAATATTTTAAATTTGTCCCTCACAAATTATGAATATAAAGAAAAGCAAAATTTTAATTACTGGTGCTGCTGGATTTATTGGTCATCATCTATCCAAACTTTTAGTAAAAAATGGATATCATGTTGTAGGAATTGATAATATCAATGATTATTATGATATTAATCTAAAATTTACAAGATTAGAAGATATGAATATCAATGTTGATGATATTCAATATAATCTTCCTGTTGAAGGTGAAATCACTTTTGTAAAATTAGATTTAGTTGATAAAGATAATATCCTTGCATTATTTGAAAAGTATCAGTTTGATTATGTGGTTAATCTCGCCGCACAAGCAGGAGTTCGCTATTCTTTGATCAATCCACATTCTTATGTGGATAGCAATATCACAGGTTTTTTAAATATTTTAGAAGCTTGCAGAGCATTTCCTGTTAAGCATTTGGTTTTTGCTTCATCAAGCTCGGTATATGGTTTGAATGAAAATATTCCTTTTAAAACCTCTCATCATACTGATCATCCTTTGGCGATATATGCAGCTAGCAAAAAAGCCAATGAAATGATGGCGCACTCCTATGCCAATTTATACGGAATCCCCAGTACAGGA
>JAOZVI010000094.1 GCA_029938265.1 Flavobacteriaceae bacterium | reverse complement strand
ACGTAGTTGAAGACACCGATTATACATTTGATGATATCGAACAACTTTTTGGCAAAACTGTTGCAAAGATCGTAAATGGATTAACCAAAATATCTCGATTAAAGAAAGAAACCGACGTTTCAATTCAAGCAGAAAATTTTAGAAAAATGCTGCTTACACTAAATGATGATGTAAGGGTTATTTTGATTAAAATTGCAGATAGATTGCACAATATGCAGACTTTAGATTCGATGCGGGAAGAAAAACAAGTAAAAACTGCTTCCGAAACCTTGTATATCTATGCCCCTCTTGCTCATAGATTAGGTTTGTATAATATTAAAACAGAATTAGAAGATCTAGGCTTAAAATACACTGAAAATGAAGTCTATACAGATATTTTAAACAAATTATATGAAAGCAAAGAAGATCAAGAAAAATATATTGAAGAATTTTCTAATTCAATTAAACAATCATTAGATAAAGAAGGAATCAAATATCAGATAAAAGGAAGAACCAAATCAATCTTTTCTATTAGAAAGAAAATGAGAAATCAAGAAGTTTCCTTTGATGAAATATATGATAAATTTGCTGTTAGAATTGTTTATGAGTCATCTTTAAAAGATGAAAAATTCAATGCTTGGAAAATATATTCTATTGTTACTGACCATTACAGTCCAAATCCTAGTCGTTTAAGAGATTGGATAACTCATCCAAAAACAACAGGATATGAATCTTTACATACAACCGTTATGGGACCCCATGGGAAATGGGTTGAAATACAGATCCGATCGGAACGAATGAATGAAATTGCCGAAAAAGGTTATGCCGCACATTTCAGGTATAAACACGGTAATGTAAATGAAAGTGGTTTAGAAGAATGGCTCAATAAATTAAAAGAATCATTAGAAAATCCTGATGTAAATGCACTTGATTTTGTTGAACAGTTTAAGCTTAACCTGTATGCAAAAGAAATATATGTTTTTACACCCAGAGGTGATATTAAATCTTTACCTAAAGGCTCAACAGTAATTGACTTTGCTTTTGCCATCCATAGTGAAGTAGGTATGCACTGCCGTGGAGCAAAAGTAAATGGTAAACTGGTTCATTTTAGCTATCAACTACAAAGTGGAGACCAGGTAGAGATTATTACTTCAAATTCGCAAAAACCTAAATTAGCATGGTTGGAAATTGTAAAAACTGCCAGAGCAAAATCACGAATAAAAAGTATTTTAAAAGACGAACAAAAAATAGTTGCTAAAGAAGGAAAAGAAATTTTATCCAGAAAATTGCGTCATCTAAAAATCCCTTTTAATGAAACAACTACAAATGAATTAGTCAATTTTCTTAAATTAAAAACAAGTTTTGACTTATACTACAGAATTGGAAATGGCTCAATTGAAAATCAACAATTAAAAAAATATGCTGCAAACCGTTCAAATGCCTTCATGAACTTTTTCAAAACCAGAATGAGAAGAGGTACTAAAAATCCAAAATTAGCACAAACAAGCGATGAAGTAAGTACTAATTTTGATATGTTGGTTTTTGGTAGTGATGAAGAACGACTAAAATATAAATTTGCAAAATGCTGCTCTCCTATTCCCGGTGACAAGGTTTTTGGGTTTATAACGATAAACGAAGGTATAAAAGTTCATAAAAATGATTGTCCAAATTCTGTAAGTATGCAATCTCAATATGCTTATAGAATTATTTCTGCAAAATGGATCGACTCTACCCAGTATGGTTTTAAAGTAACTTTAAGATTAATGGGAATTGATGATTTAGGTTTGGTAAGCAAAGTGACAAAAATTATTTCAAACAACTTAAATGTAAATATTAAAAAACTTAATATTTCTGGAGAAGAAGGATTCTTTGAAGGAAAAATTACTGTTGATGTTAAAAATAATAAACAACTTAACATCTTAATAAAACAATTAAAAAAAATTGAAGGTATAGAAAAAGTTGAAAGGATAATTAATTAATTTTTTATTAAATTTATTATTTTATAATATCATATATACTTATTAAAATGTAAATTTGTTTTAATTTATTGTCAATATAATAAATATGGGTAAAACAAAAAATCAAGAAATTGTAAAGAATTTTTTTACTAAGTTTTTAGAGCAGCACAATCATCGAAAAACTCCTGAGAGATATGCTATTCTTCAAGAAATTTATAATAGCAACAAACACTTTGATATAGAATCACTATATATTGATATGAAAGACAATAATTATCGTGTTAGTAGAGCTACTCTATACAATACAATTGAATTGCTTTTAGAATGTGGTTTAGTGAGAAGACATCAATTTGGCCAAAATCAGGCTCATTATGAAAAGTCATTTTTCAATAAACAGCATGATCACATTATTTTAACTGACACAGGTGAAGTGATTGAATTCTGTGACCCACGAATTGAAACAATAAAAAAATCTATTGAAGAGGTTTTTGATGTAAAAATTGATAGCCACTCCCTGTACTTTTACGGAATTAAAAATAAATAATAACTTAAAAAAATAATCAATGGTTGATTTACTATTAGGCCTGCAATGGGGCGATGAAGGAAAAGGTAAAATTGTTGATGTTCTCACAAAGAACTACGATATTATTGCACGCTTTCAAGGCGGACCAAATGCCGGTCATACTTTAATATTTGATGGCAATAAACATGTTTTACATACAATACCTTCTGGCATTTTTCATGACAAAGCTGTTAATATTGTAGGAAATGGAGTTGTTATTGACCCTGTTATATTTAAAAAAGAAATTGATAATTTATCAGACTATAATATTGATTTTAATTCAAAACTCTTATTATCGCGTAAAGCACATATTATTTTACCTACACACAGATTGTTAGATGCCGCTTCTGAAACACTAAAAGGTAAAGCTAAAATTGGGTCAACGCTAAAAGGAATTGGCCCTACATACATGGATAAAACCGGCAGAAATGGCTTGCGTATAGGAGATCTAGAGTTAGAGAACTGGAAAGAAAAATACAATGCACTAACTCAAAAACATTTAAAATTAATTAACTTTTATGAAGTTGATATACAGTATGATCTTAATGAATTAGAAAAAGAATTTTTTGTAGCTATTGAAATGTTAAAATCATTTGTATTTATTGATAGTGAAGAATTTTTTAATAACGCTTTAAATAATGGTAAAACCATTTTAGCCGAAGTAGCTCAAGGTTCATTATTAGTTGTTGATTTTGGCACCTATCCATTTGTCACTTCATCAAATACAACCGCTGCCGGAGCTTGTACTGGTTTGGGTGTTGCTCCTAATAAAATTGGCGATGTTTATGGAATCTTTAAAGCTTATACAACTCGTGTTGGCTCAGGACCTTTTCCTACTGAGCTCTTTGACGAGGATGGTAAAAAAATGGCTAAAATTGGCAACGAATTTGGTGCTACAACAGGAAGACCACGACGCTGTGGCTGGCTTGACCTTGTTGCTTTAAAATATGCTGTGCAAATTAACGGCGTTACACAATTAACCATGATGAAAGGAGATGTATTATCAGGTTTTGATACTATAAAAGCATGTACTTCATATATTTATAAAGGCAAAGAAATCTCCTTCCTACCTTATAATATTGAAAAAGAAAATGTAGAAGTTGTCTATACTGAATTCAAAGGATGGCAAAAAGATATTACTAAAACTAAGACTTCTGAAGATCTGCCAAAAAATATGATTGATTACATCGCTTATATTGAAAAATTTGTAGGTGTATCTGTAAAAATAGTTTCGGTAGGCCCGGACAGAACTCAAACAATTAGATTATAATTTTTTATAAAAATTGTTTCTCAATAGAAGGTAAAGATATTTGAAAGATCTTTACCTTTTTTTTACTTTTAAACAAAATGATTACTTTTGAAACAAATCAATTTATTGAAAACTAAAGCACTACTTATATTACTTTTTATATTTTCATCCATTGCTTTTGGTCAAGGCAAGAGGATTTCTATTGTACATTCTGATAATTCAACTATTGATGAAGAAAAACTTCCGGGTGCTACCGTTTTACTAGGCAATGTTTATATAAAACATGAAGGAATATCACTACAGTGTAAAAAAGCGATTCACTACACTAAAGATAATTATATTAAAGCTTTTGGAAATGTATTACTTAAACAAGGTGATACTATAACGCAAAGAAGTGAATTTACAGAGTATAATGGAAATACTAATAAAGCACTTTCCTGGGGAAATGTTGTTATTAGAGATCCAAAAATGACCTTAACAACAGATACTTTACAATTTGATAGATCAAAACAAATTTTATTTTATCGAACAGGTGCGAAAATAAGAGATAGTATCAATGTATTAACCAGCACAACAGGTAATTATTATCTTGAAAATAATAAATTTCAGGCTATATCAAATGTTGTTATTACTAATCCCGAATATGTTCTTGAATCAAATCATTTAGATTATTATACAAATAGTGGTAAAGCATATCTCTATGGCGCTTCAACCATTAAAAGCAAAAATAATTTTATCTTTTGTGAAAAAGGATTTTACGATACCAAGAAAGATATTTCGCATTTTACCAAAAATGCACGTATCATATATAAAGATCGTGAAATCAAAGCCGATAGTTTATACTATGATCGAAATAATGGTTTTGCATCGGCCACTAAACACATAATTATAACCGACACCATAAGTCATATGGTTTTAAAAGGCAATTATGCAGAGTATTACGAAAAATTAGATTCTGCTTTTACAATAGGTAAAGCGGTTGCCATCACAAACACAAATGTTGATTCTTTATTTATTCATGGTGATACTTTATTACTTACTGGAAAACCCGAAAAAAGAATTATTAGAGCCTATCATCATGTGAAATTCTTTAAAAGTGATATGAGTGGAAAATGTGATTCAATACATACCAATCAGGAAACCGGTTTGACGCAAATGTTCAAAGATCCAATTTTATGGTCAAATAACAGCCAAATAACAGGTGATTCAATACGCTTACTTTCAAATACTGAAACTGAAAAATTAGACAGTCTAAAAGTGTTACAAAATGCTTTTATCATTCAAAAAGATTCTATCGGATTTAATCAGATTAAGGGAAGAAATATTTTTGGGAAATTTATTGATAATGATCTACAAATTGTCAATGTTGTAGGAAATGGTGAAATCATTCACTTTGTAAGAAATGACGAAAAAGAACTTATTGGTATTGATAAAACAACCTGTAGTTCAATAGATTTTATATTAAAAGAAGGAGCTATTCAAAAAGCAAAATTTTTGACAAAACCGGAAGGAGAAACCTATCCTCCATCAAAATTACCCGAAAATGTTAGAAAACTAAGAGGTTTTATATGGCGAAATGATGAAAGGCCACTTACAAAATATGATATTTTTATAATAGATGAAAAATGAAGAAAGATTTTTTAAAATATCAGGCACAAACTTCACCTCACCCACTTGCAATTGAAATAAAAAAAGCTAAAGGCTCCTATATTTACGACACAAACAATAAAAGATATTTAGATTTTATTGCAGGTGTTTCAGCAAATACTCTAGGTCATCAACATCCAAAGGTTATCAAGGCAATAAAAGATCAAGTAGATTCATATTTACATGTAATGGTTTATGGAGAGTTTATTCAAAAGCCTCAAGTAGAACTGGCAAAAAGTATGGTAAAAGATCTACCTGAAAATTTACAAAGTGTATATCTTACCAATTCAGGTACCGAAGCAACTGAAGGTGCTTTAAAACTAGCTAAAAGAATTACAGGTAGATTTGAAATAATTTCTGCCAAGAACGCCTATCACGGAAATACACAAGGTGCTATGAGTGTTTGTGGTAAAGAAACACAAAATAGTGCATTCAGACCATTAATTCCGGGTGTTAAATTTATTGAATTCAACAACCTTTCACATCTAACTAAAATAACAAATAAAACAGCTGCTGTTATTTTAGAAACCATTCAGGGTGGTGCAGGATTTATTGTACCTCAAAATGATTTTTTACAAAAAGTTAAGGAAAGATGTACTGAAGTTGGTGCTTTACTTATCTTAGATGAAATTCAAAGCGGCATTGGTAGAACCGGTAAGTTCTTTGGTTTTGAGAATTACAATGTATTTCCTGATATTATTGTTGCAGGAAAAGGATTAGGTGGAGGCATGCCTATCGGTGCATTTATTTCGTCGTATAAACATATGCAATTGTTAAAAGAAAATCCAAAATTAGGTCATATTACAACTTTTGGAGGGCATCCGGTAATTGCAGCTGCAGGTGTAGCAACAATAAATGAAATAAGACATTCCTCTTTAATGCATGATGTGATCAATAAAGAAAAATTAATCAGAAAGTTATTGGTTCACGATAAAATAATTGCTGTAAGAGGAAAAGGATTAATGTTGGCTATCTTATTGAATGACAGCAATCAAGTAAATGAAGTAATATTGGGTGCTATTGAAAAAGGATTACTACTGTTTTGGCTTTTATTTGAACCCAAAGCCATTAGGATCACACCTCCATTAACTATTTCAAATGATGAGATCATTAAAGGCTGTTCAATAATTATTGATTTGCTCGATAAATTAGATTGAGTTACCTTCTTAATTTTTCTTAAAGTTCACTTCTTTTTGTTAAATAAATGATAAATAATTGATTTCGATCGATCCATTTGTAACAAATATTCTTTCTTCAGCGTCTTTTTGTTATATGTCTAATCTAAATTATTTATTATGAAAAAATTAAATTTATTTCTCATTGCATTAACATTAGTTGTTTTTAATCTATCAGCTTCACCAAAAAACAGTACAAACTCAATTGACAATCCACCAGTAGCACCAACCAAAACCTTACAAATGGAAATTGTTTCATTTTTAGGAGCTGAATATCCTTTTACTTTGGAAAATAATGAAGCGATTGAAGTGTTATTTACTTTAAATAGTAATCATGAAATTATTGTTATTTCTACAAATTCTAAAAATAAAATTCTTGAAGATTTTATAAAAGAAAAATTAAATTATAAAAAAGTGCATCACAATACAAAAAGAGATGGTGAATTATTTTTACTACCATTAAAAATAACAAAATAACAATCTATAATATTAAAAAATTAAGGTGCTTTCTTAGCACCTTTTTTTTGGAGAAATCTTTTTTTATAAATTATTAATTCAATAATATAATATCATAGTTTTTGTAATATTCATATTATATATGGCTTTGTTCTTTTAATTAACAAGTTATGTTAAGCATTTCATAAAAAGTGAACATGTATCGTTAAATGTTTCTTAATTGAGGGTTTTTTAACTAAATTTTGTGTAACAAATACTCTATATCTTCCGTCCTTTATGTAATAAATGTCTAATCTATTTGTCTAATCTAAATTATATATCATGAAAAATTTAAAAATTTTAGTTATTGCATTTACACTCTTCGCAATGAATGTTTCAGCCGCTGTATTAGCACCCGTTAAACCAACTACTAAATTAAGAGCCGAAATTGTAGAACTTATTGGACCAAATTGTCCTTATGAGTATGACAAAAACGAATGTACTGCAGAAGTACTTTTTACTGTAAATACCAAAGGTGAAATAATAATCTTATCAGTAATTTCACCAAATGTAAAGGCAGAGTCTTATTTAAAAAGTAAATTAAATTATAAAAAAATTAGTGTCAGGCCTACTAAAGAAGGTGAATTGTATCTTTTACCTTTAAGAATGATTAAAGATTCTTAGGTATTTTTAGTTTTATGAATAATAAAGGCTGTCCGTTTTTAACGGACAGTTTTTTTATTCTAATAAACCATCTATTAGATCCCTGATTTTTTTGCTATTCCAATCGGCAGCACCTGTTTTATCAACAACAATTTCACCTTTCTTACTAATAATATAAGTAGTTGGCAGTGAATTAGATTGTAATTCTTCAAGCCTTTTTGTTTTTGCAAAATATACAGGAAAAGTATAATTTTTATCAGTTATAAATTTTCTTACTTTTGATTCATCATCATTGGCTACAAATAAAAATTCAACTTTATTTTGATAATCATTGTATAAATTTTGAAATGCAGGCATTTCTGCAATACAAGGCGGACACCAAGTTGCCCAGAAATTAACAATAATGACCTTATCTTCAAGTGAATTTACATTAATTGTATTTCCCTGCATATCTATCAACTGCCAATCATACGTTTTCAAATGAACCCTTTCACTCTCATCAATTTCCATATCAAAAACTCTGGTACTAATATAAGAAACTCCCTTAATAAGATACGCTCTTACTGGTAATCCATAAGGCGTAAAAAGAAAAATAATAAATGCGAAAAATAATATGTTTGAAATATTTTTTTTAATGAATTCCATTTTTTAATTTTTTTGCGAATTTATATTTATAATATTCAAATAACAAATATCAAAACACAAATTAGTATTTTCATCGGAAGTTTTAACAAATAATTTTAATATCGATAAAGCTTTTATAAAAATTAGCAATTTTAATTAACAAATAAGCCAAATTTTTTTAAATTTACCATGATTTATACTAATCCTACAAATAAATCAAACTTGAAGTAAAAAGTATAATCTAAAAGTTAATAGATATTACATCTATATAACATTCAGTACTAATTTTAAAAATAAAATTTATTTTATGGCGAATACAAAAAAAATTAAAGGTATTATTGCAATACTAACCGGTGGTGGTGATGTTCCGGGGCTCAATCCCGCAATTCGTGCAATAACAATCAGAGCAAATAGAGAAGGTTATAAAGTTATTGGTTTGCGTCGTGGATGGGCAGGAATAACAGAACTTTTAAGAGATAAAAAAGCAGACAATAGTCGAAATTTCATTACACTTACTAATGATATCGTTAACAAGGCCGGGCGTACAGGTGGTACTTTCTTACATTCCTCCAGAACAAAACCAAGCCACTTGCCTAAAGATAAAGTACCTGAGCATTTAAAAGATTCTTATAACAAAGAGATCAATGACATGACACCTGAGATCATTAAAAATCTGGAATGGTTGGGTGTTGATTATTTAATTCCTATTGGAGGTGATGATACTTTAAGTTACGGAGTGAGAATGTACAAAGAAGGTGTTAAAGTTGTTGCAATTCCTAAAACAATGGATAATGATGTTCCCGGAACTGATTACTGTATTGGATTTAGTACTTGTATCACAAGAACGATTTCAATTACCAATAATTTAAGAACCTCTGCCGGATCTCATGAAAGAATTCTGGTAATGGAGGTATTTGGTAGATATGCCGGTTTTACTGCTATGTTACCTACTATGGCCGGTGCCGCAAACAGATGTGTGATTCCTGAATATAATTTTGATATTGAACACCTTACAGAATTAT
>JAOZVI010000238.1 GCA_029938265.1 Flavobacteriaceae bacterium | reverse complement strand
CATATTGATAACCTCTTTCATAACCGGTTCCTTTAAGATGAAGAACTTTTAATCCATTTGGTTTTATTTCATAAAAACCATCTCCGTGAGTTTTAACAACACCTATTTTTGCAGGTGGAGTTGCTAGCAATATTGATGTTGCAATTGAAAATAGTATGATTACAATGGATAATATGCGACAAATGTTAGGAGAAAATGACATTGACACAATGATTAATCATATTGAAGAGAAGTTTTCCGAACATATAATACATACTCAAAATGGCGATGATAATTTTGATGAAAACGAATTGAATTTTAGCCACGTTAATAAACTTTATAAAACTACGGAAGGACAAGTGATTGAAGCAAATTACAGCATAAATGATTTAAGTAATAATGTAATTATGGCAACCTTTACTGGAATGAATAGAACTAATGATGAATTAGTGTATTTTGATAAATCAAAAGGAAATGTTTTAATGTATGTCCAAGGGTATTTTACACCAATGACAGGAGATCAAAGCATTTCAGGTCAAATCCTTGCAAATAGGATTACAAATAGAGAACCATCAGATTTTGTGGATGAAACAAAACACATATTAATTGATAGATTAATGCTAAAAGATTTCTTAATTGAATTTACAAAAAATGCAGAAGGAATAGAACCTTTTGCCTCATTTACAGAAGTGTTTTCAGCAGAAATATTAAAAGATTACTCTGGCTATGATGAAGATATTACAATAAACGATTTAACTTTCACGGGCCATACCCAAGAAAAATTTCACAAAGTATTCGGAGAGAAATATCAACATAGAGTTAATGAATTAAGAGATAAATACACAAATATATTTGAATTATCTTGTGAGAATTTAGCAAAAAAATGGATAATAAATAAAGTATTAAAGTAAGAAAAACGGCTTGTAACAAAGTATAAAAATAATAGCCGAACAGTAGTAAATATGAGCATTGTAGCCCGCATAAAATTTAATTGTAACTTAAAAAATCGAGTTCCGCAATCGGCTACTATTCTTATACAAACCGGTTAGTAGCAATTGAAACCAATTAAATCAAATAGAAATGAAAAAAAAATATTCCTTATTTTTAATTTTGATAATAATCATAAATTTCTCATTTTCACAAGAAGTAGAGTGGGAATGGGTAAAACAAATTGGTGGTTTACATGATCAAAGTAGCATGTCAATAGAGCTAGATGATCAGGGAAACACATATATTACAGGTTCCTTTGGGTATGAAATAATATTTGAAAACGATACTCTCATATCGCAAGGAGAATATGATGCATATTTAGCCAAATATGATAGTTCAGGTAATTTGCAATGGGTTAACCAGATTGGAGGAGCTGCTAGTGATAATGGATATGATATTGCTTTTGATAATATTGGGAATGTATATTTAACCGGTTCTATTGGAGGATTTGGTTTTGCATTTATTGGTGATACAAGTGTTTACGCTAATGGTAATACGGATATTTTTCTTGCAAAATTTAATAATTCAGGGGATTTGTTGTGGGTTGAGACAGCAGGAGGAAACTATTTTTCTGAAAATTCATCTAATTGGGATTGTGGACGCTCTGTAAGTACAGACAGTGAAAACAATGTATATATAACTGGGTCTTTCATAGATACTGCATATGTGGAAAATGACACATTATTTTCTTATGGAGGGATAGATGTTTTTGTTGCAAAATATGATGAAAATGGTGAACTTATTTGGGCAGATAATTACGGAAGTGCTCAAACAGATAATGGGAGTGTTATAATTATAGATAACTCTGATAATTTATATATTGAAGGCTGGTTTGAAGATACTATTTCAATTGCTGACACCGTTTTGATTCTCCAAGATGGAATGGATAATTTTTTAGCAAAGCTTAATTCTGATGGAGAAATGATTTGGATTAAAACAATGGGTGGAAGTAGTGCATATATATATTATACATCCCTTGCCTTGGATAACGAAAACAATCTTTATGTTTCTGATTATTTTAGTGGCACAATAAATATTAACGATACTGCAATAACAGCAAACCAGAATATAGATTTTTATTTATCGAAATATGATCCTAATGGGACATTTCAATGGATTAAACAGTATTTTGACGTTGTTAATGTTTTATGTTATTCATTGAGTATTGATGCAAATAAAAATCTTTATTTAACAGGTTCATTTACTGGCGAATTATCATTTCAAAATAATGTATTATTATATCCATACGGTTATAGTGATATTTTTATGTCAAAATTTGATGAAAATGGTGATTTTATTTGGATTATTTCAGCAGGAGGAATTATGAATGAAATGGGTCGTGACGTGATTAGTAATCATGATGATTTGTATATAACTGGTTCGTTCAATGATGAGGTTGTGTTTGGAAATACAAGCCTAATTTCAAATTCTAGAGATGCTTATATTGCTAAAATAAAAGATCTCACTTTAGAAATTAATCAGATAGAAAATGAAATATTTTTAAGTGTTTTCCCAAATCCAAATAATGGTAATTTTTCTTTACAAGCTAATGGAGTTAATCAAGGATATTTTAAAATTAGGAATATTAATGGTCAAATTTTACTAAAAAGAGAACTAAACGATATTGTTGAACCAATTAATATTTCAAATTATCCTCCTGGAGTATATTTCGTAACAATTAGAACTAAAAATTTAGCGAAGACAGAAAAAATAATTATACATTAAGATAAAACTAAAAGCTACTAACA
>JAOZVI010000237.1 GCA_029938265.1 Flavobacteriaceae bacterium | reverse complement strand
AATCAGGTTCATTTACCATGACTTTTTGAAAACGACGTTCTAATGCTTTGTCTTTTTCAAAATATTTTTGGTATTCATCTAGGGTAGTAGCTCCAATTGCACGTAGTTCACCTCTGGCCAATGCTGGTTTTAAAATATTTGCAGCGTCCATTGCGCCTTGTCCGCCTCCTGCACCTATCAGTGTATGGATCTCATCAATAAATAATACGATATCTCCTTCGGCTGAAATCACTTCTTTTACAACTGATTTCAATCTTTCTTCAAATTCACCTTTGTATTTTGCTCCGGCGATCAAAGAACCCATGTCTAAAGAATAAATAACTTTATTTTGTAGATTTTCAGGTACGTCGCCTTTTACAATTCTATGAGCCAAACCTTCGGCAATGGCTGTTTTTCCTGTACCCGGTTCACCAATTAAGATTGGATTGTTTTTAGTTCTGCGAGATAGAATTTGTAATATCCTTCTAATTTCTTCATCTCTGCCAATTACGGGATCTAATTTACCTTCATTGGCCAATTGATTGAGGTTTTTGGCATATTTGTTTAATGCATTATAGGTTTCTTCGGCACTTTGCGAAGTAACTCTATTACCTTTTCTCAATTCAGATATAGCAGAATTTAGATCTTTTTCATTGATACCGTTGTCTTTTAAAAGCTGTGAAGCAGCTCCTTTAGATTTTAGGATCGCCAAAAGTAAATGTTCTAATGAAACATATTCATCTTTCATTTTTTTGGCAATATTACTTGCGTCCAATAACATACTGTTGGCTGTTTTTGAAAGCATTAGTTCGCCTCCTTCAACTTTTGGGAAGCTTTTTAAGATATTTTCTAATGTTTGTTTGAAAATATCCATGTTTACACCCAATTTGTTTAAAATGAAAGGTGTTACATTTTCATCAACTTCTAAAACACCTTTTAAAATATGGGCATTTTCTATTTGTTGATGTCCGTAGCCTTGCGCAATTTGTTGTGCTTTTTGTACGGCTTCTTGTGATTTTATAGTAAAATTATTAAAGTTCATTTGTTTATATATTTAAGTTTAATAATCATTATTCAAATAGTATTCCAATGATTCTAAACAAGTAGTAAATGGTCATAATGGCTTATTATTAACTGTTTAGCTGACTTTTTGACATATATTAAATAAGATATATTTGAAAAGTTTGAATATTTTGTTGCTTATAAATAGTGCCCGGTCGGAAATAGACGAATTTTATAAATCGGAATATTTTTGAAGGAATTTCAGTTTTCTTCTATGAAGTAGATGCTGTAGCATCAAACAAATAGAAAAAAAAGAAATAACATGAAAAGAAACGATTTTAATTTCAAGGTATTTCAGACCAGTCACTAAATAGTACTGCAAAGCTTTTTTAAAACTAGCAGGTCATAAATTATAATGAGAAAATAAAATTGAAATTAGAGTTAAAAAAAAAGTAGTTATTCCTTTTCTTTAAAATATTTTGCTTTACGCAATTTTCCTTTACATTCACCAAAACCAATTCTAACCTTATCTTTTTTACAATAACCCCGTAGAATTACAGTATCTCTATCATTAATAAACTTACGTTCACTGCCATCATTCATCTTGATGGGTTTTGTTCCTTTCCATGTAAGTTCTAACATTGATCCATAACTACCTTCGGTTGAGCCGGAAATTGTACCACTTCCGTAAAGATCACCATTTGAAATATTACAACCATTAACAGCATGATGCGCAAGCTGCTGGTATATTGTCCAATACATATATTTAAAATTTGTATTGGTCACAATGGTTTCAACTTCATTTTTAGGTTTTATAGCAGCTTGTAAATGAATATCATAACTGTTATTACCTTCAAGTTGTAAATATGGGAAAGGTTTTGGATCTTGTTTAGGACTCTCAACTCTATAAGGTTGTAATGCATCCATAGTTACGATCCAGGGAGAAATTGTTGTTGCAAAATTTTTGGCTAAAAATGGACCAAGAGGAGCAGATTCCCAGGCTTGAATATCACGGGCACTCCAGTCATTTAACAATACCATTCCAAATATATAATCTTCAGTTTCTTCAATAGGAACTTGTTTTCCTAGTTTATTGGCTACTGTTGTAATGAACCCCATTTCGAGTTCAAAATCTACTAATTTTGAAGGGCCAAAAACGGGCTGTTTTGAACCTTTAGGGAATGATTGACCATATGGGCGTCTGATTTTTTTACCGGAAATGACTATCGATGAAGATCTTCCATGATATCCGGCAGGCAAATGCAACCAGTTGGGAAGTAGTGCATTTTTAGCATCTCTAAACATTGTTCCCACATTAGTGGCATGTTCTTTACTTGAATAAAAATCGGTAAAATCACCTATAGCTACAGGCATAAGCATTTCAATCTCATCAACATCAAATAGTATTTCGACAATATGTTTGGATTGATCTTTTAATTTTGGATTTTCAATATCAAATATATCGGCAATTCTATTTCTTACTAAGCGCCATGTTTTTCTGCCATCATCAATAAAATCATTTAGAGTATCCTGCATAAAAATATCATCAGTTAACGGAATACCTTCAAAATACCCTAATTGATGAAGTGCAGCTAGATCAATTATATAATCACCAATTCTGGTACCAATAGTAACAATGTCATTTTTGGTGATAAATACACCAAAAGGAATATTTTGAATCGGAAAATCAGAGTTTTTATCAACTTTTAACCAGGATTTTCTTTTTGGATCGTTTGCAGTTATTTTCA
>JAOZVI010000236.1 GCA_029938265.1 Flavobacteriaceae bacterium | reverse complement strand
TTACTCTTATATTTCTCTATGATTTCCAATGCCTTTGGCAATAGAGGGATTCTTATAGGCTTTGTTGTCTTCTCACGTTTATAATTGATCCATAATTCTCCATCAATTCCAATACTGATGTTATCATGTGTTAAATTTATTACATCAATATAACTTAAACTCGTATAGCAGCTAAAAACAAATAAATCTTTTACTAATTGTAGTCTTAAAATGGCGAATTGCTTATTTTCAATTTCTTGAAGCTCTTTTAAACTTAAAAAACCTCTTTCGGTTTTTATAAATTGAGCCTTGAAATTAACAAAGGGGTCGCGTACTATCCAACCTAATTTGAATGCCATATTTATTAATTTTCTAAAACGTTCAACATGTTTCATTACGGTATTGTTACCCATTTTTTTATGATGGTCTTTCGGAATATAATTCCTCAGAAATTTTTCAAACTTAATTATGAAATTGTAATCGAGTTCTCTCAAATAAATGTCCTTGGTTTTGTAGGATTTCAATAGGAATCCTGAAATGTACTTTTGGGTGGTAAAATAGTTTTTTTGAGTTCCCCATTTCAATTTTCCGACCATGTCATCATTATGGTATTCAATAATATCCATAACTGAATGGTTTATCTCATCTTCCCCCAAATATCTGGCTTTTATTGTCTGGGATGTTATTAATTTATTTTCTGTTTTTAAGTCCTGATAACATTTAAACAGGTTAGTATAGACTTCATCTAAATAATTATTGAGTATTCTGGCTTTTTGGCTTGTTCCTTTAGCCCTTTTTTTATTGATATCCCAATCCGATACTAAAACTTTTTGCTTTAGACTGATACTTACTCTTATGCCATTAACTGTAATTCTTGCATAAATGGAGGCTTTTTCATCTTTTATTCTGGAGAGGTTTATCCAAAATAAAATACTGAAGGTGGATGTTGCTTTCATAATTTTCCGTCTTTTAATTAACGTTTTTTTGTTATTCAGACGAAAGTCAAATCACTTATAAAGGTACATTTATTTATCGACAACCAGGTCATTTGGTAGTAATTCGGTCAACACTTTTTAAAATTCAAAAGTGTTAACCGATTTGTTGACATTTTTATCGGAATATATTAGATTCTTATGATATCTATAAAAATACAAAAACCTGAAAATCATAAGACTAACAGGTTTTTGATTTAGATTGATTCTATAAAAAGTCGGGGTGAGAGGATTTGAACCTCCGACCTCCACGCCCCCAGCGTGGCGCGCTAACCGGGCTACGCTACACCCCGAAAATTATCTTTGTTGGAATCAATCTTAGTAGACCGGATCCGGGCGGAGTTTATCCCGCATTCTTTGCGGGGCTACACCCCGAAAAAATCTTGGCAAAAGTAGTATATTAAAATTGAATCATGAAAAATAAATTTCCATTTCTTTTTGTAGATCTAATGCTTTTCCTCTGGCTTGCTCTGCAAAATCACTGTTAGAAGATGCATAAATAATTCCTCTTGAAGAATTAATCAATAAACCAATATCTTTATTTAACCCATATTTACAAACTTCCTGTAAGCTACCACCTTGTGCGCCAATACCAGGAACAAGTAAAAAACTATCAGGTATGATCTTTCTTATCTTTTTAAAATATTCTGGTCTTGTTGCTCCCACAACATACATCAATTGATCACTGTTTTTCCAAAGAAGAGATTGTTGTAGTACTTTTTCATATAAAGTAATGCCATCTTTATCTTTTAAAACCTGAAAATCAAGTCCGCCTTTGTTGGAGGTCAATGCTAAAAGAATTGTAAATTTATCTGCGAAAGCGAGAAAAGGTTCTACTGAATCACTTCCCATATAAGGTGCTACAGTAATCGAATCAAAATTTAAATCTTCAAAAAAAGCTTTGGCATAACGTGTAGATGTATTACCAATATCACCACGTTTTGCATCAGCTATAGTAAAAATATCAGGATAGTTCTTATTGATATAATCGATTGTTTTTTTTAATGATTTCCATCCATCTATTCCGTAGGCTTCATAAAAGGCAGTATTGGGTTTATAGGCAACTGCCAGATCGTGGGTAGCATCAATAATTTGCTTGTTAAATTCAAATATTGGATCATCTAATTCCAATAAGTGTTGCGGAATTTTCTCCAGATCAACATCTAAACCAATACATAAAAACGATTTTTTAACATTGATTTGTTGGATAAGATTTTGTTTGTTCATTTTTTTAAAAGCTTTGTGCAAAAGTAATTATTTTATACTTTCTTTAATATGTTTCTTAGTATCTTTGTTAGCTAATTTAAAACAGAAAAAAATGAGAAGCAAAATAGTTGCCGGAAACTGGAAAATGAATAAAACTTACGGCGAAACAAAGAAATTTGTAGATGAATTGAAAGATGCAGTAAAAGGATTGAAATTAAAAAATACGCGTGTAATAATTGCACCTCCTTATACAAATCTTCAAAAAGCGTCAAAAAAGACAAAAAATACTAGAATTGAAGTGGCTGCTCAAAATATGCATCAGGCTGAAAATGGTGCTTATACCGGTGAAATTTCTGCTTCAATGATTAAAAGTGTTCATGTAAAAACTGTAATATTAGGTCATTCTGAAAGAAGAGAATATTTTGGTGAAACAAATGAATTGTTAGCGCAAAAAGTTGATGCTGCCTTAAATAATAACTTAGAAGTTATTTTTTGTTTTGGTGAAGTTTTAGAAGATAGAAAAAATGAAAATCATTTTAAAGTTGTAGAAGAA
>JAOZVI010000093.1 GCA_029938265.1 Flavobacteriaceae bacterium | reverse complement strand
ACTACTCCACCGTAACCGATTTTGCAAGATTTCTTGGTTGATCTACATTACAATCACGCATTACAGCTATATGATAAGATAATAACTGCAAAGGAATTGTAGTTAATAATGGCGTTAAAGCCTCTTCGGTATCTGGGACTTCAATAACATGATCGGCAATTTCACGAACAGCTGTATCTCCTTCAGTAACAACTGCAATAATTTTACCACTTCTCGATTTTATCTCCTGAATATTACTTACAACTTTTTCATAATGACCTTTACTAGTGGCAATAACAATAACAGGCATTCTATCATCAATCAGAGCAATAGGACCGTGTTTCATTTCGGCAGCCGGATAACCTTCGGCATGAATATAAGATATCTCCTTTAATTTCAGTGCTCCTTCTAAAGCTACCGGAAAATTGTATCCTCTTCCTAAATACAAACAATTGGTTGATAGTAAGTACTTTTTTGCGATTGCCTTTATGTGTTCGTCAGTTTCTAATACTTTTTTAATCTTTTTAGGAATTAATTCCAATTCTTGTAAATACAAACGATAATCAGCACTAGTCATAGTTCCCTTAGCTCTTGACAATCTTAAGGCAATTAGTGTCAATACTGTAATTTGAGTAGTAAACGCTTTGGTTGAGGCTACACCTATTTCTGGTCCGGCATGTGTATATACACCCGAATCATTTTCTCTGGCAATTGATGAACCAACCACATTACAAACGCCAAAAACAAAGGCTCCTTTTGATTTTGCTAACTTAATAGCTGCAAGTGTATCTGCAGTTTCTCCCGATTGAGAAATAGCAATTACAATATCTTTTTCGGTAATAATCGGATTTCTATATCTAAACTCAGAGGCATATTCAACCTCAACAGGAATTCTTGCAAAATCTTCAAAAATATATTCTGCCACCAAACCTGCATGCCATGAAGTACCACAGGCTACAATAATTATTCTTTCAGCATTCAGGAATCGCTTCATGTTATTTTCAAGTCCTGATATTTTAATTATCCCTTTATCCGTTAAGAGTCTTCCCCTTAATGTATCTATAATTGCTTGCGGTTGTTCATGAATTTCTTTAAGCATAAAATGTTCATAACCACCTTTTTCAATTTGTTCTAAATTCAATTGCAATTCTTGAACATTGGCATCAATAAGTGAATCATCCTTCAATTTTCTAATACTGATCTCTCTTCCTTTTTTAATGATCGCCATTTCTCCATCTTCCAAATAAATTGCGTCTTTAGTATATTCAATAAAAGGAGAAGCATCTGAAGCAATAAAAAATTCCTGATTATCTTTACCAATTCCTATTGCAATAGGACTTCCTAATTTTGCAACGATCATTTCATCGGGTTTTTCTTTATCAAAAACAGCTATCGCATAAGCACCAATTACCTGATTTAATGCTATTTGGACAGCTTTACCCAATTTTACATCTTCTGTTTTCTTGATCTCTTCAATTAGATTGATCAATACTTCAGTATCCGTTTCACTTTGAAAACTATACCCACGATCAATTAGTTCATGTTTAAGAGCACTATAATTTTCAATAATACCATTATGTACAATGGCTAAATTACCTGATTGTGATATATGAGGATGTGAATTTATGTCGTTTGGTATTCCGTGTGTTGCCCAACGGGTATGCCCGATACCAATAACTCCACTATCTGAAATTTCTTCTTTTATTTTATTTTCAAGGATTGATACTTTCCCTTTTGTTTTTGAAAGGTTAATGCTTTCGCCATCATATAACATTATTCCGGCACTGTCATAGCCTCTATACTCTAAACGTTTTAATCCGTTAATTATAATTGGGTAAGCATCGCGATAACCAATATAAGCAGTTATTCCACACATTTTATTTGAATTTAAGTCTGATTATTTATTCAATAAAAAATTGATATGAAGTTATAACGTTATTTTGAATAAAATATTTCTAATTTCAATCGTTTATCACGATCATTTGATAGATTACCATGCAAAACAACACCTTTTGGTATCCAACTGTAATTTTTTACAATACTACCACCAAATAGGTTGAAGTTTGGCATATCGGTTCCATTATAAGTTTTAAGTGCTAATGTTGCAGGCTCTTCAGGATCATTTGCATCTAAAATACTCGAGATGAAATACGTAATTCTGAATTTGTAACTTTTTGGATTTCCATCATCATCGTATTCTAATTTCCCACCATATACTTCAAAACCTGTTCGTTCTAGATCGCTCAATATTGTTCTATTATCATAATTGTAAAGAAAAAGTTGTTGCGGTACTTCACCAATCTGACTGTTTTTGTCAATGTATAATGTTAAATTGGCTTCGTTAATTAACCAATCTTTATTACGTAGTTCATGTAAGCTCTCGAGAGAGAAAAGTTTAATAATAGATTCTGAACCCGCAGCCCCTTGCACATAAAGCTTTGCCTCTCCATTAATCTTATCAGGATTTAATATTGTTCTTTCAATTGCCGAACCTGAATAATTTCTTGTGTATTGTCCTGTTCTTACACCACCAAAATTAAAACTCATTTCTCGTTTTAATCTTACCAGCACATCTTCCTCTCCCTTAATACCATTGTAATTTAAATCTTCGTCTTCCCCTTCAGTTTTAATTTCTTCATTAGTATAATAAATTGTCATTTTAGATGCCGCTGTAGGGAAATTGATCAAACTTCCATCAAAACCATTAGATTCAATAAACATACCTTTAAAATAATGAATAAATCTGTCATTTGAATCAAAAAAAGGTGAATCCTGGTTATCAACAAAACGTGTTTTAAAGAACTCCTTATTTAAGAAAAACTTCATTGAAGGACTCGCATTTTCAGCTTTAACAGTATCAACATCATTAACCGTTGAAGAATCCCAATCTAAAAATCTTCTCTCTACATAAAGTACTGTATCATTTCTGTTAGGTTTAAAATTACCAAGAAATAATTCATTACTAACTTGATATTCCTTATCAGAAAAATAGGTTTTATTTTTGGTTGGATTTTCTGGATCCAAAACATTTAAAAAAGTTTCTAATTCTGATATTTTTATTTCAAATTCAATATCAGTATTGCCATAAATCGAGTCTAAACTATAACTTGGCGTAAAAATAGGATTACCGTCTTCATCTTCTAATTCTTCTCCTGTAATGGGATCCGTAGCATATTGAATAGTATCTTTAGTAGCATAATAGGGTATATCTAATACCACCAGATCAATAATAGCATTATCTCCAAAATATACTCCAAATGCAGGTAATCTTAGTTGAGATATTACAGAACTCTTTAAATACCCAAAATTTGAATTTTGATTGACACCCATAAGATATCCGGGTAAACTATTAATGTTATTATTATCAACTCTGGAAGAATCAATATTAATATTATAACTAGTGATGTCAATTAAAGAATCTCCAACATCAAATACACCATTATCAACTAAATCAACACCAATATTTTCAATATCTTTTTCACAAGCCGTTACTGTAAAAAATAACAATAAAACTAAACCGACATATTTTAAAATGCCTAAATTATTATTTATCATAAAGAAATGTGATTTTTAATATTTTTATTGTAAGACTTCGTTTAGGTAAAAATTTGAATAAGATTCAGTAAAATTCTCTGTAGGTTGATAATCGAGAATTGGTAAATTCAAACTTTCTATAAGTTGTGATATTGCTTCGGGTAATTCTTGACTTCCTTTTATTATTGCGTCAGAATTGTCAATAGCAACTTTTAGCATACAATCACTATCATTCCCTTTTAACAACGCTAATTTTTCATCTTTAATATTATCAAATTTGATCTTATTGATAAGTTTTTCTCTATCAATACTGCCTTCAATTGAATTATTAAAGATTGAGGTTACAATTTTACTTTCAGCAAAAAGTGGGTCGTTTTTATAATATTCTTTAATATATAAGGGTACTAAAGAAGACATCCAACCATGAACATGAATAATATCAGGTGCCCATTTTAATTTTTTAACCGTTTCAACTACACCCTTAGCAAAAAATATTGCTCTTTCATCATTATCTTCAAATAGTTTTCCTTCTTCATCGGTAAGAACAGCTTTACGCTTAAAATACTCATCATTATCAATAAAGTACACTTGCATTCTTTCTTTTGGAATCGATGCTACTTTTATTATCAATGGCATATCCATATCATTGATAATTAAATTCATACCAGATAAACGAATCACTTCGTGCAATTGATGCCTTCGCTCATTAATAACGCCAAATCGAGGCATAAACATTCTAATTTGAACTCCTTGCTTATGCATTGCTTTGGGCACATCAAATGATAATTTTGAAATTTCATTTTCGGGCAAATAAGGCACTAATTCGGAAGACACATACAATATTCTCTTATCTTTCATCTATCTTTCATTTTTGAACTGTGCAAAATTACGAAAATATATGTAATTTTAAGCTTAAAATATTAAGTTTGAAGTCCAATTAACAATTTTTAACAATTAATAATGAAAGTTTTTAAGAAAATTAATCCCTTACAAGGTTATTTATCAAATATTAATATCAACAAAACTATTGGATTTGTTCCAACTATGGGCGCATTGCATGAGGGTCATTTATCACTGATAAAAAGATCACAATTAGAAAATGATCTAACAGTTGTGAGTATTTTTGTTAACCCTACGCAATTCGATAAAAAAGAAGATCTGATCACTTACCCAAAAACTCAACAAAAAGATATCGATCTGTTAAAATCAATTGATTGTGATATTGCTTTTGTCCCTTCAGTTAAAGATATCTATGAGAATAAAGTTGAATCTCATAATTTCGATTTTGGAGGCCTGGAAAAAGTTATGGAGGGTTCTTTTAGAAAAGGCCATTTTGACGGAGTTGGAACTGTTGTAAAAAGATTGTTAGAAATTGTAAAGCCTACTAATGCATATTTTGGTGAAAAAGATTTTCAACAATTGCAGATCATAAGAAAAATGGTGGAAATTGAAAAAATCCATGTTAATATTATTGGATGCGAGATCTATAGAGAAAATGATGGTTTGGCCATGAGTTCAAGAAATACCCGTTTAAATAAAAAACAACGCGAAGAAGCTCCTTTGATATATCAAACACTGCTAAAAGCTCAGAAACAATTTCACAATAACAACATTAATGATGTTAAAGAAATGGTAAAAAACACCTTTAAAAATAATACAGTTTTAGATTTAGAATATTTTGAAATAGCTGATATTGATACACTTACACCAACTTCTCTAAAAAACAAAAATATGAAATACAGAGGTTTTATCGCAGTATTTGCAGATACGGTTCGGCTAATAGATAATATAGCTTTAAATTAATTATCTTTGCAAAAATAATAATTGATCAATCAAAATGAATATTGAAGTTGTAAAATCGAAAATACATCGTGTTAAAATAACCGGTGCTAACTTAAATTACATTGGTAGTATTACTATTGATGAAGACCTAATGGATGCTGCTAATATTATTGAAGGAGAAAAAGTTTATATTGTAAACATCAATAATGGCGAACGTTTAAGCACTTATGTAATTAGGGGAGAAAGAAAAAGTGGCGATATCATTTTAAACGGACCTTCAGCCAGAAAAGTAGCCGTTGATGATATCATCATCATTATTTCATATGCTTCACTTGATTTTGAAGAAGCTAAAAAGTTTAAACCATCTTTTATTTTTCCTGACGAAAAAAATAATTCATTGACTTAATTCTTGAATAAAAAAATCAAAAAAACCATTTTCATCATACTCCCAATTGCCTTAGGAGTATTTTTAATTTGGTATTCTATTTCACAGTTAACTCCCGAAGATATTGAAGCCATTAAAAATTCATTTAAAACGGCCAATTATTGGTGGGTTTTCTTATCATTGGTCTTTGGAATAATAAGTCATTTTTCACGGGCATATCGATGGAGTTTTTTATTAGAACCAATGGGTTATAAACCCAGATTTGCCAATTCAATTATGGCTGTATTGGTAGGTTATTTAGTAAATTTAACAATTCCACGGGCTGGTGAGATCGCCAGAGCTACTGCAATTTCTAAATACGAAAACATACCTTTTGAGAAAGCATTCGGAACCATTGTTTCTGAAAGAATTGCCGATGTTATTATGCTTTTTGGAATTATTGCTATGGCTTTTTTCTTACAAACAAAATTACTTACTGCTTATTTATTTAAAGATGATGCCTCAAGCTCTTATAATATATGGTATGTTATTATTGGTTTTGTTGTTATTGGTTTATTACTTTTTTGGATCATCCAGAAATCTAATAACCCTTTCATTAAAAAAATACAAAACTTTGTTTACGGATTGATTCAGGGAGTGATCAGTATTTTTAAGATGAAAAAGAAATGGGCATTTATTTTTCATACAATCTTTATTTGGACCATGTATGTTTTGATGTTTTATGCGGTTAGTTTCGCTTTACCAGAAACCACAAATTTACCCTTTGGCGCCATTATTGTTGGTTTTGTAGTTGGCGGACTAAGCATGGCATTAACAAATGGTGGCTTAGGATCTTATCCGGTTTTTGTTGCCAGCGCAATTACTTTATACGGCATTGAAAAGAATCCGGCATTAGCTTTTGGGTGGATCATGTGGACAGCCCAAACTTTGATGGTACTTTTTTTTGGAGGTTTATCTTTTTTATTATTACCGATCTACAATCGAAAAAAAGCATAAAATATGCTTAACAAATCATTTTACAGCAATGGAAAACTATTAATCACTGCAGAATACCTTGTTTTAGATGGCGCAAAAGCTTTGGCGCTACCAACTAAATACGGTCAGAATTTAAAAGTTGAAAAAATTGACGCTCCAATTCTAATCTGGAATAGCTATGATGAAAATAATCAACTTTGGTTTTCCTGTAATTTTGATCTACAAAATTTAGAACTTCACTCTTTTTCAGATTATAAAACAGCATATACATTACAGCAGATTTTAAAAGAAACTAAAAAATTAATTCCGATAGATATCAAAACTGATTTTTTAAAAATCAATAAAGGTTTTAAAATTACAACAAAACTATCTTTCCCCAGAGATTGGGGTTTAGGAACCTCTTCAACTTTGATCAATAATATTGCAAATTGGGCAAATGTAGATGCTTTTAAACTGTTAAATAATAGCTTTGGTGGAAGTGGTTATGATATCGCCTGCGCGGAAAATAATACCCCAATTTTATTCAAACTAGAAAATAAAAAACAAATAATTGAGCCAGTATATTTTAATCCTGTTTTTAAAGATCATCTCTATTTTATTTACTTAAATCAAAAACAAAGTAGTCGTGATGGAATTGCAAAATATCGTGAGTTTCAAGGAAATGTTGCCGCTGTAGCTGAAGAGATCACACAAATTACGAATGCTTTATTAAAAACTGAAGATCTAACAGATTTTGAAAAATTGCTTGAAGCGCATGAAAGAATAATTGCAATTGTAATTGGACAAAAACCTGTTCAGGAAAAACTATTTTCAGATTATTCCGGACAAATAAAAAGTTTGGGTGCCTGGGGAGGTGATTTTATTTTAGCAACCGGAAATAAAGACACCCCAAATTATTTTAAGAATAAAGGATTTGAAACTATTATTCCATTTCAGGATATGATTTTGTGATAAAATACTAAACATGAAACAAAAAGTAATTATCATAGGTGGGGGTGCTGCCGGATTCTTTACAGCAATTACTGCAGCTGAAAACAATCCTGATCTGGAAGTGATCATTCTTGAAAAAAGCGTTAAAGTATTACAAAAAGTGAAAGTTTCAGGTGGCGGCAGATGTAACCTAACACATGCCTGCTTTACACCAGATGAGCTAGTTGAATTCTATCCACGCGGAAGAAAAGAATTGCTCGGCCCGTTTCACCGATTTATGACCGGTGATACGATGGAATGGTTTGAAAATCGAGGTGTACCACTAAAAATTGAAGAAGATAATCGGGTTTTTCCTGAGTCAAATTCTTCACAAACCATTATTGATTGCTTTAGAGAAAGTGCAAGAAACGCAGGCGTTGAAGTTTTACTCGATCAAAATGTGGAAGCAATCTCAAAAACTAAAGATCAATTTAAAATTACCACAAATTCACAAAATTATATTGCAGATAAACTGGTAATCACTACCGGGAGTAATCCAAAAATTTGGGAAATAATTAGAAAACTTGGCCATAAGGTCATACAACCTGTTCCATCACTATTTACTTTTAAAATAAATGACCGGAGAATAGGTGAAATTCCGGGTGTTTCTGTTCCTAATGCAACGGTATCGTTAATCAACTTTAGGTTTGAAACCAACGGGCCGGTTTTAATCACGCATTGGGGATTGAGCGGACCGGCTATACTAAAACTCTCTGCTTTTGGCGCATTATTTTTAGCAGAGAAAAATTATCAGTTTAATGTAACTGTAAATTGGTTATCAAAAGATTTTTCAACCGTCTTAGAAGAATTAAAAGATGTCAAAAAACAGTTTTCTAAAAAACTAATTTCTCTAAAATCACCTTTTAAAGAAATTCCGAGAAGACTATGGGAAAAGTTGGTGTTGGCTGCTGAAATTAGAGCTAAACAACGATGGGCAGATATTTCTAACAAACAATTAGAAAATCTAACAAATCAGCTTTGCCATTCAACTTTTAATGCAAATGGCAAAAGCACTTTTAAAGAAGAATTCGTTGCTGCAGGCGGTGTAGATCTAAAAGAAATTAACTTTAAACGATTTGAAAGTAAAATCCATAAAAATCTATTTTTTGCTGGCGAAGTTTTAAATATTGATGCTGTTACCGGTGGATTTAATTTTCAAAATGCCTGGACGGGTGGGTTTATTGCAGGGAACTCAATTTGAAAATAAGATAATTTGGAGATTTTGAAAATGAATCAACTAATTTTTCTTTTACCAAATATATCTTTATATTTTCAAATTCTCTTTATAAAACCTACTGAAATCTAGTTCAATCTCATCTCTAATTCTTCTAAATTCTGTAAATATTTCTTCTTCCGTACCGGTAGCTTCAGCAGGGTCATCAAAACCAATATGAATTTGATTTTTTACTTTTCCTGTAAAAGTAGGACAGCTTTCTTTTGCTCCACCACAAACGGTAATTACATAATCAAATTCTTTATCAAGAAACCTATCTACATTTTTTGGATAATTTTTACTAAGATCTATCCCCATTTCATTCATCACTACCACAGCCTTTGGATGTACTTCATTTGATGGCGCTGTACCTGCGGAATGCACTTCTAATTTTGCATCGAAAGCTTTTAAAAAACCTTCTGCCATCTGACTTCTACAGGAATTACCTGTACATAATATTAATATTTTCATTATTTGAATTTGATGATTTGTTAATTCAACTTTTATAGATATTTATTCATGTAAATCATTAATAGTTTGATGTATTTATTTT
>JAOZVI010000092.1 GCA_029938265.1 Flavobacteriaceae bacterium | reverse complement strand
CTATAATTAAAAACCCTCTTTTTTTATTTAAGAGGGGTTTTTTATTTTAAAAGAAACTGCCATTAATAGTTAACCAGCTTGCATCGTGTCAGCTCCAGGTAATAATCCAATTAATTTTTGAGGATCATGAATTAAAACCGGGATGTGTTGCGGGCAAATATAAAAATGTGATTCCTGATAATAAAATTTAGTAACAGGTATTTGATTGGCATCTTTTTTACAAACTAAACATTCTTTTTTTATTTCCATTTTTTTAAATTTTAGTCCACAAATCTACATTTTTTAATTTTTATTATAAAAAATGTTTTGCTTTAATATTTTTATTATCTTTGCAACTTAATTTTTTATATAATACAATGAATAAAGGTACAGTAAAATTCTTCAATGAATCAAAAGGTTTTGGTTTCATTATTGAAGATGATTCGGAAAAAGAATACTTTGTTCACGTTTCAGGATTAGTAGATGAAATCCGTGAAGGTGACAATGTTGAATTTGAATTAACAGAAGGTAAAAAAGGATTAAACGCAGTAAATGTTAAAGTAATTTAATATTTATAATTTTAATTTTTAGAAAAACAAAAGCTTGCCATTGGCAGGCTTTTTTTATGTTTCTTAATAATCGTTTTCTAACAACTAAATATAGAATATAATACTTTAAAATACTGTATTATAATATTATATAAAATTAAGGTTTATATTTTATAGGTAAGTGAACTACTTTTTTTGTTTGAAAAAAATCTTCATTAAAATAATCTGATAGATTATAAATAGTTGCTTTTGGAAAGTTTTGGAGTTCTTCAGACAGATCCCCACCCTTTAAATATAAAATTCCATTTTTTATTTCGTGATTCTGTTTTTTAGCAACTTTTTTACGTGTCCATTTTACAAAATCATCCATTTTTGTAACAGCCCTGCTCACTATAAAATCAAATTTACCATCTACTTTTTCAGCTCTAATATGCTCAGCTTTTACATTCTTTAAATCCAATTTATTGGCAACTTCTCTAACAACTTTGATCTTTTTCCCAATAGAATCGACCAAATAAAAATTGCTTTCAGGAAATAATATTGCCAAAGGAATTCCTGGAAACCCACCACCTGTACCAACATCTAAAATCTTAGCACCGGGTTTAAAAATTTGTACTTTTGCTATTCCTAAAGAGTGTAATACATGACGAACATACAGTTCATCTATATCTTTTCTCGATATAACATTGATATTTGTATTCCAATTTTTATACAGGTCTTCTAATCTTGAAAATTGGTCTATTTGCCTATCGGATAAATTATTAAAATACTGTAATAAAGCTTCCATAAGTTAAACTTTCAAACAAAAATACGATTAAAAATATTATCATTATTTTTAAGATAATTTTTAATTTACATTTAAAAAACAATTAAATTTGTAAATTCAGCACATCTTTCATCAACTTAATTTTTATACAATGCAAGAAGTTAAATTCGTTACAAGAGATAAAACAAAATTCTTTAGAACACTTAACAAACGAGTTAATGATTATTTTAAAGAAAATCATATTAAAAAAACCGGTAACTGGAAATTATATACCAAAGCAATCATCATGTTTGCTTTATTTTTAATTCCGTTAATAATTCTTTTAACTGTTGATATGCCAAATTGGGGTCGATTATTATTAACTATATTAATTGGAATTGGCATGGCAGGAGTTGGAATGAATGTGATGCACGATGCTAATCACGATTCTTTTTCAAGTAAAAATTGGGTTAATAAACTTATGGGGAGTAGTATTTATATTCTAGCCGGAAATGTATATAACTGGAAAGTTCAACACAATGTTTTACACCATACTTACACCAATATTCAAGGTATGGATGAAGATATCGATGCAGGCAGGATCATTCGTTTTTCTAAACATGCCAAATGGCTAAAGATCCATAAATTTCAAAAATATTATTCATTATTTTTATACGGACTTCTAACTATAAATTGGGCAATTACAACTGATGTTAAACAAATGCGCAGTTATTTAAAAAGAAAACTTTCTTATGGTAAGTTTCCAAATCCTGCTAAAGAATGGTCCATTTTAGTAATTTCAAAAATTGTGTACTATTCATTGTGGATTGTTGTACCTATGCTAGTTATGGATGTAACCTGGTGGCAAGTTCTTATCGGTTTCTTTGTAATGCATTATACTGCAGGAATAATTTTAAGTATAACATTCCAATTAGCACATGTTATGCCCAATACTGACATGCCATTACCTGATAAAGATGGAAATATGGACCATACCTGGGCAATTCACCAATTATTTACAACATCAAATTTTGCTCCAAAAAATAAATTTGTAGAATTTTATACAGGAGGCTTAAATCATCAGGTTGAACATCATATCTTTCCTCATATTTCACATGTTCACTACAATAGTATTTCAAAAATTGTTCGTGAAACAGCGAAAGAATTCAATTTACCCTATCATGAATATAAAACTTTGGTAGGTGCATTTGTAGAACATTTAAAACAACTGAGCTATTTAGGAAAAGAACCAAAACTTGCTTAACTAACAATCTAAATATCAATTATTAATATGCAAAAACTACTATCCAACAGAATCAAAACTCTGCCTATTTCTCAAACTTTAGCTATGGCTGCTAAGGCAAGAGAACTCAAAGAGCAAGGAAAAGACATCATAAGTTTAAGCTTAGGAGAACCTGATTTTCATACTCCTGATTTTATTAAAGAGGCTGCTATTGAAGCGATTAATGAAAATTACAATTCATATACACCCGTTAACGGATATAAAGAACTTCGTAAAGCTATTAGCAGAAAATTTAAGCGTGATAATAATTTAACTTATTCTATAGACCAAATCGTGGTTTCAACAGGAGCAAAACAATCTATAGCTAACACAGCAATGGTTCTGTTAAATCCGGGTGATGAAGTTATATTACCTGCTCCATACTGGGTAAGTTACTCAGCTATCGTAATATTATGTGAAGCAAAATATGTTGAAATACCAACAACGATCGAAAATGATTTTAAAATTACACCCCAGCAATTAGAAGCAGCGATCACACCTAAAACAAAAATGATCTTTTTAAATTCACCTAACAATCCAAGCGGGACTGTTTATAGTGAAAAAGAATTTAGGGCTTTGGCCAAAGTTTTAGAAAAATACCCAAATATCTATATCCTTTCAGATGAAATTTATGAACTCATCAATTATGGTAAACCTTGTTTTAGTTTTGCAGCAATTGATAGTATGTACGACCGAACAATAACTATAAATGGAGTAGCAAAAGCTTTTGCAATGACCGGTTGGCGAGTTGGTTATATTGGCGCCCCTGAATGGATAGCAAAAGCTAGCACAAAAATGCAGGGACAAATTACTTCCGGTACAAACTGTATTGCACAACGTGCAACCATTACTGCTTTAAATGCGTCACCATCTAAGATTAAATTTATGGTTGATGAATTTAAAATCAGAAGAGATCTGATTTTAAAATTACTGAGTAAAATTAAAGGTTTAAAGACAAATATACCGCAAGGTGCATTTTATGTTTTTCCTGACGTTTCATACTTTTTTGGGAAAACCATCAAAGGAAAAACTATTCATAATGCATCTGATATTTCTATGCTTTTATTAGAACAAGTCGGAGTAGCTACCGTTACAGGTGAAGCTTTTGGTGCACCTAATTGTATTAGATTATCATATTCAGCCTCACAAGAAGATCTCATTGAAGCTGTTAGAAGAATTACCTCAGTATTAACATAAAAATATTGAGATAGAAAAAAGGCTAAGTTTTTATTTTTAAATTTCTCCCTATTTTTCAATCTCTTATTCGCCACAACACCATAAATATCAATAGCATAATATGAGTTATAAAGTTATATTTTCAACGCGTTGGGCTGATTTTGATCCTAACAATCATATGCGACATTCAGCTTATAACGATTATGCTGCTGAAGCCAGAGCGCGATTCTTTAAACATTATGGATTAACTTTAACTGAATTCAATCAACAAAATATTGGTCCGGTATTATTCAGTGAAAACACAAAGTTTTTTAAAGAAATAAATATCAGTGAAGATATCACCGTAGAATTATTCACAAGAGGTTTGTCAACAAATGGAGAAAGATTTAAATTTGACCATAAGATCTATAGGCAAGATGGTTTATTAGCAGCTGAAATTGAGGTGTTTGGCGCCTGGTTAGATCTGAAGAAAAGAAAATTAACGGTGCCACCAAAAATCATTATGGATACAATACAGCATCTTGAAAAAACAGATAACTTTATTCATATTCCATTAAATAAAAAATGAAATATTCATAACTAAAAATATAGTCACACAAAGAAATGACTATATGAATGTTCCACCTGCCTCGCAGGCCTTTAGGCGGGTATGACCGATAAAAATCAATAATTATAAACAGATGAAATCATCAATAAAAACATATAAGCCAATTGGGTTGATCTTAGCGGCTCTCTTGCTGATACTTTTTTTATCATGTGAAAAGGAAAACAATTCTGCACCAATAATCAATTCTGATTTTAATTATTTACCAACTACTACAACTGATGCTATAGTATATCACAAATATTATTCTTTATCTTATGCTGAAAAATATGAACAAGCCGAATGGATAGCATACAGACTTAATAAAGATCATATTTCTTATATAACCTTAGAGAGACCTTATTTTATACAAGATGACAAAGTGAGAACGGGCTCTGCAGATTGGAGAAATTTTAAAAATTCAGGTTATACCAAAGGGCATTTATTACCGGCAGCCGATAGAAAATTTAATGTTGAAGCTTATAATGAAACTTTTTTAACTTCAAATATTTCACCACAAGTATATGATTTTAATGCCGGTGTTTGGCTTCGGTTGGAAGAAAAAACCAGGTATTGGGCTCAAAAATATGATGAACTTTACATAATAACCGGTGGCATACTTACTATAGATCTTGAAACAATTGGTTATGAAGCTGTTGCCGTTCCAGATTATTTTTATAAAATTATTTTAGATTACAAAGAACCTGAAATAAAAGCTATTGCTTTTTTAATTCCTCATAAAGAAAGTGATGCCCCATTATATGATTTTGTTACTTCTATTGATGAAATTGAAATCCTCACAAATATTGATTTCTTTCCCATCTTACCCGATGAATTAGAAAGTAAATTAGAAAGCTCTTCTGATTATAAAAAATGGAGTTTTAGATAGTTTTAATTTGGCTGATGATTGATAGTCAGTTGTTTTTTGATTTATTCATAGGACGACTTAATTTGCAACCCAAGAAGTCACCCCATGATTATTTTACAAATTATCCAGGCTATAAAAAGCTCCTTTGTTTTCTTTTCTTTTCATCGACATCTTCACAATCAGATAAGCTATGGCATTTAAATTTCTAAGCTCACAAATCTGAGGTGATAATTTTGATTTTAAGTAGGCCTTTTCAGTATCCTGATATAGATAATTCAAATGATCCAACGCTTTTTCAAGTCTTTCATCAGACCTTACAATAGCAACCAAATCGGTCATAATATTTTGAATAGTCTTCCGGTTATGCGAGATCAGAACCTTTTCTTTAGGTATGGTTGTTCCTTCTTCATTCCATTCAGGGATGATAATTTTCTCATCAAATTCAAGATCTTTTCTTTTTACTGTGATCTCTTCAGCAATCTTATTTCCATAAACCAAAGCTTCTAGCAATGAATTGGATGCCAATCGGTTTGCGCCATGAAGCCCTGAACGGGAACATTCTCCACAGGCAAAAAGATTATTGATCGATGTATATCCTTTTTTATCTATTACAACACCACCCATTAAATAATGGGCTGCAGGAACAACCGGAATATACTGCGAGGCTACATCAACACCAATACTCATACACTTTTTTGTAATATTTGGAAAATGCTTTTTAAATGCCTTAATATCTAAATGTGTACAATCAAGATATACATATTGATCTCCACTTTTTATCAATTCACTATCAATAGCTCTTGCCACAATATCGCGAGGTGCGAGTTCGGCTCTTTCATCAACCTCAAGCATAAATCGTTTCCCTGCCTTATTCCGCAAATATGCGCCAAAACCTCTTACGGCTTCTGAAATTAAATACGCCGGACTTACTCCCGGCTGGTATAAAGAAGTTGGATGAAACTGAACAAATTCCATATCTTCAATCCTTGCCTTGGCCCTATACGCCATAGCGATACCATCCCCGGTAGCTATAACAGGGTTTGTAGTTGAAGCATAAACCTGACCAGCTCCTCCTGTGGCCAGTACTGTTGTAGTAGCCAGAAAAGTATCTATCTGATTATTTTTCTCATTTAAAATATATGCTCCATAACAATTAACATTATTTTTATCTAATTTTCTGCCATCTACATGATGATCGGTGATCAGATCAATGGCGAAATGAAAATCGAGAAGTGTAATATTTGAAAGTAAAGCCACATGTTTCAGTAAAGTTCTTTCAATTTCAGCACCTGTAATGTCTTTATGATGTAAAATTCTGTGTGTTGAGTGCCCCCCTTCTTTTCCTAAATCCAATTCTCCTTTAGAATTCTGATCAAAATCAGTACCCCAGCTAATGAGCTGTTTCATACATCTTGGAGCCTCTTCCACAACCATCTTTACTATTTCAGGCGTACTCATAAAATCACCGGCCACCATGGTATCTTTGATATGATCTTCAAAAGAATCCAGCTTATCCCATACGGCTGCTACTCCACCCTGAGCAAATTTAGTATTTGATTCACTTTTTTCTTTTTTGGTAACAACATAAACCGTCTTTTCGGGTAATGCTTTTGCTGTTTTAATAGCTGTTGTAAGTCCTGCTACACCCGAACCTAAGATCAAAATATCTGAATGAAAATAACTCATCTTATCGTGCTGAAATTTCTAACATTCTTTGTATTGGTATCAATGCTTTTTTCCTAACATCTTCCGGTACTTGTACGGCTGGTAATTCGTATTTCATACATAAATACAATTTCTTCATAGTGTTCATTTTCATATACGGACATTCGCTACACGAACATGAAGCATCTTCAACCGGAGCCGGTATAAATATTTTTTTAGGAGCCTCTTTACGCATTTCATGTAAGATCCCTGCTTCAGTAGCTACAATAAATTCTTGTGCAGGATTATTCTTTACATAATTGATCATTCCTGAAGTTGAACCTACATATTCAGATGCTTTTAAAATATAATCGGGAGATTCTGGATGTGCAATGATCTTTGCTTTAGGATTTTTTTTATGAACGTCGATCAGTTTATCTATTGAAAAGGCTTCATGAACTATACAGGCTCCATCCCATATCAACATATCTCTTCCGGTTTCCTTTTTGATCCATGCACCAAGATTCCTGTCGGGAGCAAATATAATAGGCTGATCTTTAGGAATTGATTCAACAATTTTTTTGGCATTTGATGAAGTACAACATAGATCACTAATCGCTTTAACTTCGGCAGAAGTATTTACATAAGTGATCACCAGATGATCAGGATGTTTATCTTTAAAAGCTTGTAGATCCTTAGCTTCACATGATTCTGCCAAAGAACAACCTGCGTTTAGATCGGGTAAAACAACTTTTTTATCAGGATTTAATATTTTAGCTGTTTCAGCCATAAAATGAACCCCTGCAAAAACGATCAGATCAGCATCTACTTCATTTGCTTTATAAGATAATTGCAAACTATCACCAACAAAATCAGCAATATCTTGTATAGCAGGTTCTTGATAATAATGTGCTAGAATTACTGCATTTTTTTCTTTTTTAAGTTTTAAGATTTCCTTGATATAGTCTAAGTCTTTTGGCGTATCTAATTCTAAAAAACCAACCTCCTTTAAATTCTCTTTTGCCTTATTTATATTCATAATTTTTAATAATCAATTTAATATTATACAAAATTACTATTTTTTTGAATAAAAAACTATGGACATAAAGTTATAAAACTTTTATTTTTAAATATTTTCTACGTCATCATTTTTTTAAATTCATTATTAGTTCTGAATAAAAAAGAGATTAAAACAAAACCTTATCTTTATAAAAAAATAAATAGAATGGAAATACTAATTGTACTTATTATTGTCGTTATTTTGATGGTTATTGCTGCCACCAAGTTTAATTTTCATCCTTTTTTATCTTTGCTATTGGCAGCCATTGTCATGGGATTTGTGGGCGGACTTAATGAATCAGAAGTAATCAAAACTTTGACAGAAGGATTTGGAAAAACGCTTGGCAGTATAGGTATAATTATTGCTTTTGGAACAATAATCGGTGCTTATCTTGAAAAAAGTGGCGGTGCCAAAACATTGGCGAAATCGGTACTAAAAGTTATCGGAAAGAAAAGATCGGCACTTGCAATGAATATTACAGGATTTATTGTTTCTATTCCAGTTTACTGTGATTCAGGATTTATTATTCTTTCCCCATTAAATAAAGCCATTAGTAAAAATTCTAAAATACCCTTGGTTGTTTTAGGTGTTTCACTAGCTGCCGGATTATATGCTACACATGTTTTTGTACCACCTACTCCAGGACCATTAGCTGCAGCAGCAGCACTTGATGCTGATCTGGGCTTGGTTATATTACTCGGTTTGCTTGTTGCTATTCCGGTTTCATTAGTAGGTCTTTACTGGGCTAAATATATTGGTAAAAAGCTTAAAACAAATAATAATAATAAAGAAGTTGAAGCTATCAAATTTGAAAAACTTCCTAAAACAAGTTTAGCTTTTAGTCCAATTATAATCCCTATTTTATTAATTGCGCTTAAATCAATAGCAAATTATCCTACTTTTCCTTTTGGGGAAGACACCGTTCTGTCTATTCTTAATTTTATTGGAAATCCCATCGTCGCTTTATTTGTAGGTGTCTTTTTAGCATTTAAATTAAAAGATAAAAAAACAAAAGAAACACATCTTAATTGGGTTACCAGTGGTTTGAAAGAAGCAGGAATCATTATTTTAATTACAGGAGCTGGTGGTGCGTTTGGTGCAGTACTTCGAGCAACCGGAGTTGGAGATATTATTGGCTCAATTTTTTCAGATATGCACATTGGTTTATTACTGCCTTTTATTATTGCAGCAGTATTAAAATCAGCTCAAGGCTCTTCTACAGTTTCTATTATTACAACTGCTGCGATTATTGCACCTACATTGGCAGCATTTGGTTTGGATTCATCTTTAGGTCGCGCATTGGCAGTATTGTCTATTGGTGCAGGTGCAATGACAGTTTCTCATTTAAATGACAGTTTTTTTTGGGTAGTGGCTCAATTTACCGGAATGGACACAAGTACAGCTTTAAAAAGCCAGACCGTCTCTACTTTTCTACAGGGAATAACCGGAATTTCGATTGTGTTGATTATCGGTTGGTTATTTTTATAAAAGAATAAAGTTCTGTTTAACCCCCCACGCTTGCTTTAATTCCA
>JAOZVI010000091.1:7075-9459 GCA_029938265.1 Flavobacteriaceae bacterium | reverse complement strand
AAGCGAGTCACCGGGTGAATCTAACCGTTATGAAAATATTCACCTGGTGATTGATGATGCAAAGAAAATTCACGGGGTGAATTAAACATTATGAAAATATTCACCCCTTGACTGGATGAATTATAGTTTTAAAAAGCGTGTGTTACTATTCTACCTTGGAAATAAATTGTAGATAATTGGTAGATGAGACATTTAGTATTTACAATTAACCATTATTATAAAACCCCTTTTCTTTTACAGAATAAAATTAAATCTTTTGTATTATGACGGCCTGCTTTTTTTAATATATTTTTTCTATGTGTAGCAATAGTATGCTCACTGATATTTAATTTTTCAGCAATTAATTTTGAGGTAAGTCCTTTTTCAATTTCTACAATAATTTCTTTTTCTCTTATAGTAAAAAAGTCATTATAAGCATTGTAAATTTGATTTCTAAAAGCATCAACATCTAAATCTTTAGCATGAAAATACCAGTTAACACAAAAAGAAATTTCTAAAAAACTAATATCTACCAATTTTACCAAGATATGCGTCATTATACCCCGTATATTTATTTGAAAAGCTGTTGATTGACTTAAAACTTTTTTATAAGATCCTTCGTTATTTATAATTCTAAAGGTTATTTGTAAGGTACTGTCTTTACATTGAAAAGGTGTACTTAAACAATGTAAAATGGTTGCCTTAGCAATTCGGTTGACAGTTTCAATATCTTCAGGGTGATATTTCTCTAAAATAAATTCTAAGCTAATATCTTCTTCGTAAAAGCCCAATAGATTTTGAAAACCATTATGATAAATTACTTTATTCTGTTTTATATCAAAAATATAAAAGCACTCCTTATTATTGATTAGGTCTTCTTTAGAAATATCATTTTCTTGAAATCTAAAACTATTTTTACTAAATGTAGTTGATATTTGTGTGAAGAAATCTCGCATATTTACTTCCTCAATATTCATAATGATGAAACATTTAAGTTAGTAAAAAAATATATATGCGCAACTAAATAAAGCTTTTTAGATAAAAGGTGGGTAATACTATTATATGTGATAACCATGTTACTCATTAAGGGGAAAACGCTATAAGATAAATAAATTATTACTCTATAAACGGTAGTTTCAACTATTTATTACATTTCTAAATTTGAGTAGTGGTTTAATATGCTTATATATAGAAGGTTGGACGAATAAAATTTAAGATTGCTATATAAAAATGTAGAATATTGAAAAAAAATATTTTGATTAATGATTAGAATAAAACGATTAAACGCTTGAATATTTCTCACTCAACCAAAGAGACCTCTTCGCCAACTTCCAAATCAAATTGTTTTCTAAACTAATACACAAAAAAGTATAAAATTGGTGTATCTAATAAAGCGACAAGCAATTTGAATAAAAAACCGTTTAAAAGTAAGATTCCAAATAATTTCCATTCAATAACACCAAAGGAGCAGAGTAAAAATAATACCGTAAAAGTATCTAAGAATTGTGAAGAAATTGCAGAAAAGTTATTGCGTAACCACAAATGTTTGCCTTTATTTTTTGCAGTCATGTTTTACGTTTCCTGATGCTTATCTATTCATTTTCCTTAAATATTGAATTCTACTACATAACCTTCCCAGTTTCTCACATTAAAAACAGTACCATTTTCAAAAATTAAGTATTGTCCTTTAATACCTTTTAATTTTCCTTGATAAGCCGGAGTTTTGTCTAAATTCAGACTTTTAATTTTTGTGGGATATTGGTTGACAGGAAAATCAATTTCGGTTTCTTTACTTTTATTTTCGAGATAGTAAGGTTTTACTTCGTTGGGAAGAAAAGGATAAAGTTTTTCTTTTTCTTTATTAAGATCTACATCGATCACATTATTTGTAAGCATTTTACGCCAGTTTGTTTTATCGGATACATGTTCTTTTAAAGCAATTTCGGCAATTCCTGCCAAATATCGATTTGGCACTTCAATAATTTCAATTGCTTCATGAGCTCCCTGATCGATCCAGCGGGTTGGAAGTTGAGATTTACGTGTAACACCCACTTTTACATTGCTGGAATTTGCCAGATAAACAATGTGTGCTTGTAATTGCGCTGCTTTTTCATAAGCCAGATCGCGATCTTCAATATTTAGATGGGCTTTACTCAGTTCAGGCCTCATAATCCAGTCACCGGTTTGTGGCATCTTGTAAAAACAATCATAACAAAATCCCTGACGGAAGATCTTTTTATCTTTGCCACAGCTAAGGCATTGATATTTTTTAAAGGAAATTTCTACAGTTCTATCTAATAATTGATTAAGGTTTAAAAAATCATTTTCCAGATCTAAATAATATTGAACGGGAGAAGCATTTTCTGTTATCATTTTTTTAAGAACACCTAAATATTTCATTTCTA
>JAOZVI010000091.1:0-6975 GCA_029938265.1 Flavobacteriaceae bacterium | reverse complement strand
GGAGAAGCATTTTCTGTTATCATTTTTTTAAGAACACCTAAATATTTCATTTCTATTTTTTTTTGATTTAAGAACAAGGAATGCCGATTAACGATTTTTGATTTAAAAGAATTTATTCATTTTAAATATTAGTTTAAATTTCTAAAATCGTTGATCCTTGTTCGATATTCACTTTTATTCAAAATAATATTGAACCGGAGAAGTATTTTCTGTGATCATTTTTTTTAATACTCCTGAATATTTCATAATAGATTGCTATATATTTTATGTGATTTAAGAACAAGGAACACCGATTAACGATTTTTGATGTTTCAAACTCAAAATAGTATTGACTGATTTAATTACTTATCACCCTTATCGTTTTCTTCACTTTTTCGGCAATATTTCTTGCCTCATCCATATCTTTATTTACAATGGTTACATGCCCCATTTTTCTAAAAGGACGGGTTTCTTTTTTACCATAAATATGTGGTGTTACACCATCAATTTTTAGTATTTCTTCCATATTCTTATAAACAACATCACCAATAAAACCTTCTTCTCCAACTAAATTTACCATGATACCTGCAACTTTGCTTTTGGGATTTCCTAAAGGTAAATTCAGTATGGCACGTAAATGCTGTTCAAACTGGTTGGTGTAACTTGCTTCAATGCTGTAATGACCGCTGTTATGAGTTCTTGGGGCGACTTCATTAACCAATATATCATCATTCTTTGTTTGAAACATCTCAACGGCTAACAAACCAACATGTTTAAATGCATGAGCTACTCGCAAAGCTATTTTTTCTGCTTTTTTGGCAATTTCTTGATCAATTCTTGCCGGACAAATTACATATTCTACCTGATTGGCGGTTGGGTGAAATTCCATTTCCACAACAGGGTAAGTTTTGGTTTCACCATTTTTATTTCTGGCTACAATTACAGCTAATTCATTTTTAAAAGGAATTAGATCTTCTGTTATACAATCTACATCAGGTAAAGAATCCATATCGGTTTGTGATCTGATGATCTTTACTCCGGTTCCGTCATAACCAAATTGAGCAGATTTCCATACAAAAGGAAAAACGGTCTTATTTTTTAATTCCGTTAAAGTATTGAACCGATCATACTTAGCCGTTGGAATATTATGTTTTGTAAAAAAATCTTTTTGCCTGCCTTTATGCTGAATAATTTGTAAAATATTTGGTTGGGGATATATGGCTAAACCTTCTCTTTCTAACTGTAAAAGAGCTTCAATATTAACGTGTTCAATTTCAATGGTCAGCAGATCAACTAATTTACCAAAATCGTAAACCGTTTGATAATCCATTAGGTCACCTTGGTGAAACTCATTACAAATATCCGCACAAGGTGCATTATCGGCCCCATCAAGTATTAAGGTAAAAATATCAAATTTTTGAGTTTCAGAAAGTAACATTCTACCCAATTGTCCGCCACCCAATACACCGAGTTTAAAATTTGAAGAAAAATAATTTTTCACAAGTATACTATTAAAAGTTTGTAATTTGTAAAGTATTGCCAACCACAACAACTCTGTATTGTCTTGCGGCATACTTAACGCCATCTGTCATTGGAGCTCCATTTAAAATATTAAACTCGCTATCATCACAAGGACAAACCATGGTCATGCCATTTTTAACTACCATTTTTGAACAGGTTTGAGGTGTAAAATGAGGAGCGCTCCGTTCAAATGCAATATAATTATTGGTGTTCATATGATAAATAATTATTCCGCTGATTCCACCTTGAGTGTAAGCCCAACCACCAACAACTTGTAAATTGATATACTCGGGATTATTTAAAAATACAACTTCGTTAACCGGAAAATTAGGTAACAGGCTCTGATCATCAATATCATCAGAGCTGCATGAAAATAATCCTAAAAAAAGGATGGCAAAAATTAATTTATTCATTGAAAAATATTTTTTGCAAGATACAATTAATTTGATTTTAAAATATTTTGTATATTTGTATTTGAATCTCATTCCGAAAATCTTTGGACTTGGGATTTTTGTATTTATATTATCAGACAAAATGTAGCATTATGAGTGACGTAGAATATTACACTGAAGAAGGACTAAAAAAATTACGCAGTGAACTGGATCAGTTAGAGCATGTAGAGCGCCCGAGAATTACAAGAGCAATTGCGGAAGCAAGAGATAAAGGTGATTTGAGTGAAAACGCAGAATATCATGCAGCCAAAGAAGAACAATCATTATTAGAATTTAAAATAGCACAATTTAAAAATACGCTTTCAAAAGCGAGGTTAATAGACGAATCACAATTAGATGCTTCTAAGGTTTTGGCATTATCAATAGTTAAGATTAAAAATATTGATAATAATATGGAGTTTGAATATACTTTAGTTGCTGATGCTGTAGCAGATCTGTCAAAAGGTAAAATATCAGTAAATTCACCTATTGGTCATGGTTTGTTGGGAAAAAAAGTAGGTGATATTGCCGAAATTCAAGTACCAAATGGTATCATGAAATTTGAAATATTAGAGATTTCCAGATAATGATAAAATCTTATAGATCATGAGCACAATCTTCACAAAAATTATTAAAGGAGAAATTCCAAGTTATAAAATTGCTGAAAATGATGATTTTTATGCTTTTTTAGATATCAATCCTAATGCCAAAGGCCACACTTTGGTAGTGCCAAAAAAAGAAGTGGATAAGATCTTTGATCTTGATGAAAAAACTTATACGGGATTGATGCAATATTCTTTTAAGATTGCCAAGGCTATAGAAAAAACCATTTCCTGCGAAAGAGTTGGTATGTCAGTTATCGGTTTAGACGTACCTCATGTACATGTACATTTAATTCCGTTAAAAAGTATGGCAGATGCAACTTTTGGCAAAAAAGAAAAATTATCTCAGGAAGAATTTAAAAGGATCGCAAAAAATATTGGTAAAAACCTGTAGCTAATTAATAGTTTTTAATTCGATCATAAAACTTGTACCTATACCCATTTCAGATTTTTTAATATAAATTTTACCTTTGTGGTAATCTTCAATAATTCGTTTGGCAAGTGATAATCCTAATCCCCAGCCACGTTTTTTTGTAGTGTAACCCGGATCAAATATTTGTCTGTAAAGACGTTTTGGTAATCCTTTTCCGGTATCAGTGATCAAAACTTTAGCAGTTGAGTTTTCTTGAAAAACGGTAATTGTTAGTTTTCCCTTACCCTGCATAGCATCAATAGCATTTTTAACAAGATTTTCGATAACCCAACTGTATAATTGCACATTGAGATCTACAAAAATTGGATTTTCTTCATTGTTAATAAATTTAAAATCAATTTGTTTAAAACTTCTTGACTGAATATAATCAAATGCATTTTTTGTTTCTTCAACAATATCGTGTTTGGTGAGTTTTGGTATTGAACCAATTTTTGAGAAACGATCGGCAATAGTGTTTAATCTTGAAACATCTTTTTCAATTTCATTGACAATATCTTCATTTGTATTTTCTAACCGCAATAGTTCTACCCAACCCAACATAGAGGAAAGAGGAGTCCCTATTTGATGAGCTGTTTCTTTTGCCATTCCAGCCCAAAGTTTGTTTTGCTCGGCAATTTTATTCTGCTGAAAGACCAAATAAATAATAGTTCCAAATAATAGTAATATCAGTAATAAACCCAGCGGATAAAATTGTAATTTGTTTAACAGATCAGAATCCCGATAATATATATTTTGTGTAACATTAATATTATCAACTTTATAGTGTACAACAAGAGGGTCATTTTCCTCTTTCATCTTAATGAGTTGCCGACTTAAATATAACCTGTCATCAACCGGTAATGAAGTAAATTTTTTTGAGTTTGTAACATCTAAATTCGCCCAACGAAAAATATCACCATTATCATAAGTAATGATCATAGGAATACTTTTATTACTTTCAATTATTTTATTTTCAAGAGATATATCAACATCCAGATCCGGATTGTTAAAGTTTTCATAGGCGGTTGCCAAAACTTCCATCTTTAGGCGTTCTTCATTTTTAAATTTCCTGAAGAACTGATTGGTATTCCATAAGATCAATGCAACTATTAAAAAAGATGCAACAATCAGTACCCATTTTAGGGTGTTTTTATAGTCAGGGAAGTTCATTAAACTTTCAATAGATTATATTTTGCATTATAACATAAAAATAGTTTAGATATTATAATAAATGCAAATATTAAGCTCTTTTGTTAAAAAATCAAGACAATTGTTAACAATTATTTTTTAAAATATTTTAATTACCAAATTATATAGTTTTTTGAAGTATCAAGATCAAGTATTCTGAAGATAAAAAAATCTAAAAGAATTATAGATTCTTAGAGCAGATCGTAAAAATTAAAAGAATCAAATTGCTAATTATCATAAATAATTTTGAAAAGTAGATTCATTTTATTTAAGTTACAGTACACCTTAATAATTAACATCAAAAAATGATGTTGATAAGTTAGCCTAAGAGAATCAAAAATTCATAGGACTCAATACAAATGAAAAGCATAAATTTGCACAGAATTATTATAAAAAAAAGACAAAAATGGAAGTAACAGGGAAAATTAAAAAAATTGACGAAACCAAAACTTTTGGTAATAATGGCTTTAGAAAACGTGAAGTGGTTGTAACTACTGATGAACAATATCCTCAATTTTTATTGATAGAGTTTATTCAGGATAAATGCGATCTGTTAGATAATTATAATGTTGGAGAAGATGTGAAGATCAGTATTAATTTACGTGGTAGAGAATGGATCAATCCTGAAGGTGAAGCAAAATATTTCAATGCAATTCAGGGTTGGAGAATTGAAAAAAGACAAGAAGGGTCTACTGAAGTACCGCCTATTGAATCAATGGATGGTTTTGAGCCAGCCAATAATGTTAATGATGATGAGCCTGATGATTTGCCATTTTAGATTAAATTTTTATTTATGATTAAAGTTATCAATATTTTACTACTTCTTTTTTTCTTTAACAGTTGTACTTCTTCAGAAAGTCCGCCTGAGAAAACTCCTTACGTGACTATTAGTAATATGAATTTAGTTGAAGGGGATGACAGTAATAAAATGTTTGATTTTACAATTTCATTGCGCGAAAGCTATTCTAAGGATATTGTATTAAAATATATTACAGAAGATGCTTCGGCTTTCCAAAATCTTGATTATATAAAAAAAGAAGGTCAAATAACTATTGCTGCCGGTAAAACTAACGCTTTGATTCCACTTGAAATTATTTCTGATAAAATTAGAGAAGGAGATGAAGTATTTTGGATCAGGTTTGAGCAAGTTACTAATGTTGATTTCAATCAGACTCAAGCCCAAATATTGATAAAAAATAATGATGTTGATTTGCCATATAGTAATGAAGATTATATTACTCCAATATCTTATGAAGGATGGAAATTAGCATGGGGAGATGAATTTGATGGGGATGAGATCAATAAGAATTGGTGGACTCATGAAATTGGTAACGGCAGTAACGGATGGGGGAATAATGAAATTGAGTATTATACTGATGCCAAAGAAAACTCAAGAATTGAAAATGGCAAACTAATTATTGAAGCACGTGATGATTCATGGAATGGTCATAAATTTACTTCGGCTAGAATGATCACTAAAGATAAAAAATTGTTTAATTATAGTCGGATTGATATTAGGGCAAAAATACCATTTGGTCAGGGAATTTGGCCTGCAATTTGGATGTTAGGAGATAATATTGATCAAGTTAGCTGGCCTGCCTGTGGCGAAATAGATATCATGGAATTGATAGGAAATCACCCCTCAACCAGTCACGCTACGGTACATTTTGGAACAGATTTTTCAAGTCATAAATACAGTGGAGATAGTTATATTATTTCCAATGAAATTTTTAATGATAGATTTCATGTTTTTAGTGTTATTAGAGAGGCTAATATAATGTGGTTTTTTGTAGATGATATATTGATCTATGAATTTAGTTCTAATGACACTCAGGGAATGTCATACCCGTTTAATCAAGATTTTTTTCTTATTTTAAATGTTGCAATTGGAGGTAACTGGCCGGGAGATCCGGATGGTACAACTCAATTTTCGCAGCAAATGATGGTTGATTATATTCGTGTATTTGAAAAGAATTAATAATTCTTTAAATATGATTTTTTTAGGAAAAGAACTTATGTTTCCCGATGTTGAAACTGCAAGTTCTGAAGGCATCGTTGCAATAGGGGGAGATCTATCTCCTGAAAGATTGACCTTAGCATATAAAAGCGGTATTTTTCCATGGTTTAACGAAGGAGAACCTATTATTTGGTATAGTCCAAATCCGAGAATGGTATTATATCCTAAGCACTTAAAGATCTCTAAAAGTATGCAAAAGGTTTTGCAAAAAAGAGATTTTCAAATTACTTATGATCAAAATTTTGAGGAAGTTATTCATCACTGTAAAAATATTTACAGAAAAGATCAAGGAGGTACGTGGATAACTAATGCAATGGAAGATGCGTATATAAAATTACACGAAATGGGTATAGCAAGATCAGTAGAAGTTTGGCAAAATAATGAACTGGTTGGTGGGTTATATGGAATAGATCTAAAGGCAGGTAAGGTAGAGCAGGGTAATATTTTTTGTGGTGAAAGTATGTTTAGCACGGTAAGCAATATGTCAAAAGTTGCCTTTGTTTATCTTATCCAAAAATTAGAAAAAGAAAACTATAAATTAATTGATTGCCAGGTTTACAATGCACATTTAGCAAGTTTGGGTGCTAGGGAAATTCCAAGACATGAATTTATAAAAGTGTTAGATTTTTAGATACGGTTTATATTTTTTCACGCAAAGACCGCTAAAATAACATGTAAAGTTTACAAAGAAATATTAGTTTCACTCCATTTCTCACTTCCAACTATTTAACTTTTTACTTTAAACTTTCCTTTTTAATGTATATTTGCTTTATAAAAGTTTTTACAAATGAGTATTAAAAATGCACAACTCGAAGTTGATAACTG
>JAOZVI010000090.1 GCA_029938265.1 Flavobacteriaceae bacterium | reverse complement strand
TGCCCCTTCATATATTTAAGATAAATAAATAGATGTCAAATAAAACTACCAAAACAATATTACAATCTCCTTTTCATTTTAGTGAGAATTGGGAAGATTTACTTGATAATAAAGATTTTGTTAAAGTTTTTCTTTCCGATGTATTAGAAGATTATATCGTAAAACAGCGTTGGTACGGAGGGAAAGCGAGCAAGCTAAAATATATTGAACTTTCAGAATATTTTAGAATTCAAAATGAAGGAGAAGTGTATTATGGTTTGATATTAGAAATTAATTTTGTTGAAGCGTTTTATCAACATTATTTTTTGCCAATAGCTTTTGTTACAGATGAAAGTTTTGCAAAGCAAGACAGAATTCTTCCAATTAGTATTAAAGGTCAACAAGGTTTTATTATTGATGCAATTAATCTTGAAGCATTTAGAAAACTTGTATTTGACTTGATCTTTAATGCTCAACCCAAGGATAGATCAAGAGTACAATATCATAAAAGTGAAACTTTCACCGATGTGGTTTATGAATCATCGAGATTTTTGGGTTTAGAACAAAGCAACACCTCAATTGTTTATAATGAAAAGTTTGTTCTAAAATTTTTCAGAAGGATCTTTGCCAATAAAAATCCTGATTATGAAATGAGTTGTTTTTTATCAGATAAGAAAGAATTTAAAAATACTCCGGCTTATCAGGGGAGTTTAAACATAATTGGTTCTGATAACGTCTATATTTCCATAGCCTTAATGCAAAAAATGGTTCCCAATCAAGGCGATGCCTGGGAGTACATGTTAAAAGAGCTACACAAGGTATTTTCAAATTTGGAACACAAAAATATAGATGTAAATTCATTACCTAAAACAGAGTTGTATTTAAGGTTAAAAATTGAAGATGTACCACAACAAATAATTGATTGGGTAGGTTTGGATTTATTCCTTAAAATAAAAACTATCGCAAAACGTACTGCTGAAATGCATATTGTGTTGGGATCAGAGTTTGAGGATACAGCTTTTACACCAACACATTTTAATGGTGATTATACAGTTTGGCTAAAGAATAGATTACTTTATCAATTTCAAAACAGGTTGAATACTATTGAAAATAATCTGCATAAACTTGATGGTTTATCGCTAGAGTTAGCAAATGAGTTTTTAAATAATAAAAATATTATAAGAAAGCGGTTTGTGAATTTTGATTGGACAAAATTAAAAGGAGAGCGAATAAGGGTTCATGGTGATTATCATCTGGGGCAAATACTGGTCAAAGATGATGATTTTTACATCTTGGATTTTGAAGGTGAACCAGAAAGTACGATTAGAGACAGAAAAGTAAAACAGCCACCATTAAAAGATGTTGCAGGAATGTTTAGATCTTTTCACTATGCTATTTATGCTACAGTTTTTAATAATAGTGAAAAATATATTCAATCACAAGAAACATTATTTGAAGCAGCAGAAGTATTGTATTCATATTTCACCAGTGTTTTTTTAGCAACTTATGTTGAAGCGATCCTAAATGCAAATTTAAATATCGGTTATGATCAGGAAAGAAATTTTATATTAAAATACTGTTTGTTAGAAAAAGCAGTATATGAATTAGGTTACGAACTAAATTCACGACCACGTTGGGCATTAATCCCTTTAAAAGGAATATCTAATATTATTAATCATTAAACCTATGGCAAAAGTAAAAGCATATAGTCTGTTCACAGACTTTGACATCGATCTATTTAAGTCTGGAAAACACTACCGTCTTTACGAAAAATTTGGTGCACATTCTATTGAGTTAGAAGATGAAAAAGGAGTTTATTTTTCTGTTTGGGCACCATCAGCAAAAAAAGTTTCTGTTATTGGAGATTTCAATTATTGGAATGACAAACAACATCAATTAAATGTTCGCTGGGACGAATCAGGAATTTGGGAAGGTTTTATACCGGATATTCATGAAGGAATGCGGTATAAATTTAAAATTAAATCTAATAACAATATTGAAACAGAAAAAGCAGATCCTTATGCATTTTTTTGTGAAACACCACCAAATACGGCTTCAATAATAAGAGATGTTGCTACTTATGATTGGAAAGATAAAGATTGGATGGGCTATAGAAAAGATAAAAATGGATTGGATAAACCTTATTCTGTTTATGAAGTTCATTTAGGGTCATGGATGAGAAATGAAGTGGGTGATTTTTTGACATATAAAGAATTAGCCAAAAAACTAGTTCCTTATTTAAAGGAAATGAATTTTACTCATGTAGAGTTTATGCCAATTATGGAATATCCTTATGATCCTTCATGGGGTTATCAATTGGTTGGTTATTTTGCGCCAACTTCTCGTTTTGGATCACCACAGGATTTTATGTATTTGGTAGATCAATTACATAAAAATGATATTGGTGTAATTTTAGACTGGGTTCCATCACATTTTCCATCCGATGATCATGGATTAGGATTTTTTGATGGAAGTCATTTATATGAACATCCTGATCATAAAAAAGGTTATCACCCCGATTGGAAAAGTTTAATTTTTAATTACGGAAGAAATGAGGTAAAATCATTTTTGATCAGTAATGCATTTTTTTGGTTGGATAAATACCATGTGGATGGTTTAAGAGTAGATGCAGTTGCCTCTATGGTTTATTTGGATTATTCAAGAGAGGATGGCGAATGGGAACCAAATGAATTTGGAGGGAGAGAAAATTTGGACGCAGTATCATTTATAAAAGAATTTAATGAAAGTGTTCTTTCAACTTTTGAAGGAGTTCAGACCATTGCTGAAGAATCAACAGCTTTTCCGGGGGTTACCAAGCCGGTTAATATTGGAGGATTAGGTTTTGGAATGAAATGGATGATGGGATGGATGCATGATACACTTGAATATTTTTCAAAAGACCCAATTTATCGCAAGTATGAACAAAATGTAATTACTTTTAGTCTGGCTTATGCCTTTTCTGAAAATTTTGTCTTGCCGCTTTCTCATGACGAGGTAGTTTATGGCAAAAGATCATTGTTAAATAGAATGCCAGGAGATGAATGGAATAAATTTGCTAATTTAAGATTACTATACGGTTATATGTTTACACATCCCGGAACAAAACTATTATTTATGGGAGGTGAGTTTGGTCAATCATCCGAATGGAATTTTGCTCAAAGTCTGGATTGGCACTTATTGCAATACAAACCTCATAAAGGGTTGCAGACATTTGTTAAAGACTTAAATAATTTGTACAAAAATACACCTGCATTGTACGAAAAAGGATTTAGTAATGAAGGATTTGAATGGATCAACTTTAGTGACAATGAAAATTCTGTAATCTCTTATATCCGTAAAGGACACGATAAAGTTAATGATATAATTGTTGTTTGTAATTTTACTTCAGTTGTGAGAAAAAATTACAGAATTGGATTACCAAGAAAAGGTTCTTTAACACAAATATTAAATAGTGATTATAAAAAATATTATGGAAGTGGCATAAGTAATTCTAAAAAAATTAGTATTGAGAAAAAGGATTGGGATAATAGAAAGTATTCGGCAGAGATTACGCTGCCACCTTTAGGGATGGTCGCTTTTAAAATTATTTAAGCATTAGATCATCATAGCATAAGATCATTGTTTGCAGATTTATTAATAGAATTTCAAAAATGATTATTTACCATTAAAATATCAATTGAACCAGCTTATTTATACATATGATAATTAATACTGAAATAGATAAAAAAGGAAATCAATATCCTTCAAAGATAGTTTCTTGTAAAAAGGATATCGATAATTTTTCCTTTACAACTGAAAATGGTGTAATACTCCAGGTAACAGTTATTAGAGATAGTATTTTACGTTTTAGATATGCAACTGATTCTCATTTTGAAACTGATTTTTCATATGCGATTGATGAAAATGCAAGTACAGGTTTTAATAAATTAAAAATTGATGAAAATGATGATTTTTATATTATTACTACTGCAAAATTAATTTGTCATATTAAAAAAATAGATCTGAAAGTTAAGATTTATGATGTTTTGGATAATTCAATAATTTTTGAAGATGAATTAGGATTTCATTGGGAAGAGAATTATGATGCCGGAGGTGATATTGTAAAAATGAGTAATGTAGCTCAGGAGGGGGAAAGTTTTTATGGTATGGGAGACAAGACAGCGAATACCAATATGCGAGGAAGACGATTTGAAAACTGGGTAACAGATTCTTATGCTTTTGAACGAAGTACTGATCCAATATACAAGACAATACCTTTTTATATTGGCTTACATCATAAAAAAAGCTATGGTATATTTTTCGACAATACCTTCAGGTCGTTCTTTGATTTTGCACACGAACGTCGTCATGTAACAAGTTTTTGGGCTCAAGGTGGTGAAATGAATTATTACTTTATTTATGGACCTAAAATGAATGATGTAATAAGTAGTTATTCAGATTTAACCGGCACGCCTGAATTACCACCTTTGTGGACATTAGGTTATCATCAATGTAAATGGAGTTATTATCCTGAATCTAAAGTTAAGGAAATAGCACAAAAATTTAGAGAATTAAAAATACCCTGTGATGCAATATATTTAGATATTGATTATATGGATGGTTTTAAATGTTTTACATGGAACAAAGAGCATTTTCCAAATCCAAAGAAAATGGTGGATGAATTGGCGGAAGATGGATTTAAAACGATTGCCATTATTGATCCGGGAATAAAAATTGAGAAGGATTACAATATCTATGAAGAAGGAATGGAAAACGACTATTTCTGTAAAAGAGCTGATGGACCTTATATGAGAGGTAAAGTTTGGCCGGGTGAATGTTATTTTCCAGATTTTACCAATCCAAAAGTAAGAAAATGGTGGTCGGGTTTATTTAAAGAACTTATTGGAGATATTGGTATAAAAGGTGTATGGAATGATATGAATGAACCTGCAGTGATGGAAGTGCCCAATAAAACTTTCCCAAATGACGTTCGCCACGATTATGACGGTAATCCTTGTAGTCATCGTAAAGCTCATAATATTTACGGAATGCAAATGGTTAAAGCAACTTACGAAGGTTTAAAAAAATTCACTTATCCAAAACGACCATTTGTAATAACCCGTGCTGCTTACTCAGGAACTCAAAGATATACTTCAACATGGACCGGTGATAATATTGCAACCTGGGATCATTTATGGATCGCTAATGTTCAGGCGCAGCGCATGAGTATGTCTGGTTTTTCTTTTGTAGGTTCAGATATTGGCGGATTTGCTGAACAACCTACAGGTGAGTTATATGCAAGATGGATACAATTGGGTGTATTTCATCCCTTTTGCAGAACCCATTCTTCGGGAGATCACGGAGACCAGGAGCCATGGTCTTTTGATGACGAAGTGCTTGATATTGTTAGAAAATTTATAGAAATAAGATATCAATTGCTTCCCTACTTATATACTGCCTTCTGGCGATATATTAATGATGGGACACCAATTTTAAAATCATTGGTTCTATTTGATCAGGAAGATTTGCAAACCCATGATAGAACTGATGAATTTATTTTTGGAGAAAAAATATTGGTTTGTCCTATCATAGAACCTAATGCTAAAGGTAGAAGAATGTACATTCCAAGAGGTAAATGGTATAATTTCTGGGATGATGAAATTATTAAAGGAGGAAGAGAAACCTGGGTTGATGCTGATATTGAAAGTGTACCCATTTTTATAAAAGAAGGAGCAATTATACCAAAATACCCGATTCAGCAATATGTTGGAGAGAAACAAATTGATGAACTAACTTTAGACGTATATTACAAAAAAGGAAAGGAGAAAAACTTTTTATATGAGGATGCAAATGATGGCTATGATTATAAAAAAGGACGTTTTAGTTTACGGAATTTCACCTTGGTTGGAAAATCAAAACAATTGATCATTCAGCAGCATAAATTTGGTAAATATATTACGGGTTATGATACTTTTAAGATCAAACTGCACGGGTTGCCCTTTAAAATTACTACAATTCAGGTTAATAACGAAGAGATTGATTTTAAAGATCTAAAAGTAAATGGTGATAATACCATAATTGTTAATAAAGACTTTACAGAGCTTCATATTAAAGGGGGTCTCTAATAATATATCAATATTTTAGAACTTCAAAATTCTAAGGTCGTTAGCCGATATTAGATATTCTAAACTTGAAAGAATGTTTTTAACACCTTTTTGTGGACTATTCCAAAGTTACATTCTTTCTTAGAAGTTATGATCTTATTTTTTAACAGATTAATTATACCTTAAAGATATAAAAAGCATTATCTTTCGAAATTCTTAGGCAAAGAAAATTATTTTTTAATTTTCTTTGCCTAAATTATACTAGAAGAAATTAAATAATCTATTATGTCAAAAGCACATTCATTTCATATCCCTGTTATGGGAATTGCATTTACAATTGATACGCCATTAAAGATTTCTCATTACGGTATCGATTCAGTAATATCTTTGGTAGATGATATACTTATTGAAAAGATTAGAAAAGTATATAGTAAAAAATATGAAATACCTTATAAAGAAATATCAGATAAGATCGATGATTTTCGTGCAAAACGAATTACTTCTTATTTGAATATGGTAAACGAAATTACGGAAGAAAAATTTAATGAACTCAAGAAAATAACGAAAGAAAAAAGCTCCGGAATCAAAGAATATTTGAGTATGTTGCCTGATAATTCTTCCATAAAGGAAGAGTTTAAAAATTTCACTTCCAAATATATCAATTTTGAAGATTTTGAAAATAGAATTAAAAATAGTTTTTCAAAAGGAAGTATCGATGTAAATATAATGACTAAATTGGATAGAGAAAACTATAAAAATGGCGAACAATTACCTACTGAATATAATGATGCGCATGCAGCATTAAGAGGTTTTGCCAATAGTGATCTAAATTCTTCATTGGTTCTCTCTGCAGGTATGAATCCTAGGTTATATAGCTATCTTGAGAAATTTGATGATTTTTATCCTGATGAAAAAGGAATTATTAAAAAGAAAATAGTTTTAAAAGTTAGCGATTATCGTTCTGCTTTAATTCAAGGTAAATTTTTAGCAAAAAAAGGTTTATGGGTATCTGAATATAGAATAGAATCCGGACTTAATTGTGGAGGTCATGCTTTTGCAACTGAAGGGTTTTTAATGGGGCCAATTCTCGAAGAATTTAAAAAAAACAGAAAAGATCTGGTTCAATCAATACATGATATATTATTACCGGCTTTATCTAATAAAAATAAAGTATTTCCTATTGATGAACTGCCAATCAAGATTACAGCACAAGGCGGAGTAGGAACTGAACAAGAACACGAATTTTTGATTGATCATTATCAGGTTGATTCAGTTGGTTGGGGCTCACCCTTTCTTTTAGTGCCTGAAGCTACTACAGTTGATGATGAAACAATACATAAACTTGAAGATGCAAAAGAAAAAGATCTTTATTTAAGTAATATTTCTCCCTTAGGAGTACCTTTTAATAATCTTAGAGGAAACTCTAAAGATATAGAAAAACTTGTAAAAATAGCAGAAGGCAGACCCGGTAGTTCTTGTACTAATCAATTTGTTGCTAATAATAATGAATTTACTGATCATTCAATTTGTACAGCTTCACGTCAATATCAAAGGTTAAAAATAAAAGAATTGGATAAGCAGGATCTTTCATTGGAAGAGTATCAAGATCAATTTGACAAGATAACTGAAAAATCTTGTATCTGTGTTGGTTTGGGAACTTCTGCATTATTGGAAAATGATCTGGATACCAAGAGTGTAGGAGTGGGAGTTTCGGTTTGTCCGGGCCCTAATATGGCGTATTTTTCTAATAAAATGAGCTTAAAAGATATGATCGATCATATTTATGGAAGGGCTAAAATTAATACTAGCAACAGACCAAATATGTTTATCAAGGAACTAAATTTATATATTGATTATTTAAAAGATAAAGTAGAAGAATCAAAAGATTCTTTGACAAAAAAACAAGAAAGATATTTATTGAATTTTTCAAAAAATTTGAAAGAAGGGATTAATTATTACGATAGCTTGTTTGGAAATGCTAAGCATAGATTTGAAGAATCAAGACTTAGTATTTTAAGAGAATTAGAATATGGTAAAGAAAGAATAAGTATTTTGAATTCTCAAATTGATAAACTTTCTCTTACCTTGGTTAAGGCTTAATAAAATCAATAGGTCGCCAATATTTAGAAATATTGACGACCATTTTGTTAGATAGATATTAATCCAGATTTTCATCTTCAATTTTATTCTTTTTCTCTATCATTGCATTGATGATCAAAGAGATTCCGCCAAATATAAATATCATTGAAAAATAAGCTACAGGTTCTTCAAGAGTCGTGTACTGACTTAATAATGACCCCATTAAAAGACCTATACCAACACCTGCTGCCAGCATACCAAATTTTAAGGTAAGATTTGTAAATTTGAAATTTTTCTTTTTGGTTGTAAAAAGTGATGCGTCTGCTCCTTTTTCGATCAACGCCATTCGTTCTTTGTTTCTTGTGCTAATAAACACATAAAAAATTCCAAATAAACTTAAAAAGATAATTAATACAATGAGAACTTCCATTTTATAAGATTTTTTTGATTATTAATATTGTTTTTATTTATGACGCGTTGATATAATATTTGGTTACAAAAATTTTTGCAAATTAATTTTTGATTAAATTGTAACCAAACTTTTAATAAAAGCGTCTTATTAAATAATGGGCAAAATCACTGATCAGATTTATATTGATAAAGTATTACAAGGAGAAACCAATGCTTATGCTTTTTTAGTGAATAAGTATAAGAATATGGTTTTTACTTTGGCGAGGAATATTGTAAAGAATAATGAAGATGCTGAAGAGGTTGCACAGGATAGTTTTCTAAAAGCTTTCCAAAAACTGAATACTTTTAAAGGAGAATCAAAGTTTTCTACCTGGTTATATACCATTGTTTATCGAAATTCAATCTCAATGATCAGAAAAAGGAAAGTAGCAACTACGGCTATTGACGACTATGTTATTGAAAATTATTCGTCTGGGTATGATTTTCCTCAAATAGAAGCAATTAAAAATGGAGAACAAAAAAAGTATGTTGCCAAAGCAATTGATAAATTACCCGAAGCAGACGCTTTTTTAATATCTTTATTTTATTTAAATGAGAGTTCAGTAGAAGAAATTGAAAAAATTACAGGTTTGACCAAAACCAATATTAAAGTAAAGTTATTTAGGTTGCGAAAAAAATTATTTAATGAGTTATCTTTACTTTTAAATGAAGAGGTGAAAGCTATATTGTAATGGAGAAAAATTCGAGAAATATCGATAAATTTATCAAACAAAACATGGAAATTGAAAAGCCATCTCTGGAGTTTACAGAGAAGGTTATGGATCAGGTTTTGGCTTCTGAATCGAAAAAAGAAAAGGCATTAGCTTCTTTAATACAAAAGCACACACTTAATAAACCCTCATTAGATTTTACTTCAAAAGT
>JAOZVI010000089.1 GCA_029938265.1 Flavobacteriaceae bacterium | reverse complement strand
AATTTATTGAGGTTTTTACTTGATGTCAACTATTTAATTTCATCATCAAGCTCAAAGATCTCTTTATCGGTATCTTTACTGCGATTATGAGAATTTCTCCTACTTGCCTTGTTAAAGCGATATGTAAATGAAAGTAAATATTGCGAATCAAAACGCCAATTTAAGTGGGTGAAAGTATTTGCTTCGAATGATTCAAAATCGCCGGTTCGCGTATTCAATATATCATTTGCTCTAAATGTTAAAGTTGCTTTCTTATTAAACAGGTCTTTACTAATTGAAGCATTTAAAAATTGAATGGTCTCTAATTTTGTTATGGCAGTTTTTTTAGGAGACTGCAAGGTGTAGTTTAATTGAAATTTTAAGCCATTTGAAAATCTATAATCTCCAACAAGGTTTGAATAAACTACAAAATCATCATAATCATAGGCGTTGTCAAGTGTATTTGATATATCAAAGTAATACGGACTAACATACCACCTAAATCTCAGGTGGTTAGTAGGTGTATAGGTAAAATTAAAATCTAAGCCATATTGATTTAAATTACCATCATTGATGGGTTTTCTTACAAAAATATCAAAATTATCAGGTGTTTGTTCTCCTGTATTTTCTATGATATATCTAATTTGATTAGTAGAGCTTGAATAGAAAAATCCTGTACTAAATGATAATTTGCTAAATTCTTGATAGTATTCTAATACAAAAAAGTTGGTATAATATGGTTGTAAAAAAGGATTACCTGTAAAGATAAATCTTTCGTCTGAAATTGATGTAAATGGATTTAATTCAGCTACTTGTGGTCTGTCAACGATACGGGTATAATTAAATGACAATAAACTTTCATTTTTTAATGTATAACCTAAATTTATTGAAGGAAAAAATTTGGTATAACTGTTTGTGATCTGTTCAGAATTTAATTCATTGATTTTCGTTTTGGTAAATTCAGTACGTAAACCTAATGAATAATTAAAACTATTTATTTGTTTGCTGAATTTAGCATATATAGCATAGATATTCTCATTATAGTCAATATCATTTTTGTAACCCGAAATGGGCTCGAAAACCCGTGTGACAGTGTTAAAGTTAGTGTATTGAAAATCATTTTTATACCTCCTGACATTGGTTTTTAAACCTGTTTCCAATAAACCATTCTCGGTAATTGGTATTTGATAATCTATGTAAAATAAATAAGTTGTTAAGTGTTGTAATTTTGTTGATTGTTGTTGTGTTAGAATAGAGGTTGGAATAGTGATATTATTGTAAATATCTGTAATATTATCTGAATGAGAAGATAAATATTTTATATCAAAAGAGAGCTTATGGTTTTCCAGGTCAAAAAGCGTTGTATAATTCAATAAAGCTTCTAAAAAGTGTTCATCTGTATTGTCTAAAACATTTCTATCATTTGTTTGTATTAAATCATCATCAGCATCAAAGTCTTTTAATAGTAAATCTGAATCATAATTTTTATTGGCCAAAGAATACATAACAGAAGTAGTAATTGTATTATTTTTATCAATAGTAAAATCACTTCCAATATTGAAAAGAAAACTATTTTTTTGTCGTTCATCTTCTCTCTTTTCATTTAGTGATCCAGAAGGTATATCTAACGAATTATAATATTCTTGATCTAATTGCGATTTTTTAATTTTGACAGTATGGTTAAAACTAGCAGTTGAATAAACATTGATCTTATCTGATTTATAACTGATAAAAGTAGAAATACCATCATTGTTAGGTATTCCGCCGTGTATTTCTATGGTTCCGGTGTAGCCTTGTCCTTTTCCTTTTTTTAAAACGATATTCACAATTCCACCACCTCCTTCAGCATCATATTTAGCAGAAGGTGAAATGATCTCAATTTTACTGATAGAATTTGAAGGAATTAAACTTAGAACATCAGAACTTCCATCCTGACTGCCAAAAGGTTTACCATTGACCAAAATGATAGCCTTATTTCCTCTAATACTAATACTACCGGTGTTATCTAATCTAACAGATGGAGTATTCTCTAACACAGTTATCGCATTTCCACCTACATTTGCAATATCTTTTGAAGCGTAATATATCTTTTTATCAAATTTATATTCAACAATATTTTTACTTGTATTTAACTCTACTTCCTCTAAATTTTCAAAATTTTGATTTAATTCAATTTGACCCAGATCAATATCCTGATCTATATTTATTACGTTGATAACAAAAGGCTCAAAAGATAGAAACTCAACGGTAAGTTTATATTTTCCTGGAGATATATCTATATCAAAACCTCCTTTGTTATTGGTAACACCGCCACTAAAATTATTGTTGTTAAAACTTTGTAAAGTAATAGTTGCATAAGGTAAAGGTTGATCAGTTTCAGCATCATAAACAAATCCAATTATATTGACTTGAGAATTAGTTTGCTGACCAATCAAATTTATTGAAAAGAAAAATAAAATATAAACTATTAAAAATCTCATTTACAAATGTTTGTAACCTGCTAATCTATGAATATGCATCATTTTTTAAAATAATGGATTAAAGGTATTTTTTTAAATACCCAGAAACCACTATGCTATTGTGTAACAAGCAGTTTTATAGTAAGTTATAAGATATTTTTAATAATTTCCGGAGGTCTTCCAACGATAGCTTTCTTGTCGGTAATGACAATTGGGCGTTCAATTAGCTTGGGATTTTCAACCATAGCTTTAATAATTTGCTCGTCTGAAAGTTCTTTGCCTTTGTAATTTTCTTTCCAAATGGCTTCGTTCTTTCTAACCAATTCAATGGGTTTGATATGTAACTTTTTGATAATTGAAGTAAGTTCGTCTTGAGTAGGAGGATTCTTTAAATATTCAACAATTTCAAAATCTTGATCTAATTCTTTTAAAATGGCTAGTCCTTGCCTGCTTTTACTACATCTGGGATTGTGATATATTAACATTTCTTAAGGTTTAATTTTTTGGTTGGTAAATATAAAATAATTCTTAGCTATTTATTTAGTTAAAAAAAATATTTCTTAACAGAGTTGTTAATAAAATATCAGAGTTATACTTTTACAACATAAATGAAAATTATGGTTTTAACCGATACGCATACACACTTATATGTTGAGCAATTTGATGAAGATAGAAATGATGTAATTCATAGAGCCATTAAAGCCGGAGTTTCTCGTTTTTTTGTTCCAGCTATTGATGCAACATATTACCCTGCTATGTTTGAATTGGAAAGGCAATTTCCTGATAATATTTTCTTGATGGCTGGTTTGCATCCCACTCATGTTAAAGAAAATTTTAAAGACGAATTAGAGGTGGTTAAAGAACAACTGAAAAAACATAAATTTTATGCTATTGGTGAAATTGGTATTGATCTGTATTGGGATAAAACTTTTTTGCAAGAACAGCAGGACGCGTTTAAAATTCAAATTGCATGGGCAAAGGAAAATAATTTCCCTATAATTATTCATTGTAGAGATGCGTTTGATGAGATCTTTGAGGTTTTAGACGAAGTTAAAGATGATAAACTTTATGGAATATTTCATTGTTTTACCGGAGATTTGAAACAGGCGGAACAAGCAATTTCATACCAAATGAAACTAGGTATTGGCGGTGTTGTGACTTTTAAAAATGGTGGGATTGATAAATTTTTGAATAAGATTCCACTTAAAAATATTGTTTTAGAAACCGATTCACCTTATTTGGCGCCAACACCTTTTAGAGGTAAAAGAAATGAGAGTAGTTATTTGATCAATATTTTAAATAAATTGGTTGATATTTATGGATTATCTCCCAACGAGATTGCCAAGATCACTACACAAAATTCTAAGGAAGTATTTAAGGTTTAAAGAAATAGATTAAAATAATGAAAGATGATTTTGCTTTTTTGAAAACACCAATTGGAACTGCTAAAATTATTGGTAATAATGAGGGAATCAGCTCAATAAAAATTTTAGATAAAGAACTTGATACCTCAAAAAATATTCCTGAGAATTTAAAAGAATGTGTTTTACAATTAAAAGAATATTTTCAGAAAAAAAGAACTGATTTTGATCTTCAATTGAATCCTCAGGGTACAGATTTTCAAAAAAAGGTTTGGAATGAATTACAACAAATTCCTTATGGAAAAACAACTACTTATTTAAAGCAATCAATTAGTTTAGGAAATGCAAAAACTATAAGAGCTGTAGCAGCGGCAAACGGTAAAAATATTTTATGGATTGTAATACCGTGTCATCGTGTTATAGGAACTAATGGTTCTCTTACAGGATATGCCGGTGGGATTTGGAGAAAAAAATGGTTATTGGAGCATGAAAATCCTTCCACTCAGATGCAATTGTTTTAAAATAATTTCCGCTATTTTTGTTATAAATTAGTCGAGATCTTAAATGAAAAATATTCTTCTTTTATTTATATTTTTTTCGTGTTTTATTACACAATCTCAGACTATACCAAAAAAGCAAATCACTAAATTTTTTGAAGTTAGCAGAGATACGATACAAATTGATACAGTTAGTATTAGTCCGCTAAATTTTAAAGTGTATAATTCACTAGATCAAATAATTAATCCGAATAATTATCAAATACTTTTTGACAGAGCACAGCTGATATTAAATAAAAAAATTGTCAACACTACATCAATAATAAAAGTATCCTATGAATCTTTACCAGAATTTTTGACAAAGAAATACGCAGTATTAAACCAAAAAATAATTGCTCATAAAACAACTGATCTATCCAGTTTGTACAATCCTAATTCTCAAAAAAACAACAAAAATTCAAAGTTATTTGACGGATTATATACCAGTGGAAGTTTATCAAGGGGTGTTACTATGGGAAACAATCAGGATGCCGTTGTAAATTCTAACTTTAATTTACAGATTGAAGGAAATCTATCGGAAAATATAGGTATTAGAGCATCAATAACCGATAATAACATTCCCTTGCAAGAAGGTGGTTATACGCAAAGATTAAATGAATTTGACAGAGTTTTTATTGAGATGTACGGTAAAAACTGGAATATTAAGGCGGGGGATATTTATTTGCAAAATACCGAAAATTATTTCTTAAAATTTAATAAAAAAGTAGCTGGTGTATATGTGGATGTAAATATCGATCACAATTTAGGAAATAGTAAAGTTTTTGCATCAGGTGCTTTGGTAAGAGGAAAATTCACAACTTATAATTTTACCGGTGAGGAAGGAAATCAAGGTCCGTATAAAATTATGGGTGAGAACAATGAACAGTTCTTTTTAATTGTCTCAGGAAGTGAAACGGTTTATGCCAATGGAACACCTTTAAAAAGAGGAGAGAATTATGATTATATTATTGATTATAACAATGGAGAAATAATTTTCACAACTTTATACCCGGTTAATGCCAATATGCGTTTTACAATTGATTTTCAAATTGTTGAAAATAATTATACACGATTTATCACATATGATGGAGCTGAAATTAATACTGATAAATTACATATTGGTGTTAAGTATTATAATGAAACTGATTCAAAAAATAAAACACTTCATCAGGATCTAACCGAAGATCAAAAGCAAATTTTAGCCAATGCCGGTGATGATACTTCAAAGATGGTTAGTATTTCAGCAGTACCTCAGATTTACTCGGAAAATAAAATTTTGTACAAAAAAATAATTGAAAGTGGTATTGAAAAGTTTGTATATTCAAATGATCCTGATGATGAACTATACGAAGTAAAATTTAGTTTTGTTGGAGAAAATAATGGTAATTATAATATTGAAACTACCATAGCTCCGGGTAGGGTATATACTTTTATAGATCCCGTGAATAATATCAAACAAGGTTCTCATGCACCAGTGATCAGGTTAATAGCACCTCAAAAATTACAAATTGCCGATATTGATATGGCTTATCATTTTAATGAAAAGAGTGTTATAAGATCTGAATTGGCATTCAGCAATAATGATCAAAATTTATTTTCGTCAATTGATAATGAAAACAATAATGGTTTTGCCACAAAAATTAACTGGAAACAAAGAATTATTGACAAGAACTGGAAGCTTGACGGAATTGCTGATTATGAGTATGTTTCTGATAATTTTCAAACAGTAGAAAGGTATAGAAATGTGGAGTTCTCAAGAGATTGGAATATTAAAAATATAGATTCAATTAACAATTACGATCAGCAATATTTTACTGGTGGATTAACTTTTTATAATGAAGAAAAAGGGGTAATAAATTATCAATATGAAAATTTAAAATTTAAAGATTTTTTTAAAGGAAACAGGCACAATTTATTCACAAATTTAAAACTTAACAATACACAATTAAATGTAAAAGGTAGTGCCATGCAAAGTAGATCAATTGATGAAGAAAATGTTTTCTATCGTTTGTTTTCTTCAGTCAAGCATAACTTTGATCGCAGTTGGGTGGGTGGAAAAGTTAATTATGAACACAACAACAGAAAAGAATTAGAAACACAAATTCTGAATAAATTAAGTCATCAAATTACTGAAATTGAAGGATTTGGTGGAATAGGAGACTCTACAAAAGTTTTTACTGAGATTGGATATAATTACCAGATAGTTGATAGTGTTCAAAATAATTCTTTACAAAAAGTTAATGATGCCCATACCTTTTTTATCAATTCAAAGTTAATTCAAAATAAAACTACCGATCTGTCAATTTATGGAAATTATCGAAAAGTTGATCATGTAAATTTTGATAATGAGGAGAGTTTAAATGCCCGTTTAATGTATCGCCAAACATTTTTAAAAAATTTCATTGCATTTAATACTGTTTATGAAACACAATCAGGGACTCTGCCACAGCAAGATTATTCTTATGTTGAAGTTGAACCAGGTAAAGGTTTTTATAATTGGATTGACTTTAATGATAATAATATTCAAGAATTGGATGAATTTGTAGTTGCCAAATTTCAAGATGAAGCAATTTATGTGCGTATTCTACTACCCAATACAAATTTTATTAAAACACATCGAAATAAGTTTAGTCAGTCATTAAACATAAATGCTAAAAGCTGGCAAAATAATCAAGGTATAAAAAAGGTATTATCTCACTTTAGTGAACAGGCGTATTTTATAATAAATGCAAGTGAAAAAAGAGAAGGGAATTCAATTAATTTCAATCCCTTTAAATTTGATGAGAAAAACCTGTTATCTCTTGATCTCCAAATAAAGAATAGTTTGTTTTTTAATAGGGGTATTCAAAAGTATAGCACAGGTTATATTTATTTAAATTCAAGGAAAAAATCTTTTTTCTCTTATGGCGATCAGGATAACCAAATTAAAAGTCACCAATTACAATTTTCACATAAACTGAATGATTTTTGGCTTTTAGATTTTAATGGGATTTTGAGTGAAATTGAAAGTAGATCCAATACTTATGCAAATAGAAATTACTTTTTAAATAACTATGAGGTCAATCCCAAAGTATCTTTTTTATATAAAAAAAATGCACGATTAGAGGCTTTCTATTCCTATAAAAATAAAGAAAATCAAATTATTCATTTTGAAACTTTAAGGATGCATGTTTTGGGTGTAAATTTTCAATATTCAAACCGTCAGAAGTTTTCGATCAATGCAAATTTTAATTGGATATCAAATGATTTTGAAGGAAACCAAAACACACCTGTAGCCTATCAAATGTTAGAAGGTTTACAACCCGGAAACAATATGACCTGGCTGTTGAGTTTTCAAAAACGACTTACTTCGTTTTTAGATCTTAATATTAATTACTTTGGAAGAAATTCAGAAAATTCAAAAACAATTCATACCGGAACAGTTCAATTAAGAGCGAGTTTTTAATCAAAACCAATCCAATCAATCTTTATAATTCCATTTTTAAAGTTATTGGAAATTTTACCTGAATTTGCCTGATATTCAACAACCAGATTATTTAATAGTGTAGTTTTTAAATTATTGAAATTTTTACTTCCAATAATGGCTGTATATTCGGCATCTCTTTCAAGTGTAACATTTTTAGCTACAATAGTTTCACCATTATTTGCACCAACGATCTTAATAGTTGCTTCAATGTGATCTGCATTTATTACAAAAGAATGTTTGCCAACATCTTTAAATTCAAAAGTACCTGAAATTTCTTTTAACTCTTCTTTTGTAGAACACGATATTGCTATAATAATTGCAATAAAGGATAACCCCCTTTTAAACTTTTCCATAACACCTTCTTTCTTAACAACTTATTTTTGATACTAAACGTATAATATTAATATTTTATTGTGCTATTGGTATGTTTTTTAGATTGATAGGTTTAAAATAATCATAGAATAGAAATATTTGATAAATGGATAAAGATCTAGGAGAATTAATTTAAAGGATTTTGATCTTCAAGCCAATCGATACTATCTTTAAAAATCCTTGGAGCACTAAAGCGATATCCTACATAAAATCTTAAAATTGATCTAGCTGTATTAAATCTAACAATAGCTTCATCATCTCTTGTAGTAACAATACCTCTTAGATCAATTCCGCTATAAAAGCTTCTTGAATTATATCCTAAACCTATTTGCGAAAAAATGTTTCCAACCAGTTCAGTATCACGGGTAGTGTCATTTCCAGATTCAAATTCAGTTGTGAGTTTATTAAATTCTACACCAATACCGGGAGATAAACCTATTATTGCAAACCATCTGTTACTAATTACAAAATTGTGCATATACCCGGCATTTAAAATTAAACCAAGTGTATTAAGATCCTGAATACTGGTTTTATCTCTAATATCTAAATAACTGTAGGTTAAGCTTGTAATAACGCTTCCAGCGCTTTTTCTTTGAATTTCAGTTTGCCTCATTAAAGCCTTTAATGAAAAGTTTTTGTTAAATGTATATTGTGTTCTACCGGTAAAAGAAACTGTATTTAAATTTGGTAGTTTGATATATTCTGAATCAGAACCGAATAAAAATCCGTTTGGATCTTGGATGTCTCTTATATAATACCCTTTTATTTTAGAATATTCCAGACTTTGCATCCATTGATTTATAAAAAAATCAGTTTGAATTTTAAATACCTTTGTTTTACCTTTTACATCTTCCTCACTTTGTGTGAAAAATTTTGGAGAATAACCAATTTTAAATGATATAAATCTATAATTAAAGGCCAATGAGGTTCTTATACTGGTATTTGGTGTAATAACATAACTCAAATGTTCTCCATTATATTCAAAGGATTTCAAATCATTATCAAGGCTAAATTTTAAGTTAATGGTATTATCCATTTTCTCAATATATTCTGAATTATCATAAAAGACTCTCTTTTGACCAAAAAGAATAATTGGGAAAAAAATAAAAATGAATAAAAATCTTAACATAGATGCTGTTTGTCTCAAATTTAAAATAAAGAATTGTTATTTTGAAAGTTTAAAGTAATTATTATTTAGTAATTCAACTTATATTTGTTTTAAATATTGTTTATTACCCTTTTATAACGAATATTTTAAATTAAAAACATGACATTATTAATTATGGCTGCAGGAAATGGCAGCAGATACGGAGCCCTAAAAC
>JAOZVI010000018.1:3522-29056 GCA_029938265.1 Flavobacteriaceae bacterium | reverse complement strand
ATATGTACAACATTTTTTTATTTCCATTTTCTTTCATTTGTTTATATATGTAGTCTGACTAGTTGTATCTGATTGTTGATACAAAGTTTTAATTTACTGTTAAAACAGATTGCTTGGAAATTTCAGCTTATAAATCTTCACTATATCGATTCTCTGGTTTAATCGTAATGTGATTAAGAAAAAATTATATGGGCAATTAGATACGAAATGGCAAGAACTATTGAAGATATTTTGGCAAGACGAGTTCGTGCATTATTTTTAGATGCAAGAGCTGCTATTGAAACTGCCACTACTGTCGCAAAAATATTGGCCGGAGAATTAAATAAAAATAGATTCTGGCAACAAAACCAAATTAAAGAATTCACTACAATGGCAAAACAGTATGTGTTATGAATAATTATTTTTACTTTTGATTCATTATAATTTTTTTAAATCATTTATTAAATATGAAAAAATATATTCTTGCTCTGGATCAAGGAACTACAAGTTCACGTTCAATTGTTTTTGATAAAAGAGGAAATATTATATCTATAGCCCAAAAAGAATTTACTCAGTATTTTCCTAAACCCGGATGGGTAGAACACGATCCTATAGAAATATGGTCAACTCAGGCAGGAGTAGCAGCTGAAGCTATTGCTAAAGTAGGATTAAATGCTGAAAATATTAAGGCCATAGGAATTACTAATCAACGTGAAACAGTAGTAGTTTGGGATAAAAAAACAGGAAAACCTGTTTATAATGCAATTGTTTGGCAAGATAAAAGAACTGCCAATTATTGTGATGAACTTAAAAAACAAGGTAAAGAGAAATTAATTAGAGAAAAAACAGGATTAGTAATTGATGCCTATTTTTCAGCAACTAAAGTAAAATGGATTCTTGATAATGTAGATGGAGCCAGAAAAAGAGCTGAAGCAGGTGAATTAATTTTGGGCACTATTGATACTTGGTTAATATGGAATTTCACGAAGGGAAATCAACACATAACTGATGTTACAAATGCTTCAAGAACATTGTTATTTAATATTAACACAATGGATTGGGATGATGAATTGCTTGAGCTTTTTACCATTCCCAAAAATATGTTACCCCAAGTAAAACAATCCAGTGAAGTGTACGGATATACTCAATCGACTTTTTATGACACAAAAATTCCCATTGCAGGTATTGCCGGAGACCAACAAGCAGCATTATTTGGTCAAATGTGTACCAAGCCGGGTATGGTTAAAAATACTTATGGTACAGGATGTTTTATGTTAATGAATATTGGTGAAAAACCAATTATTTCTAAAAATAATCTATTGACCACAGTTGCCTGGAAAATTAATGGTAAAACGCATTATGCCCTTGAAGGAAGTATCTTTATTGCTGGTGCTGTAGTACAATGGCTTCGCGATGGTTTAAAAATTATAAGAACATCTGATGAAGTAGAAAAACTTGCAAGTTCTGTTGATAGTTCTGATGGTGTTTATTTTGTACCTGCCTTTGCAGGATTAGGAGCACCTCATTGGAATCAATATGCTCAAGGTACTATATTTGGACTTACAAGAGGAAGTACAGACGCACATATTGCGCGTGCTGCTATAGAATCTATTGCATATCAAACAATGGATATCTTAAAAGCTATGGAATCTGATTCGGGTATAACAATAAAAGAATTACGTGTAGATGGTGGTGCTAGTATAAATAATATGCTAATGAAATTTCAGGCAGATGTGTTAAATACAGAAATTGTTCGTCCTAAAGTTGTTGAAACTACTGCTGTTGGAGCAGCATTTTTAGCTGGATTAGCAGTTGGCTATTGGGAAAATCCCGAAGAAATTAAGCAAATCTGGCAAACAGATCAACGTTTTAATCCAACTGCTGAAAGAACAAAAATAGAAGAAGGTATCAAAGGTTGGTATAAGGCTATTGATGCTTTAGAATATTGGACAAAAGATAAATCATAACCAAAAAATTATATAAAAATGACACCGTTTATTGCAGAAATTATTGGAACAGCTTTGCTTATTTTATTAGGTGGTGGGGTTGTTGCAAATGTAAGTTTAAATAAAACCATTGGAAATAATAGTGGTTGGATAGTTGTTACTACAGGTTGGGCATTAGCTGTTTATGTAGCAGTAGTTGTAACAACACCTTTTAGTGGGGCACATATAAATCCTGCTGTTAGTATCGGACTAGCTATTGCAGGTAAATTTTCTTGGAATATGGTTCCCTCTTATATCTTAGCTCAAATGATTGGAGCAATGATAGGGGCCTCAATCGTTTGGTTGATGTATAAAGATCATTTTGATGCCACAAATGATGGGAATGCAAAAAAAGCCGTTTTTTGTACTGCTCCAGCCATAAAAAATACTTTTACAAATCTATTAAGTGAAATTGTAGGTACTTTTGTATTAATTTTCACCATACTTAATTTTACAGATGCTACAATAAATGAAACTAACCAAATTATTGGTTTAGGTTCTGTTGGAGCTTTACCTGTTGCTTTTTTAGTTTGGGCAATTGGTTTGTCATTGGGGGGTACCACCGGTTATGCTATTAATCCTGCCCGTGATCTAGGGCCTAGAATTGTACATGCTATAGTGCCTATAAAGAATAAAGCTTCAAACGATTGGAGCTACGCTTGGATACCTGTTTTAGGGCCGATTATAGGAGCTGTTATTGCTGCTATGTTGACAATTTTGTTAGCTTAGTTATGATAAGAAATAATTAAATATTGATTTTATATGAAATTGAAATGGACGTTATTTATCGGAATTATTCTGTTAACGATTGGAATTATCCTTAGAGTGATCACAAATTTAAGTTATGTGCCAGTTTTATTTATAATTGTTGGTGTTTTATTCAAAACTTATTATGTAATTGGTAAAGCTAAAAAAGGTGAATATAAACCTGGTTATGAGTTAATATTTCTTTTTATTGGTTTATTAATGCTATTGTCTGGTATTTATTTGAGCGCACAAGAACTAATTTTTAAACCTTTTTTCTTAGTTGTAATTGGAATTGTATTTAAAGTGATATTTGTAATTCTTTTTATTGTAAATATCAGATCTCATCGAAAAAATATTGAAATTGAGAGTGAATTATAGGGTTATAAGATAAGCGTATTTACTCGTTACATTCTTTTCGAATTTTTCAATAAACAAATGGTAGTACCATTTTATAATTGGTATTTATTAGTGAAACTCAATTTTGAGGAGTTTAAAAACGAACTCAAAATATTAGTTGAACCCGCCAGCCGGCGTGGCAGGCTAATCCCGCTGCCTGTGCTGAACCTGCCTGCCGGCAGGCAGGCTTGTTTCAGTATCTAGCGGGATTAAGGTTAATACATCGACCCTTGAGTCGATTCCTATAATTGGGTTCGGGGCTTGCCCTGAGGTTTAATACCATTTATTCTGGTATCTTATTAATTTTTATTAATTATATTTACTGTGCAATTATAATCTTAAGAAAATTTCAAATATTTTTATAAATGAAAAAACATTTTATTTTATTAATCATATTTTTTATAAGTGTAGCACCTCAAATACTTTTTGCTCAAAATAATAAACCTAAAGTAGCATTGGTGTTAAGTGGTGGCGGTGCAAATGGTGTTGCACATATCCCTACTTTACAATTGCTTGATTCTTTGGGTATTGTACCTGATTTAATAGTTGGAACAAGTATGGGAAGTATTGTGGGAGGTTTGTATGCTATGGGATATTCAGGAGATAGCATAGCTGATATCGCTAATAATGCTGATTGGGATGAAATTCTTAAGGGAAATACTCCTCTTCAAGATGTTAGTGTTGAAGAAAAAAGCGAATATAAAAAATATTTGGTCGATTTTGATTTGGTAAAAGGTAAACCAAAAACAAAATCTGCTTTGTTGTCTGATCAGACGCTACGTGAATTTATGTCATCTTTGACATATCCGGTTTATAATATTACTGATTTTGATGATCTTTCTATACCTTTTAGAGCCATGGCAACAGATATTGTAAATGGTAAAGAAGTGATTATTGATAAAGGATCTTTAAGTCTCGCTATGCGAGCCAGTATGTCTATCCCAAGTATTTTTTTGCCGGTGCCATACAAAAATACATTATTAATTGATGGTGGAGTGCTCAATAATTTTCCAACAGATATAGCCAAAAGCATGGGAGCAGATATTATTATAGGTAGTGATGTTGGTGGTGGTATGGAACCTAAAGAAAAACTAGACAATATTCCATCCTTACTTTTTCAAACCAGTATGTTGACCAGTAACTTAAAAATACCTATAAATCGTAAACTCTGTGATATATTGATCTTGCATGAACCTAATCTAACATATTCTACGGGAGATTTTAATAAAAGTAAGATAATTTTTGAGCAGGGTAAAATTGCTACTAAACAGAATATGGATGCTTTTGTAGCTTTAGCAGAAAAATTAAAAGGATATGATCAAAAAACACATAAATTGCCTTATGTGCCGGAAGAAGTGCTTTTAGATACAATTTTATTTTTAAATATAAGTGAAGCAAACATTGATCTTGTCCATGAAAGAGCAAATATCAAACCTCATAAAAAATATAGTACTGATGATATTATTGAGGGAGTTAATAGGGCAATGGGTACCAATCTTTTTGATAAAATAAATTTTTCTCCAATTATAGAAGATGAGGAAAAGGGATTGGTTTTAACCGGATATGAGAAGGCACAACATCAGGTAAAAGGATCTTTACACTATGATAATTACAGGGGAATTGGTTTATTTGTTAATTATACCGGAAGAAATATTTTAGGTGAAGCTTCACGTTTTTTAGTGAGTATTGATATTGCTGAACAACCCAGATTTAGAGTGCAGTATCAGAAAAATTTTGGAGATAAAAAAAATTGGTGGTTTAGATCAGAAGTAATGGGTCAAAATCTAGAACAAGATTTTTATATTAGTGGAGAAAAGGCTGAAGCAATTGATTATAGATTTTTTCAAATTGATAATCAGTTCAATAAAAATATAAATTCTTTTAATAGTTATGTTGGTATTGGTATAAATTATGAAAATACCTGGTATAAACCAAATATCGACCCTGAAATATATGATAATGTGTTTGGTTTGAATAATTATCATTTCTCTAATTTAGAGATATATGCTCAATATGTTTACAACACTATGAATAATGTTTTTTTTCCTGCAAAAGGTACATTTTTTCAAGCCGAGTTAGGTAGATCTTTATTTCATAATGTTGATGTTGTCTTTACTGATAAAAATAAACCAAATATTAATGGAGCAACAAATGGATTTACTAAATTTATTTTAAATTTTGAAAAAAGATTGGTTTTGAATAAAAATATTACTGGTATTCTTGGAGCTTCATCCGGTTTTATTTTTGTTGATAATTTACAAAGCAATGATAATTCATTTATAGATTATGGTTATGGTGGAAAATTTTATTTAGGAGGCACTTTACTAAGACCTAGAAGAGATGAATTCATTTTTAATGGTTTACATGAAAGTGAATTAATAGTTAGCCAATTTATGAAATTGAATTTTGGAATGCAGTTTAAACCATTTAATAGTTTCTTTATTAAACCACATTTTACTATTTCATCAGTTGGATTTGATAATTTTGAAAATTATATTAAAGATGCATTTAAACCTGATGGAAACTGGCAAGATATTAATGAAACTAGTCTTTTGATGTCCTCAGGAATTACAGCGTCCTATCACTCTTTTTTAGGTCCTATTAATTTTGATATTTCTTGGGTAAATAATATCAATCAGATTAGAATATTTTTTGGTGTTGGAATTCAATTTAATCGTTCAAATTAATGAACTCATTTAGATTTTTTTTGATCTGATCGTAAACTTAAAAGTTATTTGAGAATTTACTTGTAAAGACAATGATTCTTCTTAAAAATATTTTATTTTTTAGTTTTATAGTTGTATCATTACATACTTTTTTGAAATAATATAATAATTTAAATAAACTTACCTATGAGTCAATTATCTACAAAGCCAATCAATATTTATTTTATCACTATAGTAATTACCTTAGGTGGATTATTGTTTGGGTATGATACCGGTGTAATTAATGGAACACAATTTTATTTTTCGAAATATTTTGAATTAACAGGAGCCTTAAAAGGGTTTATTGTTAGTAGTGCTTTATTAGGTGCTTTGGTTGGGGCTGCCGGTTCAGGGATATTGAGTAAAGCAATAGGTAGGAAAAACTCATTGATTATTTCAGCGATATTATTTGCAATATCGGCCTGGGGTTCTGGTTTGCCTAGTATGTTACCTGAGTCGATTTCATTAATGGTGTTTTTTAGAATTATTGGAGGTATTGCCATTGGTATTGCTTCTATGAATGCACCTATGTACATTGCAGAAATTGCACCAGCAAAAAATAGAGGAAATCTTGTAACCTTTTATCAACTGGCAGTAGTGATTGGATTTTTTGTTGTCTTTTTGGTAACTTATTATATTGGAAACGGATTGTCAGAAAGTGAGAATATTCAAGAAGGATGGAGACATATGTTTTGGTCGGAAATGGTACCTGCACTCTTGTTTTTTGTTCTTTTATTTTTTGTACCTAAAAGTCCGAGGTGGTTGATGATCAAAGGAAAAGAAGCAGAAGCTAAAAATATTTTAACAAGAATTCACGGAGAGGAAGTAGCAGAAAAAGAATTTGTAGAAATTAAAGAATCTATTCAAGAAGAAGGAAGTAAAGAAAAAGCTTCTGTTTTTTCAAAATCAATGTTGCCGATACTAATTATTGGTGTTGTTTTATCTGTATTGCAACAGTTTACAGGTATCAATGCTGTTTTGTATTATGGCGCAGATATTTTTGAACAAGCACTTGGTTTTGGAAAGGATGATATTTTACAACAACAGATCTTACTGGCAACTGTAAATTTACTGTTTACTTTTGTTGCGATGTACACAGTTGATAAATTAGGAAGAAAACCGTTATTGATTATTGGTGGTTTTGGCATGTTGATAGGGTTTTTAATGATGGGCTTTACCTTGTATTTTAGTGATTATTCAAGTATTAATTCTGCCGGATTACCTGCGCTTTCTCCTACTGAAGGTATTATAAGTTTAATTGGTATTTTGGTTTTTATTGCTTCATTTGCAATGTCCATGGGGCCAATTGTGTGGGTGCTTCTATCTGAGATATTCCCTAATAAAATCCGTAGTGCAGCTATGGCAATAGCGGTAGCAGCACAATGGATGGCAAATTATTTTGTTTCTCAATCTTTTCCGGTAATTGTTGAAAGCGAAGCAAATAAATTGCAAATTGATGGTGGTATTTGGAACAATTCACTACCGTATTTTATTTTCTCCGGATTTATTGTTCTCATTATTCTATTTGTTTGGAAATTTATTCCTGAAACTAAAGGAAAAACTTTGGAAGAAATGGAAGCTTTGTTTGAAAAGTAGCCTTTTTATAAGTTTACTTCAAATATTATTATTTAGTTTACTTTTGCAGCATGGCCAGAAAAAAGAAACTTCTTGTATTTGAGAATATTGAAATTATTGATACAGCAGCAAAGGGTAAAGCAGTTGGAAAGTCTCCTGATGGAAGAGTGATTTTTATAGATAACGTTGTTCCCGGTGACGTTGTTGATGTGCAAACCTATAGAAAGCGTAAATCTTATTACGAAGGAAGAGCTATAAATTTTCATCAATATTCTGATAATAGAACTGAACCTGTTTGCGATCATTTTGGCGTTTGTGGAGGATGCAAATGGCAAAATATGCAATATGATAAGCAGTTGTATTATAAACAAAAAGAAGTAACCAATAATTTACTTCGTATAGGACATTTAGACTTACCCGATATAACACCAATCTTAGGTTGTGATAAAATTTATTTTTATCGTAATAAAATGGAATTTTCTTTTTCGGATTCACGTTGGTTGACACCCAAAGAAATTGAAAGTCAAAAAGAGATCAGCAATAGATTTGCTTGCGGTTTTCATATCCCTAAAATGTGGGATAAAATTTTAGATATCGAGAAATGTCATTTACAAGAAGACCCTTCTAATGATATAAGAAATGCAATTCGTAATTTTGCTATTGAAAATCATATCAGTTTTTACAACCCGCGAAATCAAGAGGGAATGTTACGAACTTTAATGATAAGAATTTCTTCTACCGGTGAAATAATGATTGTTGTACAATTTTTTACTGATGATATTGAAAAACGAGAGACCTTATTAAATTTTGTTAAAGAAAAATTTCCTGAAATTACTTCATTGCAATACATTATTAATAACAAAGGTAATGATACAATTTATGATCAGGATGTAGTTTTGTTCAATGGAAGAGATCATATTTTTGAAAGCATGGAAGGTTTGAAATTTAAGATCAATGCTAAATCTTTTTATCAAACCAATTCAGTGCAAGCTTATGAATTGTATAAAATAGCAAGGAATTTTGCTGATCTGTCAGGAAATGAATTGGTTTATGATCTATATACCGGTACAGGAACCATTGCTCAATTTATAGCCAATAAAGCTAAAAAAGTGGTTGGTGTAGAATCTGTTCCGGAGGCAATAACAGATGCAAAAGAGAATGCAATGTTAAATAATATTGATAATGTTGAATTTTTTGTAGGTGATCTGGCTAAAGTTTTTACTGAAGATTTTATTCGTAGAAATGGTAACCCGGATGTAATTATTACTGATCCGCCAAGGGACGGAATGCATAAAAATGTTGTCAATCAAATTTTGAATATTTCACCCAAAAAAATAGTATATGTAAGTTGTAATTCTGCAACTCAGGCAAGAGATCTTGCTTTGATGGATGAAAAGTATAAAATTACAAAAACGCAGGCAGTTGATATGTTTCCACAAACACATCATGTTGAAAATGTTGTGCTTTTGGAATTAAAAAAATAAAGTTAAATGAAAATATTAAAAATATTTTTCTTTGTAATTATTGTCATTACAGCTTTTTTTGCTTGTGAAAAAGATGAAATTTGTCTTGAAGAATCAACACCAAGATTGATTATTAGATTTTATAATATTGATGAGCCAGATGAATTAAAAAAAGTTCCTCAATTGGCTGCAAGAGTTGATGGTATTGAAGATTATTATTTGGATGGCTCAATTTCAATTGCAACGGATTCAATAGTAATTCCATTACGAGTAGAACAGGATCTTACTAAAATTGAACTTGTTTTAGATGGTTCTGATTTAGATTTAGATAATGACAACTCTGATTTTATCAACCTAACGTATAATCGTGAAGATAAATTTGTTTCCAGGTCATGTGGTTATAAAGCATTATTTTATGATGTGAAAACTTCATTTGAAGCTGATGATGATAATTGGGTAAAAAGTATTAAAACCGTTGAAACACCTCAAAATATTACTAATGAGTATGAAGCACATGTTAAAATATATCATTAGCTTTTTATTATTTGTTGTATCGGTTTCCTTGTTTTCACAAAAAAAAGAACTAGATACAGCAAAATACAAAGACAGGTATGGATTTAGAGTTGGGGTTGATGTGTTCAATCCTATTTATGCACTTATTGACAGTAACAGGAAAGGCCTTGAATTTGTTGCCGATTACCGTATTTTAAAAAGATTTTGGGTGGCAGGAGAATTTGGTTATATGGATAATATAAGTGAAGAAGATTTTTTAACCTTTACAACAAATGGTACTTATTTAAAAGTTGGTGCTGATTTTAATGCCTATAAAAATGCCTTGGGCATGGAAAATATGATTGTTGTAGGTATGCGATATGGAGTAAGTATCTTTAATCAGGCGATTAATGAACATACCATAAATTCTGATCCGTATCTGCCATTATTAACGAATGAAAATCAGATAAATTATAATGGTTTAAGTGCACATTGGATTGAGTTCATGTTGGGTTTAAAAGTTGAAGTTTTACATAATATTTTTTTAGGAATGTCATTTAGTGGGAAACACATTTTAACTACCACAGAGCCTGATAATTTTAAAAATATGTTTATACCGGGTTTTAATAGAGTTTATATAAATGATTTTGGGTTTGGTTTTAATTATTCAATCTCTTACCTTATTCCCTTTTATCGAAAATAAATTTATATTAACATGAGTAAGAAAGTAATATCTTTTTTTTCTTTTGGTTTTTTCTTGATTATAATTGGAGCTATCGGGGAAATATTTAAATGGGAACAAGCTACAGTAATTTTAGCAATGGGTTTAGTATTTGAAGCTTTTGCAATTTTATTATATGCCTGGAGTAAAATTAAAAAAAATGAATAATACCAGCCCTTTAAAATTTATTTTAGTTTCTTTATTTCTAGTAATAGCTTCATTGAAGATCAAAGAAAAATGTTACCCTTGTTTTTTAGGAGTAATAATTATTGGAATTTTATTTTTTATTTTTGGAATTGTAAAATTAATAAAACAGCGTAATGGCTAAAAAAAAATTAAATAGTTTATCCGATCTGGGAGGTTTTGTTTTTTCTACTAATAAAAATGAAGATTTCTCAACTTTTAATGATGTGGATCCAGATACTTTAAGACCTGATGAGCAATATTTAGAGGCACATTTTTCTAATAAAGGGAGAGGTGGAAAAATTGTTACTATTGTTAAAGGTTTTGAAGGAAGTGAAAGCGATTTAAAAGGACTGGGGAAATTATTAAAAACTAAATGCGGCGTTGGAGGAAGTGTAAAAGATGGTGAGATTATTATTCAGGGAAATCATCGCGATAAAGTTATGCAAATCCTAAAAAAAGAGGGTTATCAGGTAAAAAGAATAGGAGGTTAATTAATTCTTAAATTAGTACATTAGCACCTTTTAAAATCAATCAATTTTCAAATTATGACAAAAATAGCACCTTCAGAGTTAATTATAAATCCGGATGGAAGCATCTATCACATCAATTTAAAACCAGAACATGTAGCTGAAAATATTATTTTTGTTGGCGATCAAGATCGAGTTGCCAAGGTTGCCAAGCATTTTGATACTGTAGAGTTTGAAACTCAAAAAAGAGAATTTAAAACGATAACCGGAGTTTTTAAAAATAGAAAATTCACGGTAATTTCAACCGGAATAGGACCAGATAATATTGATATTGTGGTTAATGAATTAGATGCTTTGGTTAATATTGATTTAAATTCACGTATGATCAAAAAAGACCATACGCAATTAAATATTGTTCGAATAGGTACTTCGGGTTCTTTACAAGAGTATATTCCTGTAGATAGTTTTGTACTGGCAAAATACGGAATCGGTTTTGACGGATTGCTTCATGCCTATAATTGTGAGCAAATCCTTGAAAAAGAAATGGAAGACGCTTTTATCAAACATACAAATTATGATGCTAGAAAATCCAGACCTTATATTGTTAAAAATAGTAGTGAGTTGGAGTATAAACTGATGTCTGATAAAATATTTTCAGGAATTACAGCTACAGCCGGAGGCTTTTACGGTCCACAAGGAAGGGTTTTACGCCTGGCTATACAAGACCCTGAATTAAACAAAAAAATTGATAGTTTTACTTTTAATGGTGTTAAGATCACAAATCTTGAAATGGAAACATCAGCGATATATGGATTGTCAAAATTATTGGGGCATCATGCAGTTTCAATGAACTGTATAATTGCAAACAGAGCTAATTTAACTTTTAGTGAAAACCCCTATGCTGCTATTGATAAGTTGATAAAATATACTTTAAATAAACTCGCACAATAAAAACTTTTTTATATAATAATTTAAAATTTTAAACGTTAATAGGATAAGTACTCCCTAGCCATTTATATTAACTTAAAATTTAAACTATGAAAAAGTTGGCTTATTTACTCGTTTTTATCTTCGCATCTACATCGTTAATTTCTTGTGGAGCTTCAAGCAGTAGTTGTGTTTCTTCTGAAAAATATCAAATTAAAAATATCAAATTTGAAAATCAAGATATTGTGATATCAAAAGAATTCCTTCAAAGTGATGATGGAGTACATTAAAAAATAATTAATATTCAAAAATATAAATTCACTGTTTCCAGTTATTGGAAACAGTTTTTTTTGTAAAAAAAATAAAAAATACAATTTTCTTGTTCAGGTTATCAGACTTTGTAATTTTGTACAAACCTAAATTTAATGTCAAAAACAAAGTACATTTTTGTAACTGGTGGAGTTAGCTCTTCATTGGGAAAAGGAATTATTGCAGCATCACTTGCTAAGTTACTACAAGATAGTGGTTATAAAGTTACTATTCAAAAATTAGATCCATATATAAATATAGACCCGGGTACTTTAAATCCATACGAACACGGAGAATGTTATGTAACTAATGATGGCGCTGAAACTGATTTGGATCTTGGGCATTATGAAAGGTTTTTAAATACGCCAACTTCTCAGGCAAACAACGTTACTACGGGTCGTATCTATCAAACAGTTATTAATAAAGAACGCAAGGGAGATTATTTAGGAAAGACTGTACAAGTTATTCCCCACATTACTGATGAAATTAAACGTCGAATTAAAATTTTAGGAGAAACCGGTGAATATGATATTGTTATCACTGAAATTGGAGGTACTGTAGGTGATATTGAATCATTGCCATATATTGAAGCGGTAAGACAATTACAATGGGATCTGGGTAATAATAATATGGTTGTAATTCACCTAACTTTAATTCCATATTTGGCTGCGGCACGTGAATTAAAAACAAAACCAACCCAACATTCTGTTAAAGAATTGATGCAAAGTGGTGTAAGTCCTGATATTTTGGTTTGTAGAACAGAACGTCATATAAATGATGGGATAAGAAGTAAATTGGCACTTTTTTGTAATGTTGAAAAGGAGGCCATAATTGAATCAATTGACGCAAACACAATTTATGATGTACCCAATTTAATGCTTGAAGAAGGTTTGGATGATATTGTATTGAAAAAACTAAACCTAAAAGCTACCAGAAAACCAACGTTAAAAGCTTGGAATAATTTTTTAAACAAATATAAAAATCCTAAAAACACTGTTGAGATTGGTTTGATTGGTAAGTATGTAGAACTACAAGATGCATACAAATCTATTTTAGAATCTCTTGATCATGCAGGCGCTCAGAATGAAGTAAAGGTAAATATCCATCCTATCCACTCTGAAGGCGTTGATATTAACACCGTTAAATCTGAACTTAAGGGTTTGAATGGAATAATTGTTGCACCTGGTTTTGGTGATAGAGGTATAGAAGGAAAAATTGAGGCTGTTCGTTTTGCAAGAGAAAATAACATTCCGTTTCTAGGAATTTGTTTGGGTATGCAAATGGCAGTTATTGAATATGCCAGAAATATTTTGCATTTAAAAAATGCCAATTCAACTGAAATGGATCCCCATACTCCTTACCCTGTTATCGATATTATGGAAGAGCAAAAAAACATCACACAAAAAGGTGGAACTATGCGGTTGGGTGCATGGGATTGTAAAATTGATAAAGGATCAATGGTTTATAAAGCTTACGACACTGAAATGATCAGTGAGCGTCATCGCCATCGTTATGAATACAATAATAAATATTTAGAACAATTAACAAATGCCGGATTAAAACCAACAGGTGTAAATCCCAAAACTGGATTGGTGGAGATAGTTGAAATTCCCACTCATCCGTGGTTTGTTGGTGTTCAATATCACCCCGAATATAAAAGCACGGTATTAAATCCCCACCCTCTATTTATTGATTTTATTAAAGCCGGATTAGAAAATAAAAAGAATACTCAGGTTTTCTAAAAGTTTTATTGATGGTCATTATCGTGATCATGACTTTCATCGTGATCTTCTTTAAGATCAGAAGCGTCATTGTCAGTATCTTTTTTTACTTCTTTAAGATCCATATTACACTTTGGACAACTCCCTTGTTCGTGATAGGTTTTATCTCCTTCACATTTCATTGGGCATTGATATTCTGCCATAGCAATTTCTGAGCTTTTGCTAGTTTTGGTTACCTCTTTAATTTCAGTTTTTTCTTTAACTTCTGATTCTGATTTTTTAGTTTTATTACAAGATGTAAAGATTAATCCTAATGTAATAAATAATGCAAATGTTAAAATAGTTTTTTTCATGTTTTTGGATTTTTTATTTAGCGTTGTTAATAAATATTTAAAATTGTTAGTAGTGTTTTTAGACGTGTAATTATTAATTCCTTACAGTGATATGATTATTATTAAGTTGTTGAATCTATAGAGAAGACATACACAATAACAGTGCTATTCCTTGAGATATTTATAATAAAAGGCAGGTAATAATATCAAAACAAAGAGAGGCTGAATTAAAAACCTTCTTACATAAAATGCCAATAAATATCCTTGCTTTAAGTCGCTATTTAAAATAACAAAAAACAGAAAGCTTAAAAATAAAAAAGCAATGAAATAAAACTTAATTGAGAATCTGATCATACTTCTATTTTGGAAAGCAACCCAGATAATTGCTAATGATATAATAGTGTTTATTGAATATCTAATTAATAAATGAAAAAATAATTTATAAGAATTAAACTCGGGAATTGCTTGATTTAGATAATCTTGTTCAAAATAAGTAATAAAAGGATCATATAAATAGTTAAAAGCAAAAAGTCTAACCAAAACCAATAATAAAAACAGAAAAATAATAATTAATATTTTACTAGTTTTTGACATTTTTAAGTTCTTTATAATGTGAAAAATATTTTACCCAAATAACCCAAAGAATAAAAACATAACCATAAATCATTGCTGGAAAAATTAAATTGTGTAATAAATATTCAAATTGAGGATATTTTTGAAGTAAAACTGCAAATACTAATATGCGCAATAAATTCATTAAATATATAGTAAGTATTCCAAATATTCCAAAAAAGATAGTATCTCTTATGCTTCCGGAGAAAGCAATGATAAAAGATAAAAATAAAATGATGATACTAATTGAACTACAGCCTTCCACTATACTCACAACATGATGATCATTCAAAAAGAATTTCATTGATAGTTCATTTTCATTTTGCTCAACGTAACTGTCAAAACCAAAAAAATTTGAAAATATACTTGTATGTTCGGCTACTTGTTTTGTTATAGGAGCACAAGAAAAAATATCTAATTTTTCTTGAGTTTTATGTAAATAGAATGAATAGATTCCTGAAAGAATAAAATAAGTTGCAAAAAACTTAATTAAAAATATAATTATTGGTTTATTTTTCTTCAAGGAATCAATAGTTTTGTTGCTTTCAAATTTAAACAAATAATGGGAAAAGCAGTTATAAAAAATAAAATAAATCAAATTATTTCTAAGCAAGTTGCTGATAATAAGAAATTACAGAGCATCTGTGATCTGTTAAGAAACGAAATTATTCATTACGATTGGGTAGGTTTTTATTTTAAAAATGGTGATAAACAAGAGTTGAAATTGGCTCAATTCTCCGGAAAACCAACAGAGCATACTATTATTCCGTTTGGTAAAGGAATTTGCGGACAAGTTGCCCTGAGTAATCAGAATTTTGTGGTACAGGATGTTAGTGAACAGGATAATTATATTTCATGCGGTTTTGATGTGAGGTCAGAAATTGTAGTACCAATATTTAAAAATGATATTAATATTGGACAAATTGATGTTGATTCTCACCAAAGATCACCTTTTACAAAAGAAGATGAAGAGTTATTAGAATATGTTTGTGAAAAAGTAGCTCAACTATAAATACTGTAATGGGAAAAAATTTATTTATTAATTGTTTTTTAAGTTGTTCAAACTATTGTGATTTAGTAATTTTGTAAATGGTTTAAAAACATAATTATGAGTGCATCAAAAAGGGCAAAATCAGCATTAATTTCAGTATTTCACAAAGATGGGTTAGAGCCCATTGTAAGGAAATTAAATGAATTAGGAATTACTTTATATTCTACTGGTGGAACGGAAAAATTTATCAAAGACCTGGGAATATCTGTAGTGCCTGTTGAAGATCTAACTTCATATCCTTCGATCTTAGGAGGTAGGGTAAAAACATTGCACCCCAAGGTTTTTGGTGGAATATTGAGCAGGAGAGAAAATGAAAGTGATCTTTTACAATTACAGCAATATGAGATTCCTGAAATTGACATTGTAATTGTTGATCTGTATCCATTTGAAAAAACTGTTGCAAGAGGAGCTGAAGAACAAGATATCATTGAAAAGATTGATATTGGTGGAATTTCATTGATTCGTGCAGCAGCCAAAAATTTTAAAGATGTTATTTGTGTTTCTTCAATGGATCAATATAAAGCATTTTTGGATATTCTATCAGAAGGTAATGGTAAAATTTCTTTGGGACAACGTAAAGTATTTGCTGCGAAAGCTTTTGCGATTTCCAGCCATTATGATACTGCAATTTTTAAGTATTTGAATAAAGATGATATTGAATTTAGAGAAAGCTTTAATGAGGTTAGCACTTTAAGATATGGTGAAAATCCACATCAAAAAGGTTACTTTTTTGGTAATTTAGATGCTTTGTTCAATAAATTACACGGTAAAGAGTTATCTTATAATAATTTGTTAGACGTGGATGCTGCTGTGAATTTAATGAATGAATTTAATGATGAAAATCCAACATTTGCCATTTTAAAACATAATAATGCATGTGGTTTAGCCCAAAGGGATACTATTAGACAAGCTTATATTGATGCTTTGGCAGGTGATCCTGTTTCGGCGTTTGGAGGTGTTTTAATTGCTAATAAAAAAATTGATAAAGTTACGGCTGAAGAGATCCATAAATTATTTTGTGAAGTTGTTATAGCACCTGAATATGATAATGATGCTTTGGAAATTTTAAAAGGGAAGAAAAATAGGATCATCTTATTACAAAAAGATATTGAATTGCCAAAAACACAATTCCGCACAGCTTTAAATGGTGTTTTGTCACAAGAAAAAGATAGTATTACTGATAATAGGTCACTTTTAAAACAAGCAACAGAATTATATCCATCAGAGAGAGAAATTGAAGATCTTTTATTTGCTTCAAAAATTTGTAAAAACACCAAATCAAACACAATAGTACTGGTTAAAAATAAACAGCTTTGTGCCAGTGGTACCGGACAAACATCACGTATTGATGCATTAAATCAATCAGTGATCAAAGCCAATAATTTTAATTTTGATCTAAAAGGGGCTGTTATGGCAAGTGATGCTTTTTTTCCTTTTCCCGATAGTGTTGAAATTGCTGATAATGCCGGAATTACAGCTGTAATTCAACCCGGAGGTTCTATAAAAGATCAGTTGAGCATTGATTATTGTAATGACCACAAAATGTCAATGGTTTTCACAGGAATTAGACATTTTAAGCACTAAAAAGATAAAATCGACAAATCATAGGGCTTTTTTAGAGTAATTTTGATAAAATAGGATTACCTTGGATTTATAATAGGGTAATTTTATTACATTTGCCAAATCGCATTATTAACTGTTTAATTAGAGAGAATTATATATGGGTTTTTTTGATTTTTTGACTGAAGATATAGCTATTGATTTAGGAACTGCCAATACACTGATAATTCACAAGGGAAAAGTTGTAGTTGATAGTCCGTCAATCGTTGCCAAGAATAGAGCGACAGGTAAGATCATTGCAATTGGAAAAGAGGCAAATCTCATGCAAGGGAAAACGCATGAAAATATCAAAACAATACGACCATTAAAAGATGGTGTAATTGCTGATTTTGAAGCTTCTGAACAAATGATTAGAGAATTCATCAAGCAAATTCCAACCATTAAAAATAGATTTTTTAAACCTTCTCTACGTATGGTTATTTGTATTCCTTCAGGTATTACAGAGGTTGAAAAAAGAGCAGTTCGTGATTCTGCAGAACAAATGAATGCAAAAGAGATCTACTTGATTTATGAGCCTATGGCTGCTGCAATTGGTATTGGTATTGATATTATGCAACCAAAAGGGAATATGATCATAGATATAGGTGGAGGAACAACAGAAATTGCTGTTATTGCTTTAAGTGGAATAGTTTGTGATAAATCTGTAAAAGTAGCAGGTGATGTATTTACAAATGATATTGCAATGTATATGCGTACACAGCATAATTTATTTGTTGGAGAGACATCTGCAGAAAAAATTAAAATTGAAATTGGAGCAGCTACTGAAGATCTTGAAAGTCCACCAGATGACATATTAATTCAGGGGAGAGATCTGTTAAGTGGAAAACCAAAACAAATTGAAGTATCCTACCGAGAAATTGCAAAAGCCTTAGAAAAATCAATTTTACGCATAGAGGATGCTGTAATGGAAACACTCTCTCAAACTCCACCCGAATTAGCTTCAGACATCTATAGTACCGGAATTTATTTAGCAGGTGGAGGTTCAATGTTACGTGGTTTAGATAAGCGTTTATCAAGAAAAACAGATCTGCCAGTTTACGTAGCGGAAGATCCTTTAAGGGCAGTAGTTAGAGGAACTGGAACTGCTTTAAAAGACATTGAAAAATACAAAACTGTTTTGATGAAATAGTAAATTCATTTAGGGGAGCATGCAACAATTAATATCATTTATTTTTAAGAATAAACATTTCTTATTTTTTTTGTTGCTTGAATTATTTGCTGTCTATTTTACAATTCAAAGTCATTCTTATCACAGGAGTAAATTTGTAAATTCTGCCAATTTCATAACTGGAGGTATTTATAAAAGAATTAATAATTTTAAGGAATACATACGTTTAAAAGAAGAAAATAATCGACTTGCCGAAGAAAATGTATATTTAAAAAATTTGTTAGATAAGGAAAAAATGAAAGGAACCTTAAATGGCTTAGCATTAATTGATACAACAGGTTCTAATCAAAAGTATTTCTACATATCTTCAAAAATTATTAATAACGAATATAATCGAAGTAATAACTATATTACAATAAATTCAGGTAGCAATAAAGGCATAACTCTTGATTTGGGAGTGATTAATAGTAAAGGTATAATTGGTATAACAAAAAGTGTCTCAAATAATTATGCAACTGTATTGTCAGTTTTAAATATTAATTCAAAAATCAATATTAAATTACTGAGAAGTAACTATTTTGGATCTTTAAGCTGGAATGCTAAAGATTATCAAATGGTTCAATTTCTAGACCTACCTGTACAAGCAAATATTAAGATAGGAGATACTGTTATTACAGGAGGGAGATCCACAATTTTTCCGGAAGGAATTCCTGTTGGTACAATCAAAAATTTTAATATTATTAATAATAATTACGAGTACGTAAATATTGACCTTTTTAATGATATGAGTGATATAGGATATGTTGAAGTCATTAAAAATTTTGATAGAGAAGAAATAAAAGAATTAGAAGAAAAAACAACAAATGAATAGAGAGAACTTAAATATTGCATTTGTATTTATAGGCTTGATTCTTCTCCAAATTATGATATTGAATAACATCAATTTTTTAGGCTATATTAATCCTTTTTTTTATATTGTTTTTATTTTTTATTATTCTGTTAAAAAATTAGATAGCGCATTTCTTTTGTTGAGCTTTCTATTGGGTTTAGCAATAGATTTTTTTTCAAATTCTGGAGGTATAAATGCTGCAGCAACATTATTTATAGCATATATTAGAATTCCGGTTATCAAAAGTGTTTTAGGTAAGACTGAACTTGAATTCAATAATTTTTCATTCAGAAAGTTAAAATTTAACAAAACAATATCAATTATTGCCATTCTTACATTTGTTCATCATTTTATAGTATTTGGTTTGGAATATCTAAAATTTGACAGTATTCAGTTAATTGTAACAAAAACATTTTTAACAAGTATTTTTACCATTATTTTAATTTTGATAAGTTTCATCCTTTTTTCTAAGAAAAATGCCTCGTAAAAGTCTGTTATATTTTTTAATAATCATAGTTGGTGCAATTTTTTTGATAAGATTGTTTTATATCCAAGTATTTGCTGATAAATACAGGCAATCTCCATTAAATAATTCAGCTGTAACAGAAAAACATGTGTATCCAAACAGAGGCTATATTTATGATAGAAACGGAAAGTTAATTGTTACAAATCAAGCATCATATGATATTATGATTATTCCGAAGGATGTTAAGCCCTTAGATACACTTGAATTTTGTGAATTGCTTAAAATATCAAAACAGGAATTTTTAAAACAATATCATAAAACTAAAAATTATTCTCCCCGAATTCCTTCTGTTTTTTTAGCACAAGTCTCAAAAGAAGATTATGCATATCTTCAAGAAAAAATGTATAAATACAAGGGATTTTATATTCAAAAGCGAAATATGAGAAAGTATCCATTAAATACTTCCTCAAATGTTTTAGGCTATTTGAGTGAAGTAAATGAACGAATTCTCTTAAAAAACCCCTACTACCAATTAGGAGAGTTGATAGGTTATCAAGGAGTTGAAAAGCAATATGAAGATGTTTTAAGAGGAAAAAAGGGAGTTAAGTATATTCAAAAGAATCGTTTTAATAAAGAAATTGGTGCCTATAAAAATGGAATATATGATACTTTACCAATTCCGGGAAAGGATATTTATCTAACGCTTGATATTGAACTTCAACAGTATGTGGAGGCTTTAATGAGTCATAAACGAGGCGGCGTAGTTGCGATTGAGCCATCGAGTGGTGAAATTTTAACTTTGGTATCAAGACCGAGTTACAATCCTAACATGTTGGTTGGAAGAAAACGATCAAAAAATTCGTTGGCATTATTTAGTGACTCTATTAAAAAACCGATGTTAGATAGGGGTTTACAAGCTCAATATCCGCCTGGTTCACCATTTAAGTTAATTAATGCATTAGTAGGCTTACAAGAAAATGTGATTACACCTGAAAATACTTTTTATTGTTATCACGGTTATAGGTATGGAAGTAGAAAAATGGCTTGCCATTGTGGAATAGTTGGATCGCCAATTAATTTAAATGTTGGTATTTATAGATCATGTAATTCTTATTTTTCAAATGTTTACAGGAGAATTATTGAAAAATATGATAGCCCCTCTGAAGGTATGGATGTCTGGAGTGATCATGTAAAAAGTTTTGGTCTAGGAAACTTTTTGGGTTATGATTTGCCTTCAGGACAAAAAGGATTGGTACCAGATTCAAATTTATATAAAAGAATGTATCCAAATGGTGGATGGAGAGCTGTAACAACCATCTCAAATGCAATTGGGCAAGGTGAGGTTTTAACTACTCCGATACAATTGGCAAATATGACTGCCGCAATAGCAAACAGGGGATTTTATTTTACACCTCATATTTTGAAAAGTATTAAAGATAGTACCTCTTTTGTTTCTAAATATAGTAATCCAATTTATACTACTATTGATAAACAACATTTTGAACCGGTTATAGAAGGGATGTATGATGTTTTTGAAAAAGGTACAGCCAGAATGTCAAAGATTGAAGGTATTGAAATTTGTGGAAAAACAGGTACTTCAGAAAATTCAAAACGTATTAATGGCGAAAAAGTCCAATTTACTGATCATTCAATTTTTGTAGCTTTTGCACCTAAAGATAATCCTAAGATTGCTATTGCGGTTTTTGTTGAAAATGGATATTGGGGTTCCAGATGGGCAGCACCCATTGCAAGTTTGATGATTGAAAAGTATCTTACAGGTCAAGTGAAAAGAGATTGGTTGGAAAAAAGAATTCTGGAAGGAAGTTTAGAAGAAGAATATAGTAATCAATTACAAATAGAATCATACGTTGCGAAGAAGGAATAATATATTTAAAGGTGTTGATTGGCTTTTAGTAGTCTTTTATCTGTTCTTTGTTTTTTTAGGATGGTTGAGTATATATGCTGCTACTTATACTGAAGATCAAACCTTTATTTTTAATTTGGCTACAAAATACGGTAAACAAATATTCTTTATTCTTCTGAGTACCGTTCTGATTATTTTTATTTTAGCGATTGATAGAAAGTTTTATGAAAGATATTCGGGTATTTTTTATTTACTTTCTTTATTGTCTCTGATTGGCTTATTTATTTTTGGGAAAAATATTAATGGAGCTACATCGTGGTATCATTTCGGAAGTTTTAGTTTTCAACCTTCTGAGTTTGCTAAGGCAGCAACAGCTTTAGCCCTGGCTAATTATTTGAGTGAAAGAGGTATGGATCTAAAAAAACTTCCAACACAACTTAGAGTTTTTGCTATAATCTTGTTGCCAGCCTTACTAATAACTTTACAACCCGATCCGGGATCAGCACTCGTTTATGGTTTTTTAATATTTGTTCTGTATAGATTTGGGTTACCGCTTTATTATCTTGTAATTGGTTTTGTTGCAATTATTCTATTTATAGTAACACTCTATTATGGATATATTATCACTTTGATTATTTCTTTTACTTTGATTACGGCATTACTTATTTATTTGTATTATAAAAATAAATTAGTATTTCGAAGAAATTGGATGAAATTTATCGTCATTTATATATTTTCTGGATTATTTATCTTTAGTGTTGATTATGTATTCAATAATGTTTTTGAACAACGACATAGAGATAGATTTGATATTCTTTTAGGAAAAAAAACAGATATACAAGGTATTGGTTACAACACAGCACAATCAGTAATTACTATTGGTTCAGGGGGTATAATCGGTAAAGGTTATTTGCAAGGAGATAGAACTCAGGGAGATTTTGTTCCTGAGCAAGAAACAGATTATATTTTTAGTACTATAGGTGAAGAATGGGGTTTTTTGGGTACGACTTTAGTAGTATTGATGTTTGTTGGTTTCTTGATAAGATTGCTCTTTATAGCCGATAGGCAAAAATTAATGTTTAGTAAAGTATATGCCTATAGTGTGGTTGTCATCTTTTTCTTTCACTTTTTGGTAAATATAGGTATGGTCATAGGATTATTACCAACAATTGGAATTCCTCTTCCATTTTTTAGTTATGGAGGATCCTCTTTATGGGGTTTTACTTTACTTTTGTTTATTATGATTAGATTAGATGCTGATAGGATCTACGATTGGTAATATACTATAGATGAACAAAAAAAGACAGCCATAAGACCGTCTTTTTATCAGAGTTTATCTATAAAAATTTATTTTAAGCTTGAAACATATTTAGTCAATTTCGACTTAATATTAGCAGCTTTATTCTTGTGAATAATATTTTTCTTTGCTAATTTGTCAACCATTGAAATCACATTTGTTAATTGCTTTTCTGCATCTTTTTTAACAGATATGTCGTGTAGATTTCTAATAGCATTACGTGTTGTTGTATGCTGATATCTGTTTCTCAACCTTTTCGTTTCGTTACTTCTAATTCTTTTTATTGCAGACTTATGATTTGCCATAATTTTAAATTTAATTGTTTATAAAACAAATTTTGTAGCCCGTAGGGGAGTCGAACCCCTCTTACCAGGATGAAAACCTGGCGTCCTAGCCGATAGACGAACGGGCCAGGGATAACTTTTTGTTTCAAAAGCGAGTGCAAAAATAAAATAATTTTTTTACTCTGCAAGCACTTTGTATAAATATTTAATACGCTTTTGAAAAAAGTACTCTTTTTGTAGACTTTTTACCTGTCAAGACACATTTTCCTTCTTCCTCTTTTTTATCTAATGGAATACATCTGATTGTAGCTTTTGTGAGATTTTTAATTTTTTCTTCGGTTTCGGCAGTTCCATCCCAATGTGCCAAAATAAAACCTCCTTTATTCTCTAAAACCTCTTTAAATTCTTCAAAACTATTAACTTTGGTAATATGTGTATTCCTATAATCAAGCGCTTTTTTAAACAAATTATCTTGAATTTCATCTAATAGATTGGCTATAGTATTTGAAATATTATCCTGACTAACAATTTCTTTAGATAATGTATCACGTCTGGCCAATTCAATAGTTCCGTTTTCCAAATCCCTAGGTCCCATTGCAATTCTTAAAGGCACCCCTTTTAATTCATATTCTGCAAATTTCCAGCCTGGTTTATGAGTTTTGCGATTATCATATTTAACTGAAATACCTTTCTCTCTAAAATCTTTAACCATTTCTTCAGCTTTAGCCGAAATTACATCATATTGTTCATCAGTTTTATAAATAGGAACGATAACAACCTGAATTGGTGCTAATTTTGGAGGTAGAACCAAACCAAAATCATCACTATGTGTCATCACTAAGGCGCCCATCAATCTGGTAGAAACACCCCATGAAGTAGCCCAAACATAATCAAGTTTACCTTCTTTTGATGTAAATTTTACATCAAAAGCTTTGGCAAAATTTTGCCCCAAAAAGTGAGTTGTTCCTGCCTGTAATGCCTTACCATCCTGCATTAATGCTTCAATAGTATAGGTATCTAATGCTCCGGAAAATCGTTCACTTTCTGTTTTAACACCTTTAATAACCGGCATTGCCATAAAGTTCTCAGCAAAAGTGGCATAAACGTTCTGCATTTTCTCCGCTTCTTCTATGGCCTCAGCCTTAGTAGCATGTGCTGTATGGCCTTCTTGCCATAAAAATTCAGCTGTACGTAAAAATAATCTCGTTCGCATTTCCCATCGTACTACGTTTGCCCACTGGTTGATCAATAAAGGCAAATCACGATAAGATTGTATCCATTTGCGGTAAGAATCCCATATAATGGTTTCAGAAGTAGGACGAATGATAAGCTCTTCTTCTAATTTGGCGTTCTCATCAACGATAATACCTTTTCCATCCTCACTATTTTTTAATCGATAATGTGTTACAACAGCACATTCTTTGGCAAAACCAGCAACATGACTTGCTTCTTTGCTAAAATAGGACTTAGGAATTAATAGTGGAAAATATGCATTTTCATGTCCTGTTTCTTTAAACATTCTATCCAATTCAGCTTGCATTTTTTCCCAAATTGCGTATCCGTATGGTTTTATTACCATCATTCCCCTCACACCGGAATTTTCAGCCAAATCGGCTTTTATAACGATCTCGTTGTACCATTTTGAATAGTCTTCACTTCTTTTGGTCAATTTTTTACTCATATAAAAAAATTATAAATATATTTTTGGCATAAATATTGTAATAATGATAACAAATCATTATTCGTTGCAAAGCTAATTAAATTTGTAACTTACAACAATTAAAATTGACAGTTATGAAAAACATTACTCATAAACAATTTAAAATAACAACTCTCTTTATATTTTCCTTATTTATTATAAGTATAATTTCTTGTGGCACTTCATCACAAAGTGCCTATTATAGTGATGATGGCATTTATGAAGAAGATAGGAGCTATAACAATAAAAATAATGAAGTAGTTATCATCAAAGATAGTCAATCGGCCAATACTTATAAGCATTATTTTGAAACTGAGGCTAATAGATATTATTTTGATGAAGATGATATCATTACTGATATTGATGATTATGAAGGTTATTCGGAAACCGACACACTTTATGTAGAAGAGCAATATGGAAATGGAGCACCTCCCTGGAATTATTCGGATGATGTTTCAGTAAGTTTTCATATAGGAATGGGCGGTTACTGGGGTTATCCATATTACGGATATTATAATCCTTGGTATGGTTACGGTTACGGTTACGGTGGATATTGGGGATATCCGGGCTACGGTTGGGGATATCCGGGTTACGGTTGGGGATATCCGGGTTATGGTTGGGGATATCCGGGTTATGGTT